>NZ_JBYCZL010000044.1:0-31681 GCF_057586215.1 Roseomonas sp. SRI_022
CGATACCTCCGCCGCCGCGACGGCCGAGGACGCCTTCCTGGCCGCCGCCGGGCACCTGGTCGAGGTGGTGCGCCAGCAATCCGCCCGCATCCAGCCCGACGCCTCGCCGGAGCCGGTGCACCAGACGCGGGTCGCGCTACGGCGGTTGCGTTCAGTCTTCCGGGTCTTCCGCGCGGCGACGGATTGCACCGCGCTGCGGACGATCGATGCGCAATTGCGGGAGGTGCTGACGGTGCTCGGCCCCGCGCGCGACTGGGATGTCTTCCTCGGCGGCATCGTGCGCCAGGTCGAGAAGGCCTTCCCGGAGGAGAAGCGCATCGCCGGGCTGCGCCGCGCCGCCGAAGTGCAGCGCCGGGATGCCTATGCCGCCGTGCTCGTCATGCTGGGCGGTGCGCCCTGGCGGCTGTTGCTGATCGACCTGGTGGCGATGCTGCTGGCGAAGCCCTGGCGGGAGGATGCGGAGCCGCCGCGCCTTGAGGTCCTCGACGCGCCCGTCGCCGCGTTCGGCCGCTCGGTCCTGGACCGGCGCTGGCAGAAGCTGCGCCGCGCCGGCGGCGACTTCGAAGCGCTGTCGGCCGAGGCGCTGCATGAGCTGCGCCTGGACGGCAAGCGGCTGCGCTACGCGGCCGAGGTCTTCGCCCCGGTGTTCGGCGCCAAGGCCGGCCGCCGCTTCCTGCGCCGCGTGGCGGCGTTGCAGGAGGGGCTCGGCCTCGCCAATGACGCGGCCGTGGCGCGCGGGCTGGCGGCCCGGCTGGCCAGGCCCGGCGATGGCGGGCGCGCCTGGGCGGTGGGCGTGGTCGAGGGCTGGAGCGAAGCACGGGTCGCCGCCAGCCGCGGCGACGCCTTGCAGGCCTGGCGGCGGCTGCACGGCAAGGATCGTTTCTGGTCAGAGGGCTAGGCGAGATTCTTGCGGTAGCCCTCGCGCAATACGTGTGGCGCAGAATCCGTATTGCCGAAAAAGCTGCGCGAGTCCGGTTGCGGCCCCCCGTCGGGTCGGTCTAACGATCCCACGTGCTCGAACGACGGCGTATCTTCAAAGGGCGCAGGGCGCGGCCCCGCATGCGCGGCGCGGCCCTGCTGATCTCGGCGGCGGTGGCCACGCCGTTGCTGGTCGCGCTCGGCCTCCCCACCAATCTTTTCGGCTCCGCACCAGCCGATCGCGAATGGCAGGCCGCCGCGGCGGATATCCGCATCGTCGATGGTGAGACGCTGGCACTTGGCGAACGCGTGGTGCGGCTGTCCGGCATCGCGGCGCCGATGCGCGGCGAGACCTGCCGCCGTCCCGATGGCGAAGGCTTCGACTGCGGCGGCGCATCGGCCGCGGCGCTGATGCGCATGATCGGCGGCCGCGCCGTCACCTGCCGCATCACCGGGCGCGACGCCTTCGGCCGTGGCGTCGGGCATTGCGAGGTCGATGGCGCCGATCTCGGGCGCACGCTGGTCGGCGGCGGCTTCGCCGTGGCGACCGGCGGCGCCATGCGCTCGGCCGAGGCGACCGCCCGGCGCGGTGATCGCGGTCTCTGGGCGAACCGGACCGGCCTGCCCCAGGACTGGCGCGGGCGGGAATGACCCCACCCCGCAACGGGGTTGCGGGTGGGTTTGCCAATCCAGGCGACAGGCCATTATCTTGCGCTGCATCATGACCGGCGCGATCCTTTCCGCGCGCCCCCGAACGGGTTGAGGAAGTTCCTGAATGACCAGCAAGGCCACCGGCTCGATCACCGTCACGCTCGATGGTTCCAACAAGAGCACCACCCTGCCCCTGCTCGGCGGGACGCTCGGGCCGCAGGTGGCCGACATCCGCAAGCTGTATGGCGATCTCGGGATCTTCACCTACGACCCCGGCTATGGCGCGACGGCGTCCTGCGAGAGCACCATCACCTACATCGACGGCGATGAGGGCGTGCTGCTGTATCGCGGCTACCCGATCGAGCAGCTGGCGGAGCAGTCCTCCTTCCTCGAGGTCGCGTATCTGCTGCTGAACGGCGACCTGCCGAACAAGGCGGAATACGAGGCGTTCCACACCGGCGTGACGCGCCACACCATGCTGCATGAGCAGCTGCGCCGCTTCTTCGACGGCTTCCGCCGCGATGCGCACCCGATGGCGGTGATGTGCGGCGTGGTCGGCGCGATGGCCGCCTTCTACCACGACAACCTCGACATCAACGATCCGGACCAGCGCCGCATCGCGGCCTTCCGCCTGATCGCCAAGGTGCCGACCATCGCGGCCTGGGCCTACAAGTATTCGATCGGCCAGCCCTTCATGTATCCGCGCAACGACCTCGGCTACGCGGAGAACTTCCTCTACATGCTGAACGGCGTGCCGGCGGAGCCGTACGTCAACAACCCGATCCTGTCGCGCGCGATGGACCGCATCCTGATCCTGCATGCGGACCATGAGCAGAACGCCTCGACCTCCACCGTGCGTCTCGCCGGTTCGACGGGTGCGAACCCCTTCGCCTGCATCGCCGCGGGTATCGCCGCGCTGTGGGGCCCGGCGCATGGCGGCGCGAACGAGGCGGTGCTGAAGATGCTCGCCGAGATCGGCAGCCCGGAGAACATCCCGCAGTTCATCTCCGAGGTGAAGGACAAGAACTCCCACACCAAGCTCATGGGCTTCGGCCACCGGGTCTACAAGAACTTCGATCCGCGCGCGAAGATCATGAAGGAGACCTGCCACGAAGTGCTCGCCGAGCTCGGCATCAAGGATGAGCCGCTGCTCGACATGGCGATGGAGATGGAGCGGATCGCGCTGTCCGACGACTACTTCATCAGCCGCAAGCTGTATCCGAACGTGGATTTCTATTCGGGCATCATCCTCAAGGCGATGGGCATCCCGACCTCGATGTTCACCGTGCTGTTCGCGGTGGCGCGCACCGTGGGCTGGGTCAGCCAGTGGAAGGAACTGATCGAGGATCCGTCCCAGCGCATCGGCCGCCCACGCCAGATCTACACGGGCGCGGCGGCGCGCGACTTCGTGCCGGCCAACAAGCGCGGCTGAGCGCTTCATCCATCATGGCGCGGCATGGCCGGCCGGGGGCGACCCCGGCCGGCTTTTCGTTGCCGGCACCTTCCGGCACTCGCCCCGCTTTGCGCGTTACAGGCACACCGGTCCGGCCTTAGGCTCGCCGCCGGATGGAGGGGGACTCGGCGGTGACGTCCGACCCGCCGTGCCGCATCCCCCGGTGCGCGCGGCCGTGGTTCGGCGCGTCAGTCCATCGCCTGCCTTCCGCGCCTTGGCGGATATGTGGGGACACCCGCCAGGGCGGTGAACGGGCAGGAGGATCGGCATGCTGCGCAACCTCATTCGCATCCTGGCGGTCTTGCTCGCCATCGTGGTGGCGGGGGAATTCGTGTCGCCGCCCCTGTCCTGCTGGGTCACCAAGGGCTTCGGGTCGGTGGATCCCGGCCGGGGCGGCAACTTCACGGTGATGCAGCCCGGCGGCGGCGTGGGCTCCGTGCTGCGGCAATTGGCCGAGCCGCCGATGGAAACCTCGGGCAGCGCCTGCCGTGCGAGGCTCGCGCACGCCGTCGGCCTGCAGTGAAGGTGCAGGCGCAAGCTCACGGCCACCCGAATCGCCGGTAGCCCGCGCGGCTGGCTTCGCGTTCCGCCCCCGCTCGCGCGCGGCGCCAGCCACCCGGCGGCCCCGTGGGCCCCATGATCCAGCCCCTGCCCGCAATCCCACACCCATGAAAACGCCAATGATCATTCCGAAGCGCCGCCGGGGTTGGTATCAACGCGCAGGGAAGGATCGCGATGGACAGCAGGCTCTACGACATCGTCATCGTCGGCGGCGGCATCAACGGAAGCGGGATCGCGCGCGACGCCGTGGGGCGCGGCCTCTCGGTCTGCCTGTTGGAACGCGCCGACCTCGCCAGCGCGACGTCATCGGCTTCGACCAAGCTGATCCATGGCGGGTTGCGCTACCTGGAGCACTACGAGTTCCGCCTGGTGCGGGAGGCTCTGGCCGAGCGCGAGGTGATGCTGCGCATCGCGCCGCACATCGTCTGGCCGATGCGCTTCGTGCTGCCGCACCGGCCGGAGATGCGCCCACGCTGGATGATCCGCGCCGGGCTGTTCCTGTATGACAGCCTCGCACGCCGCGTCAGCCTGCCGGCGCATGAGGCGATCGACTGCCGCACCCATCCCTATGGCGCGCCGCTCGACCCGCACATCACAAACGCCTTCGCCTATTCGGATTGCTGGGTGGAGGATGCGCGGCTGGTGCTGCTGAATGCCCGCGATGCCGCCGCACGCGGCGCGGATATCCGCACGCGCACTGCGATGCTGGCGGCGAAGCGCGGCCCCGAAGGCTGGGAGGTGGTCGCCGAGGCCGCGGACGGCACGCGCGAGACGCTGCACTGCCGCGTCCTGGTGAATGCCGCCGGGCCCTGGGTGCTGGACGCGCTCGGCCGTACCGGGCAGAAGCCGCGCGGCAAGGTGCGGCTGATCAAGGGCAGCCACATCATCGTGCCCGCGCTGCATGACGGGACGCAGGCCTATCTGCTGCAGAACGACGACCGGCGCGTGGTCTTCGTCATTCCCTATGAGCGCGACTTCTCGCTGATCGGCACCACCGACATCGCCTTCGAGGGCGATGCGCGCCAGGCCTCCGCCTCGGGCGCGGAGATCGACTATCTCTGCGCGGCGGTCGCCGAGCAGTTCCGCCGCGCGCCGCGGCCGGAGGATGTCGTCTGGACCTATTCCGGCGTGCGGCCGCTCTACGATGACGGCTCCTCCGACGCATCCTCCGTGACGCGCGACTATGTGCTGGAGATGGATGCCGGCCCGGGCGCGCCGCTGCTTTCGGTGCTCGGCGGCAAGATCACGACCTATCGCCGGCTGGCCGAGGAAGCAGTCGAGCGCATCGCCAAGGCAGCGGGGCGTGACGCCGGCGCGGCCTGGACCGGAACGGCGGCCCTGCCGGGGGGCGATCTCGGCCCTGGCGGATTGCCGGGCTTCGAGGCCGAGGCAGGGCGCCGCCACCCCTGGCTGCCGCCGGCGGTGTTGCACCGGCTGGTGCGGACCTATGGGTCGGAACTGGACCTGATGCTCGACGGCGCGACGTCGTTCGAAGCCCTTGGCGCGTCGCTCGGCGGCGGGCTGACCGAGCGAGAACTCGCCTGGATGCAGCGGCACGAATGGGCGCAGACAGCCGAGGACGTCCTGTGGCGGCGGTCGAAGCTCGGCCTGCATATGACAGCCGGGGAGCGTGAGGCGCTGGCGGCGCGGATGGGATGACGGAATTGGAGGGGCGCTGCCCCTCCAAACCACCCCGCCAAATGACAGTGTCATTTGGAATGCCGCTTCCAGGTGCCGGGCGCGACGGTGCGCCCTGATCTATGCCGTGGGGTTCCTGTGCAGTTCGACGGCGATGCCTTCGAGGCCAGGCACAGCGGGGTAGCGGTGCATCACCTCTGGGTCGTGGCCGGGGACGATGTGGCGCGGGCTTGGCGCCAAGGCGCGCAGCCGATCGAAGCCATCCAGCATGCCGCCCAGGTGGAACAGCGTGGTGAAGGGCCGGCCCGTCTCCAGATTCTCGTAGAAATGCGTGACGTCGGAGGCAAGGACGACCTGGCCGCGATCCGTGTCGACGCGCACGCATTGCAGCCCGGCCGAATGGCCAGGCGCCGAATGCAACGTGATGCCTGGGGCGAGTTCCGCATCGCCATCGTGGAACACCACGCGGTCGGCATAGGTCATGCGGATGATGCCGGCGACGTCCTCGACCTCGAAGGAATGGCGCAGCTTGTGGTGCTTCATGTAGTGGCCGCAGGCGTAGTGCATCTCCGCCTCCTGGAGGTGGAAGCGGGCCTTGGCGAATTTGTGGAAGGTGCCGACATGGTCGTAGTGGAGGTGGGAGATGACCACGTCCTCGACACTGTCGGGATCGATGCCGAGCAGCGACAGGCTGTCCACCGGGCAGCGCAGCCATTCGCGCTTGCGCTTGCGCGCAACCGGCTCGGTGAAGCCGGTGTCGAGGATAACGGTGCGATCCGCATTCACCATCGCCCAGACGAAGTAGTCCATCGGCATCGGTGCATCATGCGGGTCGCCGCCGATGAAATGCTCGTGCCGGCGCGCATCGCGTCTGGCGTAGCGCAGGGCAAAGACCTTGTAGGTCATCAGCCCGCCTTGTCGGCGTCGAGCACTGCCTGCACCGCGGCCGGGTCGCAGGCGATCGCCACCCCCGCGCGTTCGAGTTGCAGCTTCATCGGCACACGGCTGTCGAGATTGTCCCAGCCGCGGTTCAGCGCCTCGTTGATGTCCTCGAGCGTCAGGTTGCACAGGCGCATCGGCACGCCGAGCTCGCGGCCCATGTTCACGGCCAGCGACACATCCTTGTGCGCGAGCTTCAGTGCGAAGGCGGGCGGGTCGTACTTGTCCACCAGGAACTGGTCCGCCACGCGGTCGAAGGTGCGCTTACGGCCAAGCGCGCCCTGCCGCACCGCCGTCCACAATTCCAGCGGATCCATCCCGGCCTTCACGCCCATTGCGAAGACCTCCGCCATCACCGTCTGGATGGCGTAGCCGGCCATGTTGTGGACGAGCTTCGCGACGGTGGCTGACCCGATCGGCCCGATGTAGCGCGCCTGGTCGCCGAAGGCGTCGAGCACCGGCTTGAACCGTTCATAGACAGCCCGGTCGCCGCCGACCCAGATGGCGAGTTGCCCGGTCTCGGCCCCCTTCGGCCCGCCGCTGACCGGCGCGTCGAAGCCGAAGGCGCCTTTCTCGGCCAGCGCCTCGGCAAAGCGGCGCACCAGCGCCTGCGAGTTGGTGGAAAGGTCGAAATAGGCCGCGCCCGGCTTCACGCCGGCGAGGATGCCATCGGCGCCGAAGACGACGGGTTCGACCTCCTTCGGGCCGGGCAGCGAGGTGAAGATGGTCTCGCTCTGCTCGGCGACCGCCTTCGGGCTGTCGGCCCAGACGGCGCCGGCAGCCAGGCGGTTCGCACCGGCCTCCCGCCGGATGTCGTGGATCACCAAGTCATGCCCGGCCTTCTGCAGATTGGCCGCGATGAAGGCGCCCATGGTGCCGAGGCCGATGAAACCCACCTTCATGGTATCAGCCCTTCGCCTTGTCCTCGGCCTCGAAGACCTCGGTCGCGACATGCGCGGCGGTCATCGCGGACGGCCAACCGGAATAGAGGGCAAGATGGGTGATGACCTCACTCACCTCCTCCCGCGTCAGGCCGTTGGCGAGGCCGCGTCCGATATGGCCTTCCAGCTGGTCGCGCCAGCCGAGCGCAGTCAGCGCCGCAATCGTCACCATGCTGCGGTCGCGCTTGGACAGCTGCGGCCGTTCCCAGACATCGCCATAGACATACTCACTGGTCATCTCGACCAGCTTGGGGAAGTTCGGCTTGATGCGGTCGCGGCGGGCTTGGGGGGAATAAGCCAAGGGTCGTCTCCTGTTCGTTCAATCGCGGAAGTCAGGATCGGTGCGGTCGAGCATGCGCAGCAGGCCCTGCCATTCGAGCGGGCCGTATTTCCGCGAATTGCCGGGTGCGTACATGGAACAGGATTTCTCCACGACCTCCGGGCTCGGCATCTCGAGCTCGGTGTTGCAGGCCATGGCGGCGAGCTGCGCCTGGCAGGCGCGCTCCAGCCCCCACATGGCGATGAAGGCCTCGGCGACACTTTCGCCGACGGTCAGCAGGCCATGGTTGCGCAGGATGCAGTAGTTGAGGCTGCCGAGCGACTTCGCCAGCAGGTCGCGCTCGGACGGATCGCGCTCCGGCCCGCGGAAATCGTGATAGGCGGTGCGGCCATAGAAGCGCGTCGCCGTCTGGGTCAGCGGCAGCAGCCCGCATTTCAGCGCGCTGACCGCCATGCCGGCGATGGTGTGGGTATGCATCGCCGCCGCCGCATCGGGCCGCGCGCGGTAGATCGCGGAATGGATGGTGAAGCCCGCCGGGTGCAACCCGTAGGGCAGGTCGGGGCGATACAGCACCTCCCCATCCTCATTCACCTTCAGCAGGGAGGACGCGGTCATCTCGCTGAACAGCAGGCCGTTCGGATTGATCAGGAACTGCCCCGGCGCATCCGGCACGCGCGTCGTGATGTGGGTGTAGATCATGTCCGACATGCCGTAGCGGTCGCACAGCCGGTAGCACGCGGCGAGATCGATGCGCGCCTGCCATTCGGCTTCGCTCACCGAAGCCTCGATCGGCGCGATGCCGAGGGCTGAGGCATGCGTCATGGTGTCGCTCCTTCGGGTGAGGGCTCGGGTTCCAGCGGCGCCAGGTCGAAGCGCGTCATCTCGTCGAGCGTGGTGCCGAACCAGCCGCGGATCGCGGCGTGGTGCTTGCCGAAGGCGCGCGGCACGCCGTTCTCGACGGTCATCGGCAGGTCATGGCCGGGGATGAGCAGGCAGCCCGGGCGGGCGCGGCAGATCTCCCACACCATGTCGATCGTCGCACGGCTGACTGCCGGGTCGTAGGTCATGTCGGTGGTGCGGGTGGTCAGCTCGACGCGGTTCTTCACCGCATCCTGCAGCAGCACGCAATCCCGGCCGCTGCCGGCGATGACGAAGATCAGGTGGCCCGGCGTGTGACCCGGGGCGAGATGCGCGGTGATGCCCGGCAGCACCTCCTGTCCGTCATCCATCAACTGCAGCGTCGGCCATTTCGACAAGGCGGCAATGGCGTGCTCGGGCACCGCGGTCTCGCCCCAGGGCACGCCGAGCGCCCAGGCGAGTTCCTTGCGGCCGATATGGATGCGCGCCTCACGGAACATCGGCCAGTTCACCGAATGGTCGTGGTGCGCATGGCTTAGCAACAGGTCGGTCACGTCGCCCAGCGCGAGGCCCCGTTCCTTGAGCATGCCGCCCAGCACCTTGCGCAGCCCATAGCCGCCACCGTCCAGCACCACGACGCGGCCATGCCCGCGTAACAGCACCACCGTGCTCCAACCTAGGCCACCATGCGGCACGGCCTTGCCCGGATAGCCATTCACGAGGATCTCGAGATCCCAGCCGCCGCCTTGCCATTTCATATGGACATCCTTCCCTGCATCGGAGCCTAGGACGGCGGCGAAGCGCCGACCAGACGGCCGCGCTTCAGCACGCCATGGTGAAGATCCGTCCCAGCGGCGCGGCGTCGGTCATGTCCGCGCCGACCTCCCGCAGGCAGGCCCAGACGCCCGCCGCGGCGGCATCGATCACGGGGATGCCGAGCTCGGCCTCCAGCGGCGCGGCCGCCTCGAAACCCGGCAGGTTCGTGCTCCAGAGCAGGATGGCATCGGGGCGTCCCTCGGCCGCGACCTCCCGCGCCAGCGCGATGATGCGCGACACGGGCACGGCAGCGGATTCGTGGTTGCCCGCCAGGCCGAGCGAGCGGATCCCGGCCGGTACGCGGCCGAGGCCCGCCGCCGCCGTCGCGGCGTCACCCGCCTCGCCCGGCGTGACGATGCCGACGCGCCGCGCGCCAAAGCCGTCCAACAGGCGCAGCGTCGCAAGCGCGGTCGTCGTCGCCGGGCAGCCCGCCGCCTCGGCCATCACCGCGACAAGCCTGCGATCGGCGTCGAGGCCGAGGCCCGCGCCGCGCGAACCGTTCCAGCACACCACGCCGACCCCGGCATGGCCGAGGTTCCACGCCGCCTGCCGGTAAGCCGCCTCGTCATAGCCATCCTTCGGCTGGCCGAGGCCCGCGCCGTAATAGGTGATGCGCGCGACGCAGCTGTCGATCGCGGGAAAAGCCGGCAGGATGCCCGCCAGGGTGCGTTCCACGACGCGGTTGGACGATGGCGTGATGCTGCCGATCGCCAGTCGGTTGCTCATGCGCGCACGCTCCCTCTTGCTCGGCGGCAGCGTGGCATGGTCCGGCATGGCGCGCAGCAGGGCCGGCCCTGGTCCGGCGCGTTGCGGCTGGTTAGGCTGCGTCGCCATGACCCGATGCCGCGCGGCGCGGCCTTGCAGGAGATGCCATGCGGCTGCTTCTCGTGAACCCCAACACGAATGCCCGCACGACCGAGCTGATGCTGGGCATCGCGCGCGCCGCGGCGCCGCCTGGCGTCACGATCGACGGCGCGACCGCCGCGACCGGCGTCCCCCTGATCCTCGACCCGGCGATGCTCGCAGTGGCGGCGGATGCCGTGCAGGCGCTGCTCGCGGGCATGGATCTCGCGCCCTATGGCGGCGTCATCATCGCCGCCTTCGGTGATCCGGGACTTGCCGCCATCCGCGCGACGGCGCCGGTCCCCGTGACCGGCATCGCGGAAGCCGCGATGGCGGAGGCAGCATCCCATGGCCGCTTCGCCATCGTCACCACCACGCCGCTGCTGGCGGACGCCATGGCCGCCCGCGTCGAGGCCTATGGCCACGCCGCCGCCTTCGCGGGCGCCTGGCTGACACCGGGCGATGCGAGCAACCTCATGGCCGATCCGGCACGGCTCGAAGCGGCCCTGGAGGCCGCGATCGGCAGCGCCATGGCCGAGGCCGCGCCGGACGCTATCATCATCGGCGGCGGTCCGCTGGCCGCCGCCGCCGCGGCATTGCGGCCGCGCCTGGCCGTGCCGATCATCGAACCGGTGCCGGCCGCGGTCGCCCTCGCGGTCCGCCGCGCCGGCGGACCCTGACGATTTCGGATAGACTTCTCGCGTGGTGCAGCCGCCGGGACGGAGTAAAAGCGGCCGCATGACCCTTGCAGCCCCGACCGCCGGCGGCGCCACGGCCCACGCCCTCGAAGCCTGGCGGACATCCGCCCGGCTGTGCGAATGCGCGAGCTGCGGGCAGTTCCAGAAATTGCCGTCGCTGCTGCCAGGCCAGGCGGCGCGCTGCGTTCGCTGCGAGACGGTGCTGCGGCGCGCGCGCATCGACCCGCTGGGGCGGGCGCTGGCGCTGAACCTCGCAGCGCTGTCGATCTTCGCCGTAGCCTGCCTGATGTCGCTGATGACGGTCAGCACCGCCGGCATGGTGCGCCAGGCGAGCCTGTTCACCGGCCCGGTCGATCTCGGCCGCAGCGGGTTGTGGGAACTGACGATCGTCGTGCTGGCCACCACTGTCCTCGCGCCGGTCGCGAAGCTGGTGGCCATGACCTATGTGCTGACCGGGCTGCGGCTGCCGCGGCCACCACGCCACATCCGCCGCGTCTATGCGCTGGTCGAGCACCTGCGGCCCTGGTCGATGGTCGAGGTCTTCCTGCTCGGCGTGGCGGTGGCCTACACCAAGCTGGTCGATCTCGTGCACATCGAGATCGGCGTGGCACTCTACGCCATGGCGCTGCTGATGCTGACGATGATCGCTGCCGAGGCGGTGCTGGACCGCCAGGCGGTGTGGGACGAGATGGAACGCCGCGGCGTGCCGCGCGACGAGATCGACCACGCAGCGACGGCGCTCGCCTCCCCGGCCGATGGCGCGGTGGCCTGCCACACCTGCGGGCTGGTCAGCCTGCCGCACGACCATGACGAGCGCTGCCCACGCTGCGGCAGCGCGCTGCATGCGCGCAAGCCCGACGCCATCCCGCGCGCCTGGGCGTTGCTGATCGCGGCGGCGATCCTGTACGTGCCGGCCAATGCCTATCCGGTGCTGCAATTCATCCAACTCGGCTCGGGCCAGCCCAGCACCATCCTCGGCGGCGTCGTCGAACTGCTGGACGGCGGCATGTGGCCGCTCGCGCTGCTGGTGTTCTTCGCCTCGGTCGCGGTACCGATGCTGAAGATCATCGGCATGGTGCTGCTGCTGGTCTCGACGCAGCGCGGATCGGGGGTCCGGCTGCGTGACCGTGGCAAGCTGTATTTCGCGGTGAATGCGATCGGCCGCTGGTCGATGATCGACATCTTCATGGTGACGATCCTCGTGGCGCTGGTGCGCTTCGGCGACGTGGTCAGCATCGAGCCCGGTATGGGCGCGATCGCCTTCTGCGGCGTGGTCATCCTGACCATGCTCGCCGCCGAGGGGTTCGACCCGCGGCTGATGTGGGATGCCGCCGGGCGCAACGGCGACGCGGTGGAGACAGACTGATGGCACTCGACCATCCCGAGGCGAAGGTGACCGCGAAGGTCGGGCGCAGCCGGTGGCTGTCGCCGATCTGGGCGATCCCGATCGTCACCGCGCTGATCGCCGGCTTCCTCGTCTGGCATAGCTGGTCGCAGCGCGGCCCGACCATCACCATCACCTTCCGCGGGGCGGAGGGGCTGACGGCGGGCCAGTCCCAACTCCGCTACCGCGACGTGGTGATGGGCACGGTGCAGGAGATCGCGCTGACGCCCGACCTGGAACGCGTCACCATGACGGTGCGCACGACGCGCGCCGCCGAACCGCTGCTGAACGAGAATGCCCGCTTCTGGGTGGTCAAGCCGCGACTTTTCGCCGGCTCCATCTCGGGCCTCGATACGCTGCTCTCCGGCTCCTACATCCAGATCGCGCCGGCTCCGACCGCGAGCGGCCAGCCGGAACGCCATTTCACCGGACTCGAGGACCCGCCGCTGCTGACGGCCCAGGAACCGGGCCGCACCTTCCGGCTGCGCGCCGATCGCCTCGGCTCGATCAGCCTCGGCTCGCCGATCTTCTACCGCGACCTCGAAGTCGGGCAGGTGATGGGCTGGGACCTCGCGGACATGGCGCAGAGCGTGACCATCCACGCCTTCATCCGCGCGCCCTTCGACCAGTATGTGCGGGAAGGTTCGCGCTTCTGGAACGCCTCAGGCGTCTCGCTGCGGCTCGGCGCCGAAGGCGTGCAGTTGCAACTGGAATCGGTGCGCGCGCTGCTGCTCGGCGGCATCGCCTTCGAGACGCCGGAAGCCGCGCGCGATGGCCGGACGGTCGCGCAGAACGACGTGTTCCGCCTCTACGCCACCCAGGAGGCCGCCAACAACGCCGCGATCACGCGCCGCGTCCCAGTGGTGTCCTACTTCACCGATTCCATCACCGGTCTCGCACCCGGTGCCGCCGTCACCTTCCAGGGCGTGCGCATCGGGGAGGTGCTGGGCTACGACCTGACCTACGACCCCGCGACCGAGCAGCTCCGCGTGCCCGTCCGCTACGAGATCGAGCCCGAGCGCGTCACCGGATCGATCCATGCCCGCACCCGCGGCGTGCTCGAGAACGCGCGGCTGCTGGTGCGCCAGGGCATGCGTGCGCGGCTGATGAGCGCCAACCTGATCACCGGCCAGCAGCAGATCGCGCTGGAGATGGTCGAGAACGCCGCGCCGGCCGAGATCCGGATGGAAGGCGATGTCATCGTCATGCCCACCGTCCCCGGCCAGTTCGCCTCCATCTTGGATGGCGTGAACCGCGTGCTGGCGGGCATCGAGGCGATGCCCCTGGCGGATATCGGCCGCAATGTGGACAACACGGTCGCCGGCGTGAACGAGCTGGTGCGCGGGCCCGAGCTGCGCGCCTCCCTCGCCGCGCTGCAGGGCACGCTGGCGGCGGCGGAGGAAACGATGCGCCGGCTCGATGCCTCGCTGCAGCCGGCGCTGCGCACCCTGCCGCAGATCATGACCAACCTGAACAGCACCGTCGCCCAGGCGAACCGGCTGATCGTCTCGGCCAGCCGTGGCTATGGCGACGAATCGCAGTTCCATCGCGACCTCGACCGGATGCTCGAACAGATCACCGTGGCCGCGCGGTCGCTGCGCAGCCTTGTGGACCAGCTCAACCGCAACCCGGAATCGCTGATCCGGGGCCGCTCGACGCAGGGGCAATGACCGCATGACCTTCCGTCGCCGCGACGCCGCGCCGCTCGCTGCCTTCGCCCTGCTGGCGGCCTGCCGCTCGCCCGAACCGGCGCTCTACACGCTGCAACCCGTCGCCGGCACGCCGCGACGCGGCGGGCCGCGCAACGTGGCGGTGCGGGAGGTCTCGCTGGCGCGCTACCTCGACCGCGTGCAGATCGTGCGGTCGGTCGCCGAGTATCGCCTCGACGTCTCGGGCAATGACTGGTGGGGAGAGAACCTCGACACCATGATGACGCGGCTGCTGGTCGAGAACCTCGCCCAGCGCCTGCCGAATTCGAATGTCTTCGCCACCGGCGGCGCCATCTCCGTCACGCCGGAGGCGACGGTGGAGGTCAATCTGCAGCGCCTCGGCCAGGCCGCGCCGGAGACGCTGGCGATGACGGCGCAGATCGCCGTGACGCTGCGCGAGCCGCGCCGGCGCGAGGTGGCGCGGACCGAAGCAATCACCACGCCGATCACCGACGGCACGACGCCCGCCTTCGTGGCTGCGGCGAGTGGCGCGGCCGGCCGGCTCGCCGACGCGGTGGCGGCCATCCTGGCGCCCTGATCGCCGGGACAGTTTGGAACGCGTCGTCCAGGCGCGGGACTCTCGGCCGATCCCCACGGATTCAGCGGCATCTAGCGTGGCGGGTGATGGCATGGCGCACGACCGACCATGCCATTTCAATCACCCGCAGCATTCCGGGCACGTGGTGTGTCAGTATCGCGCCAGGGTGGAAGCGAATCCGGAAGACAACCGCGATGCATGATCGCCTGCACAGCGACGAATCCCTCGGCCCCGCGGCCGTCTCAACCGGCCACCTGCCGCCCAATCCGGCGGTGGACACGCTGGTCCAGGAAGCCTGGGACCGATACCGCGGCGTCGGCGACGGCAAGGTCGCGGACTACATCCCCGCCCTCGCCAAGGCTTCGGCGGATTGGTTCGGCGTCTGCGTGGCCGGCGTCGACGGCGAGATCCATGCGGTGGGCGACACCGATCGCGCCTTCTCGATCCAATCCATCTCCAAGCCTTTCGTCTTCGCCCTGGTCTGCCAGGCGCTGGGCGGTGGCCGCGCGCGGGCGAGCGTCGGCGTCAACGCCACCGGCCTGCCCTTCAACTCGGTCATGGCGATCGAGCTGAACGCCGACCGCACCATGAACCCGATGGTCAATGCCGGGGCGATCGCGGCGACGAGCCTTGCGCCTGGGACGAATGCCGAGGAACGCTGGCGTTTCATCCGCGACGGCCTGTCCCGCTTCGCGGGCCGCGAACTGGCCATGGATGCGGAGGTCTATGAATCCGAGGCCGCGACCAACCAGCGCAACCAGGGCATCGCCAGGCTGCTACAGGGTTATGGGCGGATGTATTCCGACCCGGACGAGGCGACCGACATCTACACCCGCCAATGCGCGCTGAATGTCACGGCGCGGGATCTCGCGGTGATGGGCGCGACGCTTGCCGATGGTGGCGTGAACCCGGTCACGAAGGAACGCGTGGTCGATGAGGATCGCTGCCGCCGCGTGCTGGCCGTGATGGCGACGGCCGGCCTGTATGAACAATCGGGCGACTGGCTCTACGAGGTTGGGCTGCCAGGCAAGAGCGGCGTCGCCGGTGGGCTGGTCACGACCGCGCCGGGCAAGGGCGGGCTCGGGGTCTTTTCGCCACCGCTCGATGCCGCCGGCAACAGCGTCCGTGGCCAGCTGGTGACGCGCTTCCTGTCGGAGCGCCTCGGACTCAACCTATTCGCATCACAACCGGCGGCCTGAACCGGAAACGGGGGAAACAAGAACCATGAGCAGCGCAGCCGCCACAGAACCGCGGGAATCCTGGGTGCCGATGATCGCCATCGCGCTCGGCCAGATGCTGATGTCCTTCAACGTCGCCGCGCTGCCGGTCTCGCTAGCCGGCATGGTGTCGAGCTTCGGCGTGCCGCCGACCACGGTGGCGACCGGCATCGTGATGTATTCGCTGTCCGTCGCCGGCTTCGTGATGCTGGGCGCGAAGCTTGTGCAGCGCTTCGGATCGACCGCGGTGTTCCGCGCCGTGATCGGCGTCTTCGCCATGGCGCAGGTGCTCATGGTGATCTCCTGGGCGGCACCGGTGATGCTCGGCGCGCAGTTGCTCGCCGGGCTCGCCGCATCGGTGATCGTCCCGGCGCTTGTGGCGCTGATCGCGCATCACTATCGCGGTGCGCAGCAGGCGACGGCGGTGGGTGCACTGGGCTCGGCGCGCGCCGCGGCGGGCGTGGCCGCCTTCCTGATCGGCGGCATGCTCGGCACGTTCATCGGCTGGCGGCCGGTCTTCGGCATCCTGGTCGTGGCCGCGGCCGTCGTGTTCCTGCTGTCCTTCAAGCTGAAGCCGGAGGACGCCCGCCCGGAGGTGAAGATCGACCTGGTGGGCGTGGTGCTGGCGGCGGCGGCGATCGTCATGATCGTGTTCGGCTTCAACAACCTGAACCGCTGGGGCCTCGGCGTCGCGCGACCCGGCGCGCCGTTCGACATCTTCGGCATGTCCCCTGCGCCGATCATGATCGTGGTCGGCGCGATCCTGTTGCAATCCTTCATCGCCTGGTGCCGGCGCGTCACCGCGCGCGGCGGCACGCCGCTGCTCGACCTGCGCGTCATCACCTCGGGCGAGGAGCGCGCGGCGGTCTATGCGATGTTCACCGTGGTCGGGCTCGAGGCCATGCTGAACTTCACGGTGCCGCTCTACATCCAGATCGTGCAGGGGCGCACGCCGATCGAAACCGCGATCGCCATGATGCCGTTCAACCTGACGGTGTTCTTCACGGCGATGCTGGTGGTGCGGCTATACGACAAGGTCAGTCCGCGCCGCATCGCGCAGGGGGGCTTCGCGCTGTGCATCGTCGGCCTGCTGTGGCTCGCCTGGGTGGTGCGCAACGACTGGTCGGCCATTCCCGTGATGTTCGGCCTGATCACCTTCGGCATCGGCCAGGGCGCGCTGGTGACGCTGGTGTTCAACGTGCTGGTCACCTCCGCGCCCAAGGAACTGGCCGGGGATGTCGGGTCGCTGCGCGGCACCACGCAGAACCTCGCGGCCGGCGTCGGCACGGCAGTCGCCGGTGCGTTGCTGGTCGGGCTACTGTCGGCCGGCATCCTGTACCGCATCGCCGAGAACCCGCAGCTGCCGGTGGCAGTGGTGTCGCAGATCGACCTCGACAGTATCAACTTCGTCTCCAACGACCGGCTGCTCGGCATCATGGAACGCACCGGCGCGGCCCCGGCGCAGGTCGCCGAGGCGGTGCGCGTCAACACGGAGGCGCGGCTTCAGGCGCTGAAGATCGGCCTGTTGCTGATGGCGCTGCTGGCCGCGCTCGCCATCATCCCCGCGAGCCGCCTGCCCGCCTATCGCCCCGGCGAGATCCCCGACGGCATCACCCCACGCGGGGGCAAGGCGTGAGCCGCAAGCGCCTCCTGCTGCTCTCGCTCGGCGGCACCATCACCATGGTGCCGTCCGCCGAGGGCGGGATCGCACCGAAACTCGGTGCGGCGGAACTGGTCGCCTCGGTGCCCGATCTCGCGACGGTCGCGCAGATCGAGGCCGACAGCCCGGCGCGCCTGCCCAGCCCATCGCTGACACCGGGGCATCTGGTCGATGTCGCGCAACGGATCGAAGCCGCCTTCGCCAACGGCCTCGACGGCGCCGTCGTCATCCAGGGCACCGACACGATCGAGGAATCCGCCTTCCTGCTCGACCTGCTGGTGGCGGGCAGCAAGCCGGTCGTCGTCACGGGCGCGATGCGCGGCGCGGCCGCACCCGGCGCGGAGGGACCGGCAAACCTGCTCGCCGCGGCGCGCGTCGCGGCATCCGATGCGGCGCGTGGGCTGGGCGCGCTGGCCGTACTGAACGATGAGGTCCATGCGGCGCGCTTCGTGCAGAAGTCGCACACCGCCCTGCCTTCGGCCTTCACTTCGCCCATGGCCGGGCCGCTCGGCCTGGTGGCGGAGGATCGGGTGCGCATCCTCACCCGCGTCGCGCGCCAGCCGACCCTGTCGGCCGCACAGGGCGCGCCGGCGCCGGTCGCATTGCTGCGCTGGGCGATGGGCGATGACGGCCGGCTGCTCGGCGCCCTGCCGGGGCTTGGCTATGCCGGAGTTGTGATCGAGGGCATGGGCGCCGGCCATGTCCCGGCCGATGCGGCCGAGGCGGTCGGCGCGCTCGCGTCGCGAATGCCGGTGGTGCTCGCCTCGCGCTGCGCGACCGGGCCGGTTTTCGCGCAGACCTATGGCTATCCGGGCGGCGAGATCGACCTGATCCGGCGCGGCGCGATCCCGGGTGGCGTGCTGTCGGGACCGAAGGCGCGGCTGCTGCTGGGCCTCGCCCTGCGCGGTGGCGGCGAACGAGACGTGGCGGCAGCCGCCTTCGCGCCGTATCAATGACATCGGCTGCCATGGCCGGACATTGCAGAAGGACTGCCGCGATGATGGCCGATCGCAACCCTGTCCGGCATGCCGCTGCGGGGCTTGCCCTGGCGCTGCTCGCGGCGCCGGCCCTGGGCCAGACGCCGGCCGCGGTGCCAGGGCCGGCTGAGCCCTACGGCACCTTCACGCTAACCTACGAGAACGACACCTTCGCCGGCACCGACCGCTACTACACCAGCGGCTTCCAATTGGCCTGGCGGTCGGCGCCCTACGCGCCGCCCTCCTGGATCGCGGACGGGCCGGGCATCGTGCTTCCCGCAGGCGGGGCCATGCGCTGGGGCCTCGCCTTCGGGCAGAACATCTTCACCCCGGACGACACGACGCTGCGCAATCCGAACCCGCAGGACCGGCCCTATGCCGGCTGGCTCTACGGCTCGATCAGCCTGTCCTCCACCACGCCCACCTCCTACGGCAGCATCGAGCTTCAGCTCGGCGTCGTCGGCCCCAGCGCGCTTGGCGAGCAGACGCAGAACAACGTTCACGACTGGCTCAACATCGATCGCGCCTATGGCTGGGCCTACCAGCTCAAGGACGAGCCGGGCGTGAACCTCGTCCTGACGAGGCAATGGCGCTTCAACAGCGAGCCGTTCTGGGACGATGTCGCGGTCGGCGTCGTGCCGAGCCTCACGGCGAGCCTTGGCAATGTGGCCACCAATGCCTCGGCTGGGATGATGATCAGGATCGGCAACGACCTGATGGCCGATTTCGGCCCACCGCGCATGCGTCCCTCGGTGTCCGGCTCGACCTTCTACGTACCGGTCCGGCGCTGGGGCTGGTACGTCTTCGCCGGCTTCGACGGACGCGTGGTCGCGCACGACATCTTCCTCGACGGCAACACCTGGCGCGAGAGCCGGCATGTGGACAAGGAATACCTCGTCGGTGAGGCATCCGCGGGCTTCGCCCTGTTCACGCCGATCGGCCGGCTGACGCTGTCCTATGCCGCGCGCACGCGGGAATTCACGACGCAGCGGGAAAGCGCGCAGTTCGGATCGATCAGCCTGTCGATGCAGTTCTGATCCTCAGCGCCGCCGCCCGCCCAGCAACCCGCCGATGCCGCGCACCACCTCCTGAGCGGCGCCCTGGATCTCACGCGGGACCAGGGGGATCGGCGTCGCTGCGGCCTCGGGCATCGGCCCGATGCGACCAAGCCGCGCGAGCGTGAGCGCCGGCCCGCAATCGCCGCCCGGTGGCGTGCTGCCGGTCGCGTCGCGCAGGAATTCGACCGTGCTGCTGCGCCACAGCCGGTTCGCCACCGTGTCGCCGATGACGCGCGCGACGGCCGCGCCGGGGTCCACGCCCACGCGCGGTTCCATGAACGTGCCACCGACGGTCACCGGGGCGCGGACGGTCACGCCCATCAGGCGGATATCGGGCAGCAGCCGCGCCGCGATGGTCTCGTTGCGCAGATTGACGGCGAGCGTGCCGTCGATCCGCCCGAAATCGCCTTCCATCAGCAAGGTCTCGCTGCGCGCAACGCCGTCCTCGGCCGACAGGCGCAACGCCAGGCAGCGCATGGCCACGCCGCCGGCCGGCGTGCCGCGCGGCATCAGCGCGCGTGCGAGGTCCGGCCCGATGCGCAGCGCCGTGGCGCCGGTGAAGCGCCCGCCGACCATGGCGATGCCGGCTTCCCCCGACAGCGTCGCGAGCACAGCACGCGTCGTCGCGCCCTGGCCATGCAGGTCGAGCGCCAGTTCCGCACTGCCATCGAAGCCCGCCGGCACGCCGAAGGTCCGGCGCAGCGAGGCGAGGTCGAGTCCGCGACCCCGGCTGTCGAGCCGCAATTCCAGCCGCGGCATCCGCGCGCCGGCATCGAACATTGCCCGCCCGCCGACCGGCCCGCCCGGTGTGGTGACGAGCAGCGGATCAAGCGTCAGCCGGCCATTCGCCAAGGCCAGCGTCGCGCTGGCATCGCGCCAGGCCACCCCGCCAGCGGTGATCTGCGCGGCGGACAGGCGCAGCGCCGCATCCGCGCCGCGCAGTCCATCGACCGGCAGCGCGACGTCCGGGATCGCCGACGCGGATGTCCGCCGCCGCACCGGCGCGCCATTGCCGCCCAGCAAGGCGTCGAGATCAGCCCGCCGCGCCGACAGGCGTCCGCGGAACGCCGTGCGCTGACCCAGCGCGATGGCGAGCTCGCCCTCCATGTCGAGCGCATCGGCCGCGACCGTCAGCGCATCCAGCCGCAATTCGCGCGTGAACAGGCCGCCGAGCCGGGCATGCGCGGTCACGCCGGTGACACGGGGCAAAGCGATGCCTAGCGCCGGGCCGACCAGCGTGAAATCCGGCGTCGTCAGCCGCGCATCGAAGGCCGTGGCGCCGACATCGAGGTCGCGCCGGACCGGCCCGGACAAGGCGAGCCGTGCACGGCCCGAGGTCAGCACCGCCTCGACCGGCAGGCTTTCCTCCGGCCTCGCTTCCGCCATCCGGCGCAGCGACGGCAGGGTCGCGACGAGGCCGAGATCGGCGCCGCCCCTCTGGCCCTGGGCGGACAGGGTTGCCGGCCCATCGAAGCTGGCGGCGCGCAATTCGCCGCGCGACAGCCGCAAGCCCGGCAGCAGGGCGGCGAGGTCCGTCGCGCCGAGGCGCAGCGTCAGTTCCGAGACCGTCGGCGCCTGCGCGCCAGGGCCGAGCCGCGCCGCCAGGCCAACCTCCCCCAGCGCCGGGATCGTTCGTCGCAGCCGCTTCGCCACGCGTTGCGTGGCGCCGGCTTCGGCCTCGGCTTCCAGCACCAACGACCAGCCCGGCTGGCTCATCGCGCGCGGCCAGGTGCCGCGCGCCGCGATGCGCAAGCCCTCGCCACGGACCGTTGCCTCCAGCGGCATTGTGCCGTCCGCCTCGGGGCCGAGTTCGGCGCTGACGGATAGCGCTTCCCCATCGATGACGATGTCGCCTTGCAGTTCGAGCGGATCGTCCGGCTCATCGCGCGCGATGTGCAGCGACCGGATCTCCACCACCGAGACCGCCCCACCGGGCATCAGGATGCGGGAGGATTCGATGTCGATCGCGGCGATGCTCAGGCCTCCGGCCGGGGAACCGCTCCCGCCCCTGCCGAAGGCCCAGTTGGGCCGGCCTTCGGCATCGCGCTCGACGACGATCTCCGCATCCGCCAGCAGCAGGCTGTCGATCTCGACGCGGCCCGACAGCAGTGGCAGCAGGGCCAGCGTCACCTCGAGGCGCCCGATGCGGGCGAAGGCGGGCCGCGACCCGCCCGGGATGTTCGCTACCGTCGCATCGGCGATGGCGATGCGTGGCCACAGGCCGAGCCGCACGGAAATGCCACCATGCGTGACGGTGCGGCCGGTGGCGCGATCCAGCGCGACGCCGATCTCATTCGTCAGCGCGCCGCGTGCGATCGCGACCTGCAGCGCGATGATCGCCGCGCCGCCGAGCAGGACAAGGCCCAGCACCACCAGCGCGGCGATGCGCAGGCCGCGCTTCATGGCGCAACCATGGCGAGGCCGAGCGCGAGGGTCAGCACCAGCAGCGCGAGGCCCGCTGCCGTCCAGCCGCGCAGCACAGCCTCCCCGCGCGCCAGCGCTGCGCCGAGCGGCGCCGTGGCGCGGATCATCCGCCGTGCCGGATGGATGATGTCGCCTTCCGGTATCGCCGGGAGGCGGTCGCCCCAGCGCGCCAGCGACCACAGCGCTAGGGCGCCGAGCATGACCGGCCACAGCGCCTTGGCCCAGGCGGCGGGGGTCAGAACCGCTGCCCATGTCCCCCCGGCGACGGTAGTGAAAAGCAGCCAGGGCACGATCACCGCGGCGACGGCCATCGCGAGCCATGGCAGCAGCATGCCGCGGGGCGGCCGCGCAACCGCATCCTCAGGGAAACCCGCCGCGAGCCGCCGCGTGAAATGCAGCATCAGCAGCGTCGAACCCGCGGCGGACAGCGCGGACAGGATGCCAACAAGGCCCTCGCCGAGTTCCGTCTTCACCGCTTCCTTCGCCAACCACCCGCCGGTCAGCGGCATGCCGCCGAAGCCGAGCGCCAGCAGCACGGCCGGCCCGATCACGAGCCACCGCACCCGCCCGCCGGCCACGGCCGCGACGCCGACGGCCAGGAACAGCGCGCCCTTCGCCAGCACATGCTGCAAAGCGTAGAAGCCCGCCGCCGTGGGCGTGGTGCCGATCCCGCCCGCCAGCCCCATGCCGATCGCCGCCACCACCACGCCCATCTGGCTGATGGAGGAATAGGCGAGCACCGTCTTCGGGTTGCGCTGGGTGATGCCGACCGCGACACCCCAGAAGGCAGTGATGAAACCGACCACCGCCAGCGCCTGGCCCCAGCCTGCGGACGTCGCTTCCATGGGCAGGAAGCGGATCAGGCCGATGATGCCGGCCTTGATGATGGCGCCGCTCAACACTGCCGAGGCCGGCATGGGTGCGGCCGGATGCGCGAGCGGCAACCAGACATGCAGCGGCACCAGCCCGGCCTTCATCCCGAAGCCGACGACCAGGAAGCCGATGGCGAGGTCGCGCAGCGGCGCGGCGGCGAGCGCGGGCAGCACATCCGCGATGGCGAGGCTGTCGCCCGGCGTGAAAGCGGCGAGCAGAGCGAAGCCGGCGAGGAGGGCGGCCTCCCCGATCACCGTCAGCAGGATGTAGGTCGCACCGGCGGCCCAGGCGCGCGGCGTGCGGTCGTGGATGACGAGGCCCCAGGCCGGTAGGCTCGCCAGTGCATAGACGAAGTAGAAGCCGACCAGGTCGCCCGCGACGAAGACACCGAGGCTGCCCGCCATGGTCGGCAGCCACCAGGCGGCGAAGCGCCATTGCGCGTCGCGTTCGACATAGGCGCGCAGATAGACCGACGCGGCGCACCACAGCAGCGCACAGGCCCCGAGCAGCAGCGCGGAGGGCTGGTCGAGCGCCAGCGTCAGCCGCACCCGCGCATAGACGATGAAGGGATCGCCTCCGGCGGCGACCACCGCGCAGGCAAGCCCCGGCAGCGGCGCGATCCACAGCAGCCCGAGCGCGCGATCACGCCACGCCGGCACCGCCGTGATCGCGAGCAGAATCAGCGGCGCCAGCGGCGTGGCGGCGAGCAGCAGCGCGTTCATAGCAGCACGTCCAGCCGCCCGACCTGCACCAGGCCGAAGGCGGCCAATGGCAGGAAGCCGAGCACCACCGACAGCACGGCAAGGCCGAGCGCGATCCCATCCCGCTGCCACAGGATCGGGGCCGGCGCCGGCCCCTCCCCCGCCCGCAGCCCAGCGGCGAGCACGCGATAGACGTAACCGCCGGTCAGCAGTCCGCCGCCGAGGATGACCAGCGCCCACCACCATTGCCCGGCGCCGATGGCCGCGCTCAGCAGCAGCCATTTCGCGGCGAAGCCGCCGGAGGGCGGCACCCCCATCAGCGATAGTCCCGACAGGCCGAAGGTCAGCAGCGTCACCGGCATGATGCGTGCCGCGCCGCCGATATCGGCGATGCGGTCATGGCCGAAGCGCGCCGCCATGATGCCGGCAGCGAGGAACATCGCGGCCTTGGCGAAGGCGTGGGAGACCGCCTGCACCAAGCCCCCGGTCCAGGCCTTGGCCGCGACTTCTCCCGGTGCGGCGGCGATCAGCGGGAACATCAGGAACAGGTAGCCGATCTGCGCGACCGTGGAGTAGGCGACGAGCAGCTTGAGCCTCGGCTGTGCGAGCGCGGCGACGGAACCGAGCAGGATCGCCGCCGCACCGAGCCCGGCAAGGATCTGCGCCGCCCCCGGCATGGGCTGCCCGGCCATGACGCCGAACCACAGCCGCAGCACCAGCACGAAGGATCCCTTGACCACCAGCGCGGACAGCACCGCACTGCCCGCCGCCGGTGCGCCGGCATGGGCCGGCGGCAGCCACAGATGCAGCGGCAGCAGCGCGGTCTTGGCAAGCAGCCCCGCCGTCATCATCGCGATGGCGATGACCACCGCCGGCTGTCCCGCCACACGCTGCGACAGCAGCACGATGTCGAGCGTCCCGCAGGCGCCATAGATCAGCGCCACGCCAAGCAGGTAGAGCACCGAGCCGAGCAGCGCGAACATCAGGTAGCGAAGTGCCGCTTCCAGCGTCGCGCGGCTGCCGTCGAGACAGACCAGCGGCATCGCCACGAAGGTCAGCAATTCGAGCCCGACATACAGCGTGAACAGGTCGTTCGCGACGAGCAGGAGGTTGATCGCACTCCATAGCGCGAGCAGCAGCGGCCAGAAGGCGAAGGCCCGGCGCGTTTCCGGCGCGCCGGGCGCGGTGCCGAAATCGCCCCGTGCGAAGATCGCGGTCGCGCCGATCACCAGCGCCGTCGTGACCATCATCGCCGCGGCAAGCCCATCCGCCCGGAAGGCGATGCCGAGCGGCGGCGCCCAATGCCCCAGCACATGCCACAGCGGCGCACCAGAGACCTGCACCACCACCGCGATGCCGATCGCGACCGCAAGTCCGACCGGCGCCAGCGCCAGCGTCAGCCGTTCCGCGCCCCGCGCCCCGAGCGGCAGTGCGGCGATCATGCCGAGCACCGGCAGCATCACCGCGAGCATCGGCAGGGCACCCCAGGCCATCAGGGCCGATCCCCTCGGTCGGCGAGGCGCAGCACCAGCGCGACCGCCAGCGCCGTCGCCGCGAAGGCAACGACCAGGCCGGTCAGGATGATGGCCTGCGGCACCGGATCGCCGCCGAAGCCGGCGCCCGCCCCGCGCCGCGCCACCACGCCGAAGACGACGAAGACCCCGCCGCCGAGCAGGTTGAAGGCGAGGATGCGCAGGAGCGGCTCCGGCCGGACGATCAGGCCGAATAGCCCGATGCCAACCAGCGCCGCGCCCATCAGGCCGAACAGCGTTGCACTCATCGGCGTGGCTCCGCTTCGGGCGGTCCCATCACCAGCAGGGCGAGCGCGACGGCAATGGAGGCGGTCAGCACGATCTCGGTCACGATGATCAGCGGTGACGCCCAGCCGGGGGGATAGGCAAGGAAGGCGCCTTCCAGAACGGCGCCCGCCAGGCCGATGCCGATGAAGACCGCTGGCCCGATCGCGACGATGCCGCGTAGCCAGGGCGCCGCGATGCGCGGCGGCCTCACAAGGCCGGCGAGCCATGGCAGCAGCCACATAGCCGCGAGGATCGCCGCCGCCTGGAACTTCCCCCCCGGCGCATCCTTGCCGACCCAGAGGATATGCACCGCGATGACGATGCCGAGCGGTGGCAGCAGTCGCGCGAGCAGCGCGATCGGCCCATCCGCCAGCACGGATCGCGGCTGCCCCGGCACGCCGCCCCATCCGCCGTCGGGTGCGAGCGCCCAGATGGCGATGACCGCCAGCACGACAACGGCTGATTCCAGCAGCGTGTCCAGCCCGCGGAACGACATCAGGACCCCGGTCACCGGATTGCCGAGGCCGGTCGTCGACAGTTGCGCCGCGACCTCGCGACCGAGGGAGGGCGCGGGATCGGGCAGCAACAGGATCGCCGCGCCGAGGGCAGCCGTCACGCCGGCGCAGCCGATGCCGACCAGCAGTTTCACCGCGGCACCCGGCGCGGGGTCGGCGGGGCTGTCGGCGCTGGTGGACAACCGGCGCACGCCGCACAGCAACAGCACGCCCGACAGGCCGGCGCCGATTGCCGCTTCGGTGAGCGCGATATCGAGGGCGTCAAGCCGCACCCAGACGAGGGAGAGCAACAGCCCATAGGCGACGAACAAGGTGACGGCGGTGAAGGCGCGACGTGCGAGGATGCTGGCAAGCGCCAATGCAAGGATCGGCGCGGCCAGCACCGCATCGGTGAGCAGCGCGGCGGTCATTCCGGCCGGTCCTGCGCGCGGGTCAGCCGCGCGATCATGGGCCCGACCGCGGCGCTCGACAGCAGCACCAGGCCCCAGATGGCGAGCAGGTGCAGCACACCGCCGACCCCATCCGCGCGTGGCAGCAGGCCAATCACGATAAGGCCAAGGCCGAGATGGTCCGCCTTGGTCAGGGCGTGCAGGCGGCTTGCCGTATCGGGGAAGCGCAGCAGCCCTGCCGTCCCGGCGACGAAGAAGACGAGACCAGCCAGCACGGCGAGGATGGTGAAGGCGTCGAGGAGCAGGTTCATGCCCCGTCCTCGCCTTGCGCGTCGGCTGGCGGGGCGGTGCGTGCCATGGCGACCGACGCGAAGGCCGCCAGCACAGCGAGCGTCAGCGCGATATCGGCCAGCGCCGGCGTCGCCGTTGCCACGCCGATCAGCAGCAGCGCCGCGATCCCGCCGGTGCCGAGCAGCGCGGCGGCCATGATGCGGTCGGCGATGGTCGGTCCGCGCAGCACCCGGATCAGGCCCGCCGCGACGGTGACGAACACCGCCAGCGCCGCGGCCAGGAAGAATTCAGCCATCGATGCCGAAGGCACGGGCGAAACGGGCCTCCTCCCGCGTCATCGCCTCCGCGACGCCGGCCGCGCCATCCAGCGCGTGGATGGCGATGGTTCCGTCCGCTGAAGCCCCGGCCGGCAGGGTGCCCGGCAGCAGGCTGGCATAGGCCAGAAACGCATCGCGCGCGCGGCCCCGCGGCAGGCGCGGCGTCCAGGCCACCACCGCCGGCGAGGCGCCGCGGCGCGGGTCGAGCGCCAGCGCCGCGACCGCCGCCCCGGCGCTCAGCGCCTGCCAGGGGAAGCGCAGCAGCAGCACGGCCAGCGCCACGGGCCGCGGCCGCGCCGTGAGCGGCGGCAGCAACCGCAGGCTGGCCCAGGTGCCGAGCGTGGCCGCGGCGCCCCCCGCCACCAGCCCCAGGGGATCCGTCCCGGCAATGGCGACCCAGAGCAGCAGGAGCAGCCCGAAGCGGATGACCCCCGTCGCCATCATGTCAGGTCTCGGCTGCCTGCGCCTTCGGCGGCTTGCGGTCGAAGACAGTGACGTAGAGCGTCGGCAGGAAGACCAGCGTCAGCAACGTCGCCACCATCAGCCCGCCCATGATGGCGAAGGCCATCGGCCCCCAGAACACCGTGGGCGCAATCGGGATCAGCCCGAGCACTGTCGAGATCGCGGTCAGCAGCATCGGCCGCAGGCGCGACGATGCGGCGGCGACCACCGCATCCCAGACATTCTTGCCTTCGGCACGGTCGGTCTCGATCTGGATGATCAGGATGATGGCGTTCTTCGCGATCATGCCGAGCAGCGACAGGATGCCGAGGATCGCCACGAAGCCGAGCGGCCGGTTGAACACCAGCAGCGCCAGCACCACGCCGATGATGCCGAGCGGCAGCAGCGCCAGCACCAACCCCAGCCGGCGGAAGGACTGCAGCTGGAACATCAGCAGCGTGAACATCAGCAGGAGCATCATCGGCACGACGGCGATGACCGAGGCCTGGCTGTCCGCGCTTTCCTCGGCGATGCCGCCGAGATCGACGCGGTAGGGGCGTTCCAGCCGCGCATTCAGCGCATCGATCCGCGGCTGCAGCGCCGCGACCACCGTGTCCGGCAGCACGCCGGGATTCACATCGGCGCGGACGGTCAGCGTCGGCACGCGGTCCCGCCGCCAGACCAGGGGGAATTCCTGCGCATGCTCGAATGTGGCGAGCTGGGTCAGCGGCACCGTCCGCCCGCCTGGCAGCGACACCTGCAGCGACCGCAGCGTGTCGAGCGACAGGCGTTGCTCGCCGGTGGCCCGCGCGACGACGTCGATCAGGTAGATGTCGTCGCGGACCTGGGTGACGGTCTGCCCGGTCAGCGCGGCATTGATCGCGCTGGACAATTGAGCCGAGGACAGGCCGAGCCGGCGTGCCTCATCCTGATCCACGCGCACGCGCAGCTGGCGGGCGGGTTCCATCCAGTCGAAATGGACATGCCGCGCGCCGGGCGTGTCGGCCAGCAGCTTCGCCACGTCCTGCGCGATCTCGCGTACGCGCTCGATATCGGGCCCGTTGACGCGGTATTGCAGCGGCCAGCCGACCGGCGGGCCGAGTTCCAGCGGATAGACGCGCGCAACGGCCGAGGGAAACTCTTCTGCCAGCAGCGTCTCCAGCCGGCGATGCAGGCGCTCGCGGCCCGGCAGGTCCTTGGCCACCACCACCGCCTGGGAGAAGAAGGGCAGCGCGAGTTGCACATTGAGCGGCAGATAGAAGCGGATCGCGCCGCGGCCGACATAGGTGCTCCAGCGTTCGACATCCGGGTCGGTGGCCAGCGCGGCATCGAGGCGCCGCGAGACCTCCTCACTGGCAAAGATCGAGGCGCTCTGTGGCAGCGTCACCTCGACCAGCAGTTCCGTACGGTCGGAGGAGGGGAAGAACTGGCGCGGCACGAACTGCATGGCGAAGACGGCGACGCCGAACATCACGACCGTGAAACCGATGGTGATCCACTTCGCCCGCATCGCCATGGTCAGGAAGTCGGTGTAGGCGCGCAGGATCGCGCCTGGCTTCTCCGGTTCGGCCGACGCCTTCGGCGCCTTCAGGATCGCCATGCCCAGCAGCGGCGCGAAGATCACGGCGACGAACCACGACACGATCAGGGCAATGCCGACCACCGCGAAGATCGAGAAGGTGTATTCGCCAGCCGAGGACCGCGCGAAGCCGATCGGCACGAAGCCGGCGATCGTCACCAGCGTGCCCGTCAGCATGGAGGAGGCGAGCGAGGAATAGGCGAAGGTCGCCGCCTTCTGCTTGGTGTCGCCGGCCGCCAAGCGCCGGATCATGGCATCGATGGTCGTCATCGCGTCGTCGACCAGCAGTGTCAGGGCGATGATCAGGGCACCGAGCGAGATACGCTGGAGGTCGATGCCGAAGACCGACATCAGCGGGAAGACGATGGCGAGCGTCAGCGGGATGGACAGCGCCACCACCGACCCGGCGCGCATGCCGAGCGCGACGAAGGACGCCGCCATGATGATCAGGATCGCCTGCCACAGGCTGTCGGTGAAGTCGCCGATCGCCTCATCCACCGTCACCGACTGGTCGGCGACCAGGACGGGCTCGATGCCGATGGGCAGGCCGGCGCGGATCTCGTCCATCGCCGCCTTGATGTTGCGACCAAGGGCGAGGATGTCGCCGGCATCGCGCATGGCGACCGCGAGCCCGATCGCCGGATGCCCGTTGACGCGGAACATCGGCTGTGGCGGGTCGGCGGTGCCGCGGCGGACGTCGGCGATGTCACCCAGGCGGAAGATGCGCTCGCCGATGACGAAATTGACGTTGCGGATGTCCTGCTCGTTGGTGAAGGCGCCCGAGACGCGGATTGCGAGGCGTTCCTGCCCGGTCTCCACCAGGCCGGAGGGTCGCACGAGGTTCTGCGCCTGGAGTGCCGCGACCAGCGCGCCATGGTTCAGCCCGAGGCCGGCGAGGCGCTCGGTCGAGAACTCGATGAAGATGCGCTCATCCTGCGCGCCCAGGATCTCGACCTTCGAGACGTCGGGCACCAGCAGCAGGCGCGATCGCGCCGCCTCGACGAAGTCGCGCAACTCGCGCTGGGAGAAGCCGTCGGCGGTGAATCCGTAGATGATGCCGAAGGTGTCGCCGAAATCATCGTTGAAGAAGGGCCCCACCACCCCCTGCGGCAGGGTGTGGCGCATGTCGGCGACGCGCCTGCGCACCTGGTACCACATGTCCGGCACCACGGCGGCGGGCGTCGCACCTTTCAGGTCGATGAAGATGGTCGTCTGCCCCGGCACGGTATAGGAGCGGACGCGTTCGAGGTTCGGCGTTTCCTGCAGCGTGCGCTCCAGGCGCTCGGTCACCTGCTGCAGCGTTTCCTCGATCGTTGCCCCCGGCCAGACCGCGGAGACGATCATGGTGCGGAAGGTGAAGGCCGGGTCCTCGTTGCGGCCGAGCTTCATGAAGGCGAAGCCGCCGGCCACCAGTGCCACGATCATGAAGTAGATGACGAGCGAGCGCCGCCCGATCGCCCATTCCGAAAGATTGGGGCCGATCATCGCGCGCCGCCGAGCAGACGCACCTTCTGGCCGGGCCGCAAGGCCTGCACACCCGCCGTCACGATGATGTCACCGGTCTCGAGGCCGGTGCCGACCACGACATGGCCGGGATCGTGACGCACCAGTTCGACCGTGCGCAGCGCGACCGTCTCGGTGCGCGGATCGACCACCCACACCGCGGGTTGGCGATCCGCCCGCGTCAGCGCGGAGGCCGGGATCGAGAAGCCAGCGCTGGAGCCGAGCGTCAGCCGCCCCGTCACCGTGGCGCCGAGACGCATCGCGGGCGGTGGATCGGCGAGGCCGACGCGCACCTGGAAGGTGCCAGTCACCGCATCGGCGCGGGGTGCCACCTCGCGCACGCGGCCGGTCGTCCGGATGGCAGGATCGGTGGTGAGCACGACGTCGATCACCGGATTGGCCGGCGCCTGGTCCTTCAGTGTCGGCGGCACATCGAAGACCGCGTCGCGTCCTTCGTCGCGCGCCACCTGCACGATCATCCGGCCGGGCTGCACCACCTCTCCAGGCTCGGCGCCGCGCGTGGTGACGCGGCCATTCACGTCGCTCACCAGTTCGGTGTAGCCGAGGCGCGTTTCGGCAATGCCGACCTGCGCTTCGGCCGCATCCACAGCCGATTGCGCGGATTGCCGCGTCTGCGCCGCCTGATCGTAGCGCACACGGGTGGTCCAGCCGTCGCGCAGCAGCTCGGACTGGCGCCAGTAGTTGTTGGCGGCCTCGGTCAGTTGCGCGCGCGCGGCAGCGAGCTGCGCGCGGGCGGCGCGCAGGCCGTTCTCCTCATTGTCGCGGTTCAGCCGCGCGACGACCTGTCCGGCCCGGACCGTGTCGCCGACATTCACCAGGCGCTCGACCATGCGCCCATCGATGCGGAAGGCGAGGTTCACCTCGGTCTCGGCCTGCACCGTGCCGGTCAGGGACACGGTCTCGCCGCCGGCACTGTGCTCGACGGTGATCACCCGGACCGGCCGGACCTCCACCTGGGGCGCCGGGGCGCTGCCATCGCAGCCCGCGATGATCAGGGCCGCGAGCAGGCCCGTTGACCAGAGCGGTGGACGCCGAGAAGGCCGAGACAGCATGGCAGGTTCCGAGGTCATGGGTTCGGGAATCGCGGGACGGCGCGGATGACGGGACATTCGTGGGATCATCGTGGTGGCGCAAGCAACACTATGACTCCCATCACGGCAGCGTGCATCGGGCAGGTCCGGGGCTGTGTCACCTTCGGCCATCATAATCAAAGGTATGAGGCGCGGGGCTCGCATCACGATGCTGCCAATGGAGCCGCGACCCTAGGTAGGCTGCCGCATCGCGTCATTGGCACCCCATCCCGCCATTGCACCGTGCGTCCCACGCGCCCGGCTGCAACATCGGAACGCTTCTCGGCGGGACGCTGGGCACAGCCGCGGCATGGCCATCATATTGTTGTCCATTGACCGCCCCTCCTAACGTTACGGTGCCAAGAATCGAAGGGGGGATCAGGAGCCGATGAAGCAGCGTGCGGCGGCCCCTGGCCATTGGTTGCGCAAGCCAGCCCTGGCGCGAATGATGCCCCCGCTGCTGCTCGCCGGCAGTTTGGGGCTCACCGTGCTGCCCGGGCGTGGCGAGGCGCAGGTCTCGCCCAGCGACGCGGCCACGATCGCCGAACTCCGGCGACAACTTGAAGAGATGCGCCGGCGCCTCGAACAGTTGGAGGCGCGCGCCGCCGCCGCTGCACCG
>NZ_JBYCZL010000045.1:0-30072 GCF_057586215.1 Roseomonas sp. SRI_022
GCGTGCGAGCGCGGCCTGCGCCTGGCGTTCGAGTTCGTCGCGCAGCGCGGTCAGCGCCTGCACCTGCTGGTTCAGCCGGGCGAGGTCGGCGAGCCGCGCCTCGATCGTCGCGCGATCGGCACGCACCTGCGTGTTCAGCGCGGCCGCCTCCGCGCGCAGGCGTTCCAGATCGGCGCGCGCGGCGGCAAGCTGTTCCGCCGTCTGCGTCGCCTGGCGTTCCAGCGTCGCGCGCTGCTGTTCGGTCTGCGTCAGGTTGCGCCGCGCATCGGTCAGGTCGCGCGTGGTGCGCGCGGCGTCGCCGCCGACGGTCTCGGCGCGGGCCAGCGCCTCAGCCAATTGCCGTTCCAGCGTGGCGACGCGTTCCTCTGTCCCGCGCGCGCCGACGCCGAGATCGGCAAGCCGTGCGGCAAGCCGGTCCTGCTCGCTGCGCGCGGTGTCGCGTTCGCTGGCGAGCCGGTCGCGTTCTTCCCGCAGCGCGCCGAGCGAGCGCAGCGCGTCATCCCGTGCGGCGGCGGCGGTGGCGAGTTCGCTCGTCGCACGCGACAGGCCGCCGCGCAGTTCCTCCGCCTGGCCGCGTTCCAGCGCGAGCAGTTCCGCCAGTTCCGCCACCTGCCGGTTCAACCGGTCGAGCGCCCGGTCGCGCGAGGACAGCGCGACCGACAGGAAGCCCTGCGCCAGCACGAAGACCAGCAGCACGAAGATGATGACCATGAGCAGCGTGGACAGCGCATCCACATAGCCCGGCCAGGCATCGAGGCCGCCGCCGTTGCGCCGGCGGTTGGAGGAACCGGCCATGGCTAGGCCCGCCCTGTCATGCGCGCGGCTGGTCCTCGGCGATCGCCGCGATGGTCCGCGTCAGGATCTTGATCTCGTTGCGGATCTCGGCGGTCGCCTGGACGCGGCCCTGCGCGACTTCCTCGATCAACCGCGCCATGTAGATCTCGAGGTTGCGGATGTTGCCGCGCGTGCCCTCGTCGATCGCGCCGCGTTCCTGGCCATCCGCGAGCTTCGCCAGCGCCATCGCGATGGTCGATTGGCCCTCGGCCACGCGGACCATCACCTGGTTGTTCGCGCGCATCTGTTCCGTCAGCACGGTCAGGCGCTCGGTCATCGTCATGATGGCGTTCGACGTCGCGGCACGGCCTTCCTCGCCACGCTGCAGGATGGTCTGCAGGCCTTCGAGGTTCTCCGCCGTCTGTTCCAGCAGGGCATTCACATAGGCCGGAATGGAGCCGTCGCCTTCCTGCCCCAGCACGCCCGTGGACAGCCGCGTCAGCCCGGCGAGCCATTCCTCCAGCTCATTCGTGAAGCGCGTCTGCGCCTGCCCGGCGGTGAGGTCCATGAAGCCCAGCACCAGCGCGCCGGCGAGGCCGAGCATGGAGGTCGAGAAGGCCGTGCCCATCCCTTCCAGCGGCCGTGCGAGCCCCGCCTTCAGCTGGTTGAACAGCTGGTTCAGGTCGCCCGACCCGACCGACATGTTGCCGATGACATCAGCGACCGAGCCGATCGTCAGCAACAACCCCCAGAAGGTGCCGAGCAGGCCGAGGAAGATCAGCAGCCCCGTCATGTAGCGCGAGAGTTCCCGCGTCTCATCAAGACGCGAGACGATGCCGTCCAGAACGGACCGCATGGCGATCGCCGACATCGACACGCGTTCGGACCGCCGTGCCGAAAGCATAGAGGCCATGGGCGCGAGCAGGCGCGGCTGCACCCGTTCCTCGGCCCCGCGGATGGAACGGTAGCCTTCGAGCCAAGTGACTTCCCGCCTCAGCGACAGCACCTGCCGCAGGTTCCACCCAACGCCGAACAGCAGCACCGCGACGATCACCGCGTTCAGCACGGGGTTCGCGGCGAAGGCGTGGCGCAGCTCGCCCCACAGGGCCGCGGTCACCACCACCACGAAGGTGAGGAACCCCAGCATCCGCCACAGATACACCATCGGCTGCGTCATCGGCCGCTCCGCGCCTCCGCATTCGGGCTCACCACGCCGGGGGGCAGGACGTCCACCGTATCGATCGCCGCGGGTAAGCGGCCCAACGGGCGCAGATCGATCCGAGTCGCGTCCAGCCCGCCCGCCACGAGCGCGGCCTTCACCGCCTGCGCGCGCGCCAGCGATGCCCGGCGCGCCAGGGACGCATCATTGGCCGGCCCGGTGACCTGCGCCTCGATCGTAATGCGCCCGGCGGGCAGTGCTGCGAAACGCGCGCCGAGCAGGCGCAACGCCTCGGCCATGGCGGGTTCGATCCGGTGGCTGTGGAGCGCGAGGCGCAGCACGCCGTCCGCGGTCGCCGTCATGCCCGGCGGCAGGCCCTGCGGCGCCGGGGCGGGCTGCGGCACCAGCGGCGCGCCCATTGGCGCAAGCGCCGGGGGCGCAGGCGGGGCCGGCGCGGGTTCAGGCAGGTCCGAGGCATCCTGCGCCCAGGCGGGCAGGGCCAGCGGCAACAGGCCGAAAAGGACCGCCCGGCGCTTCATCCGGCCGGGCGCGCCTTCACCGCGGCGATGCCCTCGGCCACGATCTCCCGCAGCTTCGGCTGCAGCGCCTGGTTGCCGGCCACCACATTGCCGGAGAGATACGGGTCCGTCCCATCCGGGTCGGTTGCCGCGCCGCCGGCTTCCTTCACCATCACGAGCCCGGCCGCGATGTCCCACTTCTTCAGCCCGAGTTCCCAGAACCCGTCGTAACGCCCCGCCGCCAGCCAGGCGAGGTCGAGTGCGGCCGCGCCGAAGCGCCGCACGCCAGCCACATGCGGCATGACCCGGTGCAGGATGGAGGAGAATTCCGCCTTTCGCGGCACGCCCGCGAAGGGAATGCCGGTGGCGAAGACCGCCTCCCGAATGTCCTTGCGGCCGGAGACACGCAGGCGGCGGTCGTTGAGGAAGGCGCCCACGCCCTTTTCCGCCCAGAACAGTTCATCCGAGGCAGGGTTGTAGATGACGCCGGCCACGACTTCCGACGTGTCGGTGCCGGTGCGCTTTTCGATGCCGACGCTGATCGCCCAGTGCGGGATGCCGTGCAGGAAGTTCGTCGTCCCATCCAGCGGATCGACCACCCAGCGCCATTCCCAGGATTCGTCGCCCGACGCACCCGATTCCTCCATCAGGAAGGCAAAGCCGGGACGGGCCTTGGACAGTTCCTCCTTCAAGGTCTGCTCGGCCCGCATGTCGGCGGTCGAAACGAAGTCCGACGGGCCCTTCATGCTGACCTGGAGCTGCTCGACCTCACCGAAATCCCGCAACAGCCGACGGCCCGCCTTGCGGACGGCCGAGGTGACAACCTGCATGGCAGGCGAAAGGCGCGAGGAGACGGGAGCCATGACGGATGAGACCTTGAGGGGGAGAAAGAGCGTGGGGGGGAGGGTTAGCGGAACAGGGAAGGGGAGGCCAGGGGGCCAGCCCCCTGGACCCCCGCTGGGGGCATACGTGCCCCCAGACCCGCGGGGAATTGGTGTAGGATGGGGGGCCGGGGGCTCGGAGGGTCAGCGGATGGACCGGCTTCTGATGGACACGGCGGCGGATAATTTCGACGGCGCGGGAGGGCTGAGCGGGGCGGAGCAGATGCAGCGCCTGCTGCTCGGGCTTGAACAGATGGCGAGGGCCGCGCGGGTCGGGTCCCGCAACGCCCTCCTGCTCGCCACCGCCGCCGACAATTTCGAGGACGCGCAGAACCTGGCCGGGGCAGAGCAGATGCAGCGCCTCTGCCTCGGCCTGGAACAGTTCGCCCGCGCGCTGTAGGGCGGCAGGGCGCCACGCCCCGCGGACCACGACGGCGGCCGGAAGGCCGGGCCGGGCGCCGATGCGCGGCGCGCGAAGCCTTACTTCGCGCGTTCGTAGTAGGTGGCGTCGGCGGTCTTCACGACGATCTTCTCACCCGCCGTGATGAAGGGCGGGACCATGACCTTCACGCCGTTCGACATGACCGCCGGCTTGTAGGAGGAGGAGGCGGTCTGGCCCTTCACCACCGGGTCGGCCTCGACAACCTCGAGCACGATGGTCTCGGGCAGGTCCATGGAGACGGGCTCGCCTTCGATCAGCTTGACGTTGACCGTCATGTTTTCCTGCAGGAAGGGCAGGCGATCGCCGAGGATGTCCTGCGGGACCATGGTCTGCTCGAAGGATTCCGGGTCCATCAGCACCAGGTTGGTGCCGTCGGTGTAGGAGTAGGTGAATTCCTTGTCCTCGGTGGTCAGGCGTTCGACCGTGTCCGCCGTGCGCCAGCGCTGGTCCTTCTTGGCGCCGGTCTTGACGTTGCGCATCTCCACCTGGATGACCGCCGCGCCCTTCCCCGGGATCATGATGTTCTGCTTGAGGATGGTGTAGCGAGCCCCTTCGAACTCGATGACCATGCCGGCACGCATCTGGTTGGCTTGCATCTTTGCCATGGCTAACTCGTGATCCCCGTCGCGATCTGAAGGTCGGCCGGCGCGATACACGTGGGGGTGGCTTTAAGCAAGCCAATCGCCCGCGACCGGCGCATGCTGGACAGCCCTCCGAGCGGACTTTCACCGATGTCGAAATGTCTCCGCCGGCAGCCTTAAATGGCGCTTACGTCGCGCAAAAATCGAGAATACGAAATTGCGATCGCCGTAGGGCTTCTCTCCAAGCGAAGGGTGACGACCTTTTCCGCAATCCCTGGGCTGTCGTTTTCATCATAATCAGGTACCACGCGCGCTTTTTTTGGATCGCGGGGGCGAAGTTTCAATTTTAGCACCTCTTTTGCATTAGAAATTAGATCAACGCGCTTCCCTGTAAAATTACTCAACTTCTCCCAGCCCTTTCGATATTCATGAAGCGCTGATGGCCAAAGAAACCACCAAGATTCCGTCTCAAATGCAACTATAACAGGATAAATATTACACATCGATTTTTTCTTCGTGAGTTTATTGGAGATTGTATGCTTCAAGTTTTCATAGTCTAATCCTGTTCCGCAATCGATAGTGCACGGTTTTGCAGCAAGATGCTCGGGGTTGTCGTGATCTCTGTGGACAAAAATTGCCCGGACGTCGCTTCCTTTTTCTTGTTCGGCACAAATAATTCCTGCTATTTCGTCCGCAAAATCCCTTTGCTTCCTGCTGTGAGCGGTCTTACTCAGGCTTGGCGGCTTTTGACGAATCTGTACGGAATTTATGTCCGGGCGCATAGCCTTAATCAGCGTTGCCATGGACCTTGTATCATTTGGGGATTCGCCGAAGACCAAAACCACACTGGGTCTTCTTGGCGCGCTTCTTTTTCTCACTAAGGAATGCCTCCAAGAGACCCCGAAAACCAAAGTTCGCCCAGTTCGTAGCCGCTCTTCTTCCGAATGCTTTCCAGCTTTGCCGGAGAAAGATCAACTAGTCGCGTCTCGCCACGTGCCCAATCGCGCTCAAGAATCCTCAGTTCGGAAGGTTTCAACCGATTAACTAGAGCTGGCGAATGCGTTGCGATAACGATCTGTGTTCGTGAAGATGCTTCACGCAAACGCTCAATGAGGACATCAAGAGCGTACGGATGAAGCCCGTGATCAACTTCCTCGATGCACGTGAGCCGCGGAGGATTGGGTTCCCGGAGCATCGTGAACAAAGCAATTGCGCGAATTGTACCAAATGAGGCTCTAGTAATTGGCGTCGAATCGCGCAGTCCACGTTCATGAATGTGAATTTTGACGGTATCCCGCGCGCCGGCAGTGTGATGAAAAGAGAATTGCTTAAATCCAGGGAGAATATGTCTAACGTCATTTTGCAAAGCTTCGAATATATCTGGTGTTTCGCTTCTCATTCTGTATATAACGGATACGAGATTTTCTGCGTTTGATTCAAGAGAATCCTGGCGGGCGAACTCACTATCTTGGCGTGCCATATTAACATCTGGCTCAAATAAGCGCATATCCTCAAATATTTCAGCAAGCTGACTAATCTGCTTTGTGTCGGTTCGTTCGCCGATGCGTCTCAGAACAGATAATGCCGACGAATTGCTTTGTATATTTAGTGAATTTTTGCTCTTCGCAAAAGAGTCTTGCTCATTTGCGAATTCTACCTTTCGCCCCATAAGAGTTATTCTGCGTCCTCGGCCGCGGTAGCGTTTAAGCACGACAGTCTCTGTTCTGATGAGGACGGCGCTGTCCTTCAAATTTGCTGATCGGATCGAAAGTGTATATTCATCAGGGGCAGCAGCGCTCGAATGCTCAGTAACTTGAGCTTTGATATGAATTTTTACATTCCTTCCGGGTGTATCACCTCTAAAGAACATATTCTTAAAGCCACCATAGACGCTGTCTACTGCAGGAGCGAGATCAGTGCGGGCGACTTCTCCTAAAAATCTAAAAAGAGACAGTAGATTCGATTTTCCTCCACCGTTGGGCCCTACCAAAACCGTTAGTGAATCAAGCTCAATCGAGAATTTCTTAAGGCTAAGAAAATTCTCCGCTTGAATCTCTGTTATGGCTCGAACCTGATCCATTCGTTCTTTCTGCTGTATCTGCGTTTCGACGACATCCGAAGGTGGTCTCGATCCCTGGATGTCAGCATGGTGGTGCCGCTAGCCTAGGCTGAACAGAACAGCAATCCAGATTGCTAGTCCCCGTCAAACCCCCTCATTTTCTTGCACACTCTCCATGCTATCTGCGTTTCGTGCAACACCAAGGTCTGATGGCTGTACGGCACGCTTGCTACGGCTGTCCGCCGAATTTCGTGGCAGAGCACGAGTGCTTGCGGCGATGAAAAAAATCCTATAACTGACTTTCCATGCGCCCCCACCCCTTCCTCCCCCTGACCGACCCCGAATTCGCCTTCCTCTCCCGCCACCTCCGGCCCCACACCGGCCGCCGAGGCCGCCCGCCGGCCGATCCGCGCCGCACGCTGAACGCCATCTTCTGGGTGGCCTGTTCCTCCGGCCCCTGGAAGGACTTGCCTGAGGAATATGGCCGGCGCGGCACGGCGTCCCGCCAGCTTCGCCGCTGGGCGAAGTCCGGGCATATGGACCTGCTGCTCACCCTCGTCGCGGGGCGGCAGGCGGAGGATGAAATTCTCAACGGCCTGGCTTGGCGCATCTGCCGGGCGTGGCGGCGGATCAGCCGGGTGGTGCCGTTGTCCAGCCTGGTCCGGGCGAAGAACCTGGGCGTGAGGGCGGCCTTGCCGGCGCCGCCGAATTTCCTCCCCGATCCGAATTTGTCCAAAGCAGCACAAGCGTTCGTGATCGCGGCCCTCAAGACGCCAAGGGTCCACCCGCCCGGCACCTTCAACCGCCTGGGCCGCCTGCTGCTCGATGCCGGCGGCCGCCCCCGCCACTGGCGCCTGCGCTGACCATGTCGCGCGCTGAAGTCACGGCGGGGTCCGGGGTAACACTGTTACCCCGGCGGGGGTTCGGGGGCGGCGCCCCCGCGCTCATGGACACACCTGCCTGTGCACCGCACCATGCGGGCGTGTCCCAACACCAGCCGCCTCCCCAGCGCATCCTCCTCGGCATTTTCTTCATCTGCCTGGCGGGGGCTTGCTTCGCCTTGATGCTTGGGGCGGCGAAGGCGCTGGGGGCGAATTATTCGTCCTTCCAGATCTCCTGGGCGCGGGCCTTCGGGCATATCGTCTTCCTGCTGGCGGCGTTCCTGCCGCGGCATGGGCTGGCGGTGCTGCGGACGCGGCGGCCGGTCACGCAGGTCACGCGCTCGGCGCTGCTGTTCACTTCGAATTTGTTGAGTTTCCTGGCGCTGAACTTCATCCCGCTCGCCAAGCAGTCCTCGATCAGCTCGACGGCGCCGCTGATCGTCACGGTGCTGGCCGGGCCGATGCTCGGGGAAAGGACGACGCTGGCGCGGGTGGTGGCGTTGCTGTGCGGCTTCGCGGGCGTGCTGCTGGTGATCCGGCCGGGGACGGCGGTGTTCCACTGGGCGTCGCTGGCAGTGCTGGCCAGTGCGACGGCTTATGCGCTGTACCAGGTCCTCACCCGGAAGGTGGCGGGGGCGGAGAGCCCGGAGACCTCGGCGCTGTATTCATCCCTGGTGGGGGCATTCGGGATGCTGGTGGTGATGCCCTTCGTGTGGGTCACGCCGCATGGGTGGGTGGATATCGGGTTGTTCTGCGCGCTGGGGGTGTTGGGGGCGCTCGGGCATTACTGCGTGGCGATCGCGTTCGGCTTCGGGCCGGCGAATATCCTGTCGCCGTTCCAGTATTTCCAGTTGCTGGCGTCGGTGATGGTGGGGGTGGTGGCGTTCGCGGAGGTGCCGGACGTGTTCACCGGGCTGGGGGCGCTGGTGATCGTGGGCAGCGGCATCTACATCGGCTGGACGCAGACGCGCGGGGCGAAGGCGGGTCAGGCGTGACCGAGGGGGGCCTTGCCGCCGCCGTTGGGGCGTTCGCGCACGAAGGTCGGGATGGCGTGGCCGGGGATGCGGCCGCGCAGGGATTGCAGCAGGGCCAGGCCTTCGGCGTCGGGCACGGCGAAGCGGGCGGTGCCCGGGGCCGGGTCCAGGGCGTGGAGGTAGTAGGGCTTCACCCGGGCGCGGAGCATGGCGCGGAACAGGGCTTCGAGGGCCTCGGCGCTGTCGTTGACGCCGCGCAGCAGGACGGATTGGCCGAGCAGGGGGATGCCGGTCCGCGCCAGGCGGTCGAGGGCGGTCGCGGTGGCGGGGGGAGTAAATTCGCGGGCGTGGTTGGCGTGGACGGCGAGGAAGACGGGCTTTTCCACGTCGAGGGCGGCGAGCAAGGCGGCGTCGATGCGGGATGGCTCGGCGACCGGGACGCGGGTGTGGATGCGCAGCGTCTCGATGTGGGGGATGGCGGCGAGGCGGCGCAGCATCGGGCCGAGGCGGCGGGGGCTGAGCATCAGCGGGTCGCCGCCGGTCAGCACGGCCTCGCGCACGGCGGGGGTGCGTTCGAACCAGGTGAGCGCGGTGTCGAGCTCGGCTTCGGTCAGCAGGCCGCCATCGGGGCCGACGACCTCTCGGCGGAAGCAGAAGCGGCAATAGACGGGGCAGGCGAGCAGGGGCTTCAGCAGCGCGCGGTCGGGGTAGCGGTGGACGACGCCCTTGACCGGGGTGAAGGGGGCGTCGGCGGTGGGGTCCTCGACTTCGTGGGGCGCCGTGGTCAGTTCGGCGGCGTCGGGGATGTATTGGCGGGCGATGGGGTCGGCGGGGTCGGCGGGGTCGATCAGGCGGGCCACGTGGTCGGTGACGGAGATGGCGAAGCGGGCGGCGACGCGCGTGGCGTCGGCTTCGGCGCCGGGGCGCAGCAGGCCGGCATCCCGCAGTGCCTGCGGCGTGCGAAGGGTGCGTCCCTGGCGTGTGGTGTCACCGTCCGGCATGGTCGCCGGCCCGTAGCGGAAGGGCTCGGCGCGCACAATGGCTAAGCCGGATTGGCATCCCGAGAGGCTGGCGGCGCGGCTGCCGTTCCTGGACCGGCGGGCGGCGCTGGTGGCGGCGACGCGGGCCTTCTTCACGGGGCGGGGGTATCGGGAGGTGGAGACGCCCTGCCTGGTCCCCGCGCCGGGGGCGGAGGTGCATATCCGTGCCTTCGCCACACGGTTCGAGCCGCATATCGGCGTGGGGCAGGGGCGTCCGCTGTGGCTGCGGACCTCGCCGGAGCTGGCGATCAAGAAGCTGCTGGCGGGCGGGGCCGGGCCGGTGTTCGAGCTGGCGCGGGTTTGGCGGAACGGGGAGGTCTCGGCCCGGCATGCGCCGGAATTCACCATGCTGGAATGGTATCGGCCGGGGCTGTCCTTCGACGGGCTGATGGCGGAGACGGAGGACTATGTGCGGGCGGTGTGCCCGCCGGTGGTCGAGCATGGCGGGGTGCGGACCGACCTGACGCTGCCCTTCGAGCGGCTGACGATGCAGGACGCCTTCGCGCGGCACTGCAACGGGCTGGATCTGCTGGGGACCGAGGGGGATGCCGGGCGGTTGCGGGATGCGGCGGCCCGGGCGGGGCTGCCGCCGCGAGGCGGGGAGGGGTGGGAGGATCTGTTCTTCCGCCTGCTGCTGGAACGGGTGGAACCGGCGATCGGGCGCGATCGCGCGACCTTCCTGACGCATTGGCCGGCGCCTCAGGCGGCGCTGGCCCAGCGGGATCCAGCCGATCCGCGCGCCGCCCTGCGCTTCGAATTGTTCGCCGCGGGGATCGAATTGGCCAATGCCTTCGACGAATTGACCGACCCCGCCGAGCAGCGCCTGCGGTTCGAGGAAGCGAATGCCGAACGCCGCCGCATCACCGGGGAGCATGGCTGGGATGTGGATGCGGATTTCATCGCCGCGCTGGAGGCGGGGTTGCCGGCGACAGCCGGGATCGCGCTGGGGTTCGACCGGCTGGCGATGCTCGCTTCGGGGGCTCCGCGGATCGAGGACGTGGTGTGGCTTCCCGTCACTTGACCCCGCGCGGGTGCCTCGCGTCTAAGGCAAGGCATGTCGATCGGATCAAGACGCAGCCGGGAGCGCCGGCGCCGCACGGGGCAGATCGTGCTGCGGTTGGCGAAGTGGCTTTTCGCCCTCGCGGTGTTCGTGGGGCTGGGCTTCTGGTCGTACCAGAGCGGGCTCGACCTCGCGCGGTCGGAGGTCACGGCGCTGGAAGGGCGGCTCGATACGCTGTCGGCCGATGCGCGAGCGACCTATGCGCGGAATGCCCAGTTGGAAGGCGAATTGCGCCAGGCGCGGGAAGACATGGTCGCGCTGCAGCGCCGGTACGAACGCGATGTGCCGGCCGGCGAGGCGGCGGCACTGTTCACCCTGGCGCAGTCCCGGATCGGTGCGGGCGTGCCGCGTGCGCGGGTGGAGCAGCTGATGCGCGATGCCGGACCGGTGCGGCAATGCGAGGGGCGGGCGACGCCGCGCCGCTTCGCGGTCGCCTATGGCCCGCGCGCGCCGGAGAATGCGGGGATCGAGCTGCTGGACGGGCTGGTGCGCGTGGTGGTGAGCGCGCCGAACCAGACCGACGACCTGGCCCGCGCTGCGAGCGTCGTGGTTACGGTCGTAGGCCGGGATCCGGTGACGCTGACCGGCTTGCCGCAGCGTCATGCGGTGACGCTGGGCAATGCGGAGCTGACGCTGAACGTGACGAGCGAGATCCGCGGCTTCGCGACGGCGGCGCTGTCCACCTGCGGGTGACCGGCGCCGCGTTCAGTTCCTGCTGGACTTAAGAATAAATTCTCATTATCGTGTGCCGAGTCAGTGGCGGCATCACGCCGGCACATCCCCCTGCAGCGTGATGCGATGCATCTCCCGCCGGTGGCCGTGATAATCGTTCACCGGGTAGTGCTGGACGGAGCGGTTGTCCCACAGCGCGATCGACCCCGGCGCCCAGCGGAAGCGGCAGGTGAATTCCGGCTTGGTGATGTGGGCGAAGAGGAAATCGAGCAGCGGCTTGGATTCCGCCTCGGTCCAGCCATCGAAGCGCGTGGTGTGGCCGAGGTTGACGTAGAGCGCCTTCCGGCCCGTCTCCGGATGCGTGCGCACCACCGGGTGGGTGGCTTCCAGCACCTCGGCATTGGTCACCGCGCCGCGTTCCTTCTGGCGGTCCTCGCGCGTCTTGGACGCATCCGCCTTCTTCGAGGAATTGATGGCGCGCAGCCCGTCCAGCGTCGCGCGCAAGCCGGGCGACAATGCCTCATAGGCCGCGCGGCAATCGGCGAAGAGCGTATCGCCGCCGGCCGGCGGCACCTCCCGCGCGATCAGCATCGTCGCCATGGGCGGGCGTTCGAGATAGGCGGTGTCGGAATGCCAGACGCCGCCGAAATTGATGCGTTCCTCCGGTTCCTTGATGACCGGCGTGATCTGCGGAAAGCCGTCGAGCCCACGCACGAAGGGGTATTCGACCGGCGTGCCGAGGCGTGCGGCGAGGGCCAGGAAATCCCGCGGCGACAGCGCCGCGTCGCGCAGGAACAGCACGCCGTGGTCGAGCCAGATGGCGCGCAGCTCGGCAATGCTGCGCTCATCCGGGGTGGTGCGGAAATCGAGGCCGGAAACCTCGGCCCCGCAGGACCCCGAGGCACGCGTGACGGTCAGGCGCTGTGCGGTGATGGACATGTCTTCCTCCGTTCGGCGGCAGGCTACGCCGCGGCCTTCAACCGCGCCAGCAGCCCCGCCGCATCCTCGCGCGGCAGGGCATAGAAGACGAAGACGTAGGGGTCGGATGCCTCGAACACCGACGGATCGGGCGAGGCGCGTTGCATCGTCGCGCGGTCGAGTGCCGCGACCGGGAACCATTCTCCACGCAGTTCGAACAACACGTCATAGCCGAGCGCGTCGAGATAGGCCGGCACGGACCAGGTGCTGCCCTCACGGTGGCGTTCCTCGACTTCCAGCGTGAGCACCGGGCGGCAGCGCAGCAAGGTGTCGCGCGCACCCCGCAGGATCTCGTATTCCGCGCCCTCGGCGTCGATCTTGACGTGGGTGAGGTCGCGGATCGCGCGGTCGTCGAGCCGCTGCAGCGGTGCCGCGAAATGCCGGATGGCGAGGCGCGGGCTGCCGAAGCCCGCATAGTCCTTCGCGGTCGATGCCCATTGTTCCTGCGGCACGCCGTCCAGCACCGGCATGGCAAGGTCGGCCTGCCCGGCGTGATCGCCAAGCGCGGCCTGCACCAGTTCGACATGCGGCGGGATGTCGCCGCCGAAATTCGCGGCCAGCGCCTCGGCGAGCCGCGTGAAGGCCATGGGCAGGGGTTCGAAGGCCAGCACCCGACTGCCAGGCAGTTGTGCGAAGGGCAGGGTGATCAGCCCGTCATGCGCCCCGATATCGACCAGCGTTCCCGGGCGGTGGAGCAGCGTGTGGAAGGTGATCTCGTCCATGGCCGTGCGGCTCCCAAGACGTTACGAATCAGTAATCTTGCGTTCGATTTCAGTAGCGGCTCACAGTGAATCACACGCCCGGCATTCGCCGAGTCCTGGCGCTTGTCGCGGCTGCGCAGACCCGTTGCGAGACGGAGACGGCCAGCATGTGGAATCAGATCTACGATCCCTTCAGCAATGCGACGCTCTCAACGATCGCTGCCGCCGTGCCAGTGGTCATGCTGCTGGCGCTCATCGCTTCAGGCAAGGTGCAGGCGCATGTCGCGGCGCTGGTGGCGCTGGTCGTCGCGCTGCTGGTCGCGATCTTCCTCTTCACCATGCCGGCGGGCCTGGCGGTTCGTGCCGCGATCTTCGGGGCGGCGATCGGGCTGTTCCCGATCGGCTGGATCATCTTGAACGTGATCTTCCTCTACCGGCTGACGGTGGAGAAGGGCTGGTTCCAGATCCTGCAGCAATCGATCGGGGGCATTACGCCGGACCGGCGGCTGCAATTGCTGCTGATCGCCTTCGCCTTCGGCGCTTTCTTCGAGGGCGCTTCGGGCTTCGGCACGCCGGTCGCGGTGACGGGCGCGATCCTGATCGGGCTTGGCTTCTCGCCGCTCGCCGCGTCGGGGCTGTCGTTGATCGCGAACACCGCGCCGGTCGCCTATGGCGCGCTCGGCACGCCGATCGCGGGGCTGGCGACGGTGACCGGCTTCGACCCCTATGTGCTCGGTGCGATGGTCGGGCGGCAGCTGCCGTTCTTCTCGGTCATCGTGCCCTTCTGGCTGATCGCGGCCTTCGCCGGCTGGCGCGGCATGATGCAGATCTGGCCGGCGATCCTGGTCTGCGGCATCACCTTCGCGATCCCGCAATTCCTCATCTCGAACTACATCAACCCCTGGATCGTCGATATCGGCGCCGCGATCATCTGCATGGCCTGCCTGGTCGCCTTCCTGCGCGTCTGGCAGCCGCGCGAGGTCTGGAGTTCACCGGCGCTGCGCACGGCGGATGCCTCGGTCGGCACCATGCCGCCGCCGCCCGCACCGGTGACCGCAACGCGCGAGCAGATCATCTGGGCCTGGGTGCCCTGGATCATCCTGTCCATCGTCGTGGCGATCTGGGGCACGGGGTGGTTCAAGGCCTATGTCAATCCGATCGCGACCTGGAACTACCCCGTGGAAGGGCTGCACAACCTGGTGCAGAAGGTGCCGCCCGTCTCCTCCCCACCGGTGCGCGAGGGCGCGGTCTTCGCCTTCACTTGGCTGTCCTTCACCGGCTCCGGCATCCTGATCGCGGCGATCCTCTCCGGTTTCGTGATGGGCTTCTCGCCGATAGCGCTGATCCGCGCCTATGGGCAGACCATCTGGGTTGTTCGGAAGTCGCTGATCACCATCATGGCGATGCTCGCGATCGGCACGCTGACCCGGTATTCGGGCATCGATGCGACGCTGGGTCTCGCCTTCGCCGGGACAGGACTGCTCTATCCCTTCTTCGGCACGCTGCTCGGCTGGCTGGGCGTGGCGCTGACCGGGTCCGACACCGCATCGAACGTGCTGTTCGGCAATCTGCAGAAGGTGACGGCGACGCAGCTCGGCCTGTCGCCGATCCTGATGGCGGCGGCAAATTCCTCGGGCGGCGTGATGGGCAAGATGATCGATGCCCAGTCGATCGTGGTGGCCTCCACCGCGACCAACTGGTTCGGCCATGAAGGCAGCATCCTGCGCTTCGTCTTCTGGCATTCGATCGTCCTGGCCTGCATGGTCGGCGGGCTGGTGATGCTGCAGGCCTATGTGCATCCGTTCAGTGCGATGGTGATCCAGCAGTAGCCGGGCGGCGCAGCCCTCAGGATCGCCTTCAGGCCGCCGCGATCGCCGCGTTCATCGCGCGCACCCCGGCGTCCGGCCCGTCGGCGTGGTTCCAGACCGCGCCAACAACCGCGAGGAAGTCGGCGCCCGCCCGCACCAGCGGGCCGCAATTGCCAGCGGTGATGCCGCCGATCGCCACGGACGGGATCTCCATCATCTCCGACCACCATTCCAGCAGGTCGGTGCCGGCGGTGTGGACCGTCTCCTTCGTGTCGGTGGGGAAGAAGGCGCCGAAGGCGACGTAGTCCGCGCCCAGTTCGCCCGCCTCCATCGCGAGATGCCGGGAGGCATGGCAGGTGATGCCGAGGATGCGGTCCTTCAGCAGCTTGCGCGCGCCCTCATGGTCGCCGTCGCTCTGGCCCAGATGCGCCCCGTCGCAGCCCAGCGCATGGGCGAGCTTCGCATCATCGTTCAGGATGAAGGCGACGTCGCGCGCCTGGGCGACCGGCATCAGGGCATCGACCGCGCGCTTGATCTCATCCGCCGTCGCATCCTTCAGCCGGAGCTGCAGGCAGGCCACGTCCCCGGCATCGAGCGCTGCGGCCAGGTCGTCACGAAAACGCGCGATCTCGATGCGCGGCGGCGTGATCAGATAGAGTCTGCAACCCTCCGAGGAGCTGCCCTGAGATGCCGCATTCATCCGCTGTCATTCCTTGCCTGCGCTACGCCGACCCCAAGGCCGCGATCCGCTTTCTGACCGAGGCCTTCGGCTTCGTCGAGAAGTTGGTGGTCCCCGGCCCTGATGGCGGGGTGGTCCATGCCGAGCTGACCTATGGCGAGGGCGAGCATCGCGGCATGTTGATGCTGGGCGGCGCCGACCGGAAATTCTTCGACATGCGCCTGCCCAGCGAGGTCCGCGGCGTCACGGATTGCATCTATGTCGTCGTGGCGGACACCGATGCGCATTGCGCCAAGGCCCGCGCGGCGGGGGCGGAGATCCTCGAAGGTCCGCTCGATCGTGACTACGGATCGCGTGAGTACGTCGCGCGCGATCCCGGCGGGTATCTGTGGGATTTCGGGACCTACGATCCGTGGAAGGCATGAACGAGAACGCCGCCGCGAGGCATCCCCCGCGGCGGCGTCGCGCATCCGGCGTTGTGCCGTGATTACGGCTTGGTCTTGTAGACCTCGATCATCGAGGCGAGCAGCTTCAGCGCCTCATCCTTCGGCCGCTGGAAGGCGTTGCGGCCGACGATGGACCCGTTGCCGCCGCCGGCATGGATCGCGCGCGCCTCGTCCAGCAGGGCGTCCGCGCCCTTCGCCTCGCCACCCGAGAACACGACGAGGCGCCGGCCGTTGAAGCAGGACTGCACGACATGCTTGATGCGGGTGGACAGTTCCTTCCCGTCGATCTTGCGGTCGATGTAGACCTTCTTCGCCGCATCCAGCGACAGCGCGTCGGTCGGCGGCTTCACCTTGATGATGTGCGCACCGAGCAGCGCGGCCATATGCGCGGCATAGGCGCAGATGTCGTAGGCGGTCTCGCCGGCCTTATCGAGCATCGGGCCGCGCGGATAGGACCACACGACGACGGCGAGGCCCGCCGACTTCGCTTCCTCGGCGAGCTCGCGCAGCTCCTCCATCATCTCGAACTGGTATTCGGAGGACGGGTAGATCGTGAAGCCGATCGCCGAGCAGCCGAGGCGCAGCGCATCGGCGACTGACCCGGTCACCGCCTGGTCCTTGGTGGTGGACAGGCTGTTCGAAGAATTAACCTTGAGGATCGTCGGGATGGCGCCGGCGAAGGTCGCCGCGCCCGCCTCGATCATGCCGAGCGGCGCGGCATAGGCGTTCAGCCCCGCCTCGATCGCCAGCTCGAAATGGTAGTGCGGGTCATAGGCCGCGGGGTTCGGCGCGAAGGAGCGGGCCGGGCCGTGCTCGAAGCCCTGGTCGACCGGCAGGATCACCATGCGGCCGGTGCCGCCGAGCTTCCCTTCCATCAGGATGCGGGCGAGGTTCGCCTTGGTCCCGGGATTGTCGCTCTCATACCAGGAGAGGATCTCCTTCACGCGGCGGGTCAGCTTCATCTGGCGTCCTTCCTTCGGTCCGGCCTTATCCAGGGCGCGATAGCGCAGCCACCCGCCCCTGTCACGATGGCGGCGGTGTCGGCGAAACCTGTGGCACTTCCATGGCGAGCCAGGCGGCCAGACGCGCGCAGTCGTCGCGCCGGCGCAGGTCGATCCGCCCGAGGTCGAAGGCCGGCGGCCTGGCCGGCAGCACCTTTGCCCCGACCTCCGCGGCCGCGGCCGCGACGGCCACGAAGGCCGGGCAGGCCTCGTCCAGCACGATGATGCGAACACCCGCCCGCAGGGCGGTGAGCGCGTTGCCCGCCGCATCCGCGCAATCCAGCGCCGCGTCGCAGGGCACGCCAGGGTGCCGCCGCCGCGCCTCCGCCACCATGGCGAGGAACCACTCCGGCCCGGCGAAGCCCCCCGCCGCCGCGGCTGAAAGCAGCAGCACCCCCCGCGGCCCCGCCGAGTCCAACGCCGCCTCCGCCTGGTCCAGCGCATGGATCACCACGGCCGGCCTGCTGACACACGCTGTCACCGTTGACCCCGAGGCCCCTCTCTGCCAAGGCTTTCCCCTAGCCCCGCGGGCCTCCGTGGGGAAGGGAATGGCGGACCTCGAAGGGGGCGGATTGAGCGAGGCTGTGGATCCGGTGGCCGAAGCCACCCATCGCCTGGAAGCAGCGGTCGAGCGGTTGTCCCGCGCGGCCAGCGCCCGTCCCGCGACCACGCCGGCGCCCGGCGACGATGCCCCGGGCGTCGATCCGGCCGCGGTGGCCGCCCTGGCGGCCCGCCTCGACGAAACCATCGCGCGGCTGCGCGGCGTGCTGGGCGAGGACGCCTGATGGCCCAGGTCACCGTCCGCGTTGGCGGCTATTCCCACCCGGTCGCCTGCCAGGACGGCCAGGAACGCCACCTGACCAACATGGCCGCCGAGGTCGATAAGCGCATCGGCACGCTGAAGGCCATGGGCATGCAGTTCGGGGAAACCCGGATGCTGCTGCTCGCCGCGCTGCAACTCGCCGACGAGACGGCCGACCTGCAGGCCGAGGTCTCGGCGTTGAAGGCCGGCGGCGCCGTCGCCGCCCCGATGCCCGCCCGTGCCGAACCCGACCCGGCGCTCGCCGAGCGGCTGAACGGCCTGGCCGAGGCGATCGAGGCCATTGCAGCGGGGCTGGAGCGCGCCTAGGTTCCCTGGGCGGGGCTGCCCGGCGCGCCAGGCAATTCATCCCCGGGGCCAATGCACATCCTCCGGGAGCTGGCTCTGTCTGGATCTTGGTCCAGGTATCTGGTGCCCACCTGCGAAAGCAGGCCTTGGGAGGATGAGACGCCAGCGGCCAGGGTGGCTCCGCACGCGGCCCGCATGTTGCGCCGGACACGGCGCACGACCCTGATGATCGACGGCCAGTGTCCCGGTGACGGGCCGCTGGTTTTTTCATGCCTCAGACGCCGGCGCCCGCATCCGCGGGCTTGGCTTTCGCGTCCTGCGCTGTGGCGTTGGCGCCGACGGGCGGGTTGGGCGCGGTCGCGCTGTGCGCTCCCGGATCGAGGCGCGGCCTCGATCCGCCTCATTGTCTCAGGCGCGGGTCTCGGTTTCCTGTGCTGCGCTGGACGCGGCGGGTCGATCAGACGTGCGGCATTGCGGTTCCGGATCGAAGCAGGTGCCTCGACCCGTTCCGGTGGTCGGGGGCGCGGCCCTTCCGCGGCTGAGGTAGGCTGCTGCGATGAACGCTGACGCCCCCTATTGCGACGTGCTGCTGGCCGAAATGAAGGCGGAGGCGCGCAAGGTCGCCCTCGCGCGCCGCGCGGCGGTGGATCCGGCGGGGAAGGGGGACGCACTGGCCGGGGTGGTGCTGCGCGATTGTCCGCCGCCGCCCGGCGCGCTTGTCTCCGGCTTCTGGCCGATGGGGCCGGAGATCGACATCCGGCCGCTGCTGCTCGCGCTGCATGCGCGCGGGCAGCCGCTCTGCCTGCCGGTCACGCCGAAACGCGGCCAGCCGTTGCATTTCCGTCGCTGGGCACCGGGCGACCCGCTCGGCCATGGGCCGATGGGCACGCGCCAGCCTGTTCATGGGCCCGAGGTCTCGCCGGACTGGCTGCTGGTGCCGCTGCTGGCCTTCGACCGCGCAGGCCGGCGGCTCGGCTATGGCGGCGGCTATTACGACCGGACGCTGGCCGGGCTGACCGGGGCGACGGCCATCGGGGTTGCCTATGCCGCGCAGGAAATGCAGGGAGTGCCGGCAGGGCCGAACGACTTTCGGCTCGGGCGCGTGGCGACGGAGAATGGCGTGGTGATCTGCGGCGGGGCTTCGTGAGGCTCCTTTTCCTCGGCGACATCGTCGGGCGGTCGGGGCGGGATGCGGTGGTCGCCGCGCTGCCGGGGCTGCGGCGCGACCTCGCGCTCGACCTGGTCGTGATCAATGCGGAGAACGCCTCGCACGGCTTCGGCCTGGCCCCGGACATGGCCCGCGCGCTGTTCACCGCCGGGGCGGATGTGCTGACGCTCGGCAACCACGCCTGGGACCGCAAGGAGATCATCCCCTTCATCGCCGAGGAATCGCGCCTGATCCGCCCGATGAACTACGCCCCGGGCACGCCCGGCCAGGGTGCTGCGGTGGTGAGCGTGCCCGGTGGACGCCGCGCCCTCGTCGTGCAGGTGATGGGCCGGCTGTTCATGGAACCGCTCGACGACCCGTTCCGCGCAGTGCAGGGCGAACTCGCGAAGCACACGCTCGGGTCGCAGGGCAGCGTGCAGGCGGTCGTGGTGGACATCCACGCCGAGGCGACCAGCGAGAAGCAGGCCATGGCGCATTCCTTCGACGGGCGCGCCTCTCTGGTGATCGGCACGCATACGCATGTGCCATCGGCCGATCATCGCATCCTGCCCGGCGGCACCGCCTTTCAGACCGATGCGGGCATGTGCGGCGACTATGACAGCGTGATCGGCATGCAGAAGGGCGGCGCGTCCCTGCGCTTCTGGCGCAAGGTGCCGGCCGAACGCCTGGCGCCCGCCGAGGCCGAGGCAACCATCTGCGGGTTGTTTGTCGAGACGGATGACTCGACCGGCCTCGCGAAGCGCGCCGAGCCGTTGCGCCTCGGTGGGACGCTGTCCCAGGTGATGCCCGCGCCATGAGGCATCACCGGCGGTAGGCGGCGCGCCGGATACTCACCAGTTCGACGAAGTAAGGGGAGAACCGACGGATGGACCTTGGCTATGCGGGACGACGGGTGCTGGTGGTCGGCGCCTCGGCGGGGATCGGCTTCGCGACGGCGCAGATGCTGGCGGCGGAGGGGGCGGAGGTGCTGATCGTCTCCCGCGATCCGGCCGGCATCGCGACGGCTGCGGAGCGCATTGCCGCGTCGACCGGCCGGCGCCCGGCGCATCTGTCTGCCGACATCACGCAAGCCGGCGCGGCGGATCGCCTGCTGGCGCAGGTGGCGTCACGTTGGGGTGCGCTCGACGCCCTGGTCGATGCCGTGGGCGGTTCGATCCGCTCGGGCTTCGAGGCGCTGTCGGACGAGGACTGGCTCGGCAACTACGGCTTCAACGTGCTGTCCGCGGTGCGGGTGGTGCGCGCATCGCTGCCGCTGCTGCGAAAAGGCAGCGCGCCGTCCATCGTGCTGTTGGGTGCCGCGGCCTCGCGCATGCCCTATCCCAACCAGATCGTGTCGAACGTCCACAAGGCGGGATTGCTGGGGCTGACCAAGACGCTCGCCGGCGAATATGCCGCCGAGGGCATCCGCGTGAACTGCGTCGCCCCAGGCCGGACCCTGACGCGCCTGTGGACCGATCGCGCGGCGAAGATGGCGGCCGAGCGCAACGTGCCGCCCGAGGAGGTCATCGCCGAATTCGCCCATGAAATCCCGCTCGGCCGCTTCGGCCAGCCGGAGGAGATCGCGGCGATGGTGCTGTGGCTGTCGAGCCCACGCGCGGCCTACGTCACCGGCCAGACCGTGAACGTCGATGGCGGGATCGCGCGCGGGTTGCTGTAGCTGCGCTCAGCCGGCCAGTTCCCGCCGCACGATCGCAGCGCCTTCGGCAAGCGCTTTCAGCTTCGCGAAGGCGCGGTCGCGCGGCAGGTACTTCATGCCGCAATCCGGCGCAGCCACCAGCCGTTCCACTGGCGCATGCCGCAGCCCCGCGCGTAGCCGGCCGGCCACGACCTCCGCCGTCTCGACCTCATCCGTGCCGAGATCGAGCACGCCGAGCATGATCGTCTTGTTCGACAGGTCGGACAGGATGCCGAGATCGAGCTTCGGCTGCGCCGCCTCGATCGAGATCTGCGCCGCCGTGCTGTCGGCCAGTTGCGGCAGGAAGGAATAGCCCGACGGCTTTTCCTTCACGAGCGCCGCATAGCCGAAGCACAGATGCACGACCGTCGTCCCGGCCACGCCCTCCAGCGCCCGGTTGATCGCCTTCACGCCATAGCGCATGGCCTGTTCCGGGCGCGCCTGCAGCCAGGGCTCGTCGAGCTGGATCACGTCGGCCCCGGCGGCCTTGAGGTCCCGGGCTTCCTCGGCGACGACCGCCGCATAGGCCATCGCGAGAGCCTCATCGTCGCCGTAATGCTCGTCATGTGCCTGCATCGACAGGGTAAAGGGGCCAGGCAGGGTGATCTTCACCTGGCGGTCGGTATTGGCACGCAGGAAGGCGATGTCGCGTACCTCGACCGGATGGCGCCGCCGCAGCGCGCCCGTCACGCGCGGCACCGTGGTGGGCTTGCCGGCGCGGCCCGTCACAACAGCAGGATTGTCGATATCGACGCCATCAAGCGCGAGGGCGAAGCGGTTGGAGTAGCTTTCGCGCCGCATCTCGCCATCGGTGATGATGTCGATCCCCGCCCGTTCCATGTCGCGGATGGCGATCAGCGTCGCGTCGTCCTGCGCCAGTTCCAGCGCATCCTCGGGCACGCGCCAGATCTCCTTCAGCCGCACGCGCGGGACGACGTTGTTCTTCGTCAGCACGTCCCGATCGACCAGCCAGGCGGGCTGCGGGTAGCTGCCGACGACGGTCGTGGGCAGCAGCTTGGTGGCCTTGGCCATGGCGGATCCTCCCCGGGCACCTTGCGGCGCGGACCGGCAATCTGTGGCGGGTGGATGGCGCCCGCAAGGGACGGCGTGATTGCGATTGACCGGCGCGGCGATGCTCCGCAGGCTGCCGCCGATCCCAGGAGGGAACCATGCAGGACCTCGATGTCGAAGGCATCACGGATGCCGTCATCGCGCAGATGGCCGACACTCCCGATCCGCGGCTGCGGCAGATCATGGAAGCGGCGGTGCGCCACCTGCATGCCTTCGCACGCGAGGTGGACCTCACCCCCGACGAATGGCTGAAGGGCATCGCCTTCCTGACCGCGGTCGGCCAGGCCTGCACGCCCTACCGCCAGGAATTCATCCTGTTGTCGGACACCATCGGCCTGTCGCGGCTGGTCAATGTCATGCATGACGCCAAGGGGCGCGAGGCCGCGGGCACCGAGACCAGCCTGCTCGGCCCCTTCTTCCGCGAAGGCGCGCCGGAGATTGAACTCGGCGGGACCATCGCGCGCATCGCCAAGGGGCCGGAACTGGCGGTGTTCGGTCAGGTCAGCGATGCCGAAGGCCGCCCCATCGCGGGTGCCACGATCGACATCTGGCAGACGGATGCCGACGGACAATACGATTTGCAGGCCAATGACCCGTCCGTGATGGACATGCGCGCGCGGCTGCAATGCGACGCGCAGGGGCGGTATCACGTCCGCACCCTGCGGCCGATCGGATACTCCATCCCGATGGACGGGCCAGTTGGCGCGCTCGTGCGCGAGCAGGCACGGCATGGCTGCCGCCCGGCGCATATCCACATCCTCGTTGCAGCGCCTGGATACCGGGAACTCGTCACGGCGCTGTATCTCGGCGACGACCAGTATATCGACAGCGACACCGTCTTTGGTGTCTCGCGCTCGCTGGTGGTGACGCCCGAGACGGGCCTGCCCGGTGCGCCGGACCCGGCTGTCCCGAGCGTGCGCTACGACTTCACCCTGTCACGCGCGACCGATGACGCGGGCGGGCGAGTCGGGTCGGACCCGTCGAAACTCGTGCCCGCCGGCTGAGCCACCCCTGCGCCTGGGAGGAAACAAGAATGATCACGAGACGCCTTCTGGCCGCGACCGCGGCTGCCCTGTCGCTGCCCGCCGTCGCGCGCGCACAGGAGGCCTTCCCCAGCCGTCCGGTGCAGATCGTGCTGCCCTACCCGCCTGGCAATGCGATCGACCTGCTGGTGCGGGTGCTCGCGGCGCAGATGCAGCCGCTGCTCGGCCAGACGGTGGTGGCCGTGAACCGCGAAGGGGCGGCGGCGCTGGTCGGGTCGGTCTCGGTCGCGCGGGCGCCGGCGGATGGCTACACGCTGCTGTTCGTTCCCGCGCTCGTCGCCTCCGTCCTGCCCGTGACGCAGCCGCAGGGCGGGCTGCAGACCAACAGCTTCCGCCCGATCTGCCAGGTGTTCAGCAACTCCATGGCGCTGGTGGTCAAGCCCGACAGCCCGATCCGCACCTTGCGCGACCTGCAGGGGGCGGCCCAGGCCAATCCGGGGCGGATGACCTACGGCACGCTCGGCGTCACCTCCATCCCGCACCTGGCGATGGTGCAGTGGCTGGGTGCCGCGCGCGCCGATATCGAGCACGTCCCCTATCGCGCCGATTCCGCGGTGATGACCGAGGTCTTGCAGGGCCGCATCGATGTGGGATCGATCGTTCTGGGGTCCGCGGCGGGACGGAACGACATCCGCGTCCTCGCGGTGTTCGACGCGCAGCGCCACCCGGACTGGCCCGACGCGCCGACCGCCATCGAGCAAGGCTTCGAGGTCGCGCCGGCGTCCTTCGGTGGGCTGTTCGCCCCGGCCGGCACGCCTGAGGACCGCATCGCCCGCATCGAAGCCGCCTGTGCGACCGCCGCGCAGAGCGAAACCTACCGCGCCGCGGCGCGCACCGGGTCGCAGCCGGCGAACTATTTCCTGAACCGGGCGGATTTCACCCGGCGGCTGCAGACCGATATCGAGCAGAAGGCGGAAGTGCTTCGGGGAATACGGTTGAATTGAAGGTTGGGGGGGACTCTGCCCCTCCAAGCCAGCCCGCCAGGGGCCGGCGGGCCCCTTCAGTACATCGTCTGCTCCAGCCGCGCCGGCGCATCCCGGTCATAGGCGACCGTGTCGAGGTCGCGGCCGCTATGCGCGGCGATCAGCTTGCCCATGGTCGGCAGGCCCTCAGGGCGCGGCCTGCCGTCCCACAGGCGGGACCGCATCACCGATTTCGCGCATTGCATGAACAGGTCCGACACCGTCACGACCAGCACGGTGGTCGGCGCCTTGCCGCGCTCGACGAAGCGGGCGGTCAGTGCCGGGTCGCTGCTGATGCGGGCGGTGCCGTGCACACGCAGCACCTCGGCCGCGCCGGGGATGAAGAAGATCACCGAAACCCGGTTGTCCTCGAGGATGTCGCGCAGACCGTCCAGCCGATTGTTGCCGCGCCGGTCAGGGATCAGCAGCGTACCGTCCGGCTCCACCGCGACGAAGCCCGGCGCGTCTCCGCGCGGCGTGGCATGCACCCCGCGGCTGCCCACGGTGGACAGCACGCAGAATGGGGAGGCAGCGATCCAGGCGCGCGCCGTCGCCTCGACGCGCGGCGAGACCTTCTTCGAGGCGAGCTCCGAGGCCTCCCCATACAAAGCGCGGAGCTGCGCCTCGGTGGTGATGGCGAAGGGATCGGCGGGGGTCTGGATGTCCATGGCGCCGCAGTCTGACCCGACCCGGCCCCATCGCGCCAGCCCGCGCTTGCCCCGCCCCCGCCGGGGCCGGTAAAAGTCCGCCCGATCCTTCATTTCCACGAATTCGAGACAGAGAGGCGGCCATGGCCGGCCATTCGCACGCCAAGAACGTCATGCACCGCAAGGCCACCCAGGGGGCCAAGCGCGCCCAGGCCTTCGGCAAGCTGATCCGCGAGATCACCGTTTCCGCCAAGACGGGCATGCCCGACCCGGCGATGAACCCGCGCCTGCGCGCCGCCGTGAAGGCGGCGCTGGTCGCCAACATGACGCGCGACACCATCGACCGGGCCATCAAGCGCGCCAGCACCGCCGGGCAGGGCGAGGACTACGAGGAGGTGCGTTATGAGGGCTACGGCCCCTATGGCATCGCCATCATCGTCGAGGCGCTGACCGACAACCGCAACCGCACCGGCGGCGACCTGCGTTCCATCTTCAACAAGAATGGCGGCGCGCTGGGTGAGACCAACTCGGTCGCCTTCCAGTTCGAGCGCAAGGGCGTGCTGCGCTACAAGCCCGACGCCGGAACCGCCGACGCCATGCTGGAAGCCGCGATCGAAGCGGGCGCGGAGGATGTCGAGACCGACGAGGACGGCCATGAGGTGTCCTGCTCGGTCGAGGATTTCGCTGCCGTGCGCGACGCGCTGGAAGCCGCCTTCGGCCAGGCGGAGGCCGCGAAGCTGGAATGGTGGCCGTCGACCACCATCGACCTCGACGAGGAGAAGGCGCGCGACATCCTGAAGCTGATCGACGCGCTGGACGACAATGACGACGTGCAGAACGTCTACGCCAATTTCGAGGTGGATGCGGCCGCGGCGGAACGGCTCTCGGCCGCCTGAACGGGCATGCTCGCGCGGCTGAAGGGCTGGGCGCGGGCGATCCGGCGGGATGTGCATGCGCTGTGGCTGGCGGCGCGGGACCCGCGCACGCCCTGGTATGCCAGGGCGCTGACGATGGCGCTCGCGGCCTATGCCCTCTCGCCGATCGACTTGATCCCGGATTTCGTGCCGCTGCTGGGCTATCTCGACGACGCCATTCTGTTGCCCATCGGCATCCTGGTGGTCATTCGGCTGATCCCGGCCGAAGTCATGGCGGAATGCCGGGCCCGTGCCGCGGGGGCGGCGGCCCGGCCGGTCAGCAAAGTCGCGGCCGTGGCCATCGTCGTGGTCTGGATCGGCGCCGCGGCTGGGCTCGCTTGGCTGGCCTGGCCGCATCTGGCCGGCTGACGGCGCGGCGCGGGCGCGCTTCTGGTAGAACCTCGCGCCATGTCCCGCCGGCCGATTCGCATCCTGGGCCTCGACCCCGGCCTCCAGCACACCGGCTGGGGGCTGATCGAACATGACGGCTTCCGGCTGCGCTTCATCGCCGAGGGCGTCATCTCCACCACCCCGGCCGAGGACCTGCCGGACCGGTTGCTCGCGCTGCATCGCGGCCTTGCCGCCGTGATCGACCTGCATGCGCCGGAGGAAGCCGCCGTCGAGAACACCTATGTCGCGCGCAATCCGGATTCCGCGCTGAAGCTCGGCCAGGCGCGCGGCGTGGTGGTGCTGGCACCGGCGCTGGCGGGCTTGGCGGTTGCGCAATACGGCGCGATGGAAGTGAAGCGCGCGGTGGTCGGAAACGGCCACGCGGCGAAGGAACAGGTGCAGGCGATGGTGAAGCACCTGCTGCCGGGGGTGACCTTCAAGCGGGCCGATGCGGCCGATGCGCTGGCGGTGGCGATCTGCCACGCGCATCACCGTCATTCGAAGCAGGCCCTCGCGCGCGGGTACCAGCCGGCATGATCGGGCAGTTGAAGGGCCGCGTGGAGGCCACCCATGACGGTGGCTGCATCTTCGATGTGAACGGCGTCGGCTACCTGCTGTCCTGTTCGCGCAAGACGCTCGATGCGCTGTCGGGACGCGAGGGCGCCCAGCGCCTGCTGGTGGAAACCCGCGTCAGCCAGGATGCCATCACGCTCTACGGCTTCGCCGATGCCTCCGAGCGCGAGGCCTTCCGCGCGTTGATCGAGGTGAAGACCGTTGGGCCGCAGAAGGCGCTGATCGTGCTGTCCTCGCTGACGCCCGATGGCCTAGCGCGTGCCATCGCTGGCAAGGAACGCAAGCGGTTGTCGGAGGTGAAGGGCCTGGGGGCAGCGACAGCCAACCGTATCGTCGATGAGCCCGCGATGCAGAAATGGGCGGTTGGCCGCGCGACGCCGGAAGCCGATGGCGAGGGTGCGCTGGCAGCCGCCACGCCGGAAGCGGGCGCGGAATCCGATGCGGTCTCTGCACTGGTCAATCTCGGCTGGAAGCAGCCGCAGGCGGCGGCGGCCATCGCCCGCGTGGCGAAGCGCCTCGGTGATGGCGCCACCCTCGACGCGCTGATCCGCGACGGGCTGAAGGAGATGGCGCGGTGAGCAGCACTGACCGCATCACCGACCCCGAACGCCAGGACGACGACTACGGCGAGCACGCGCTGCGCCCGCAGACCATCGCCGACTTCACCGGCCAGCAGGGCCTGCGCGAGAACCTTTCGGTCTTCATCGCCGCGGCCAAGGCGCGTGCAGAGCCGATGGACCATGTGCTGTTCCACGGCCCGCCCGGGCTTGGGAAGACAACGCTCGCGCAGATCGTCGCGCGCGAACTGGGCGTCGGCTTTCGCGCCACCTCCGGCCCGGTGTTGCAGCGCTCCGGCGACCTCGCCGCCATCCTGACCAACCTGCAGCCGCGCGACGTGCTGTTCGTCGATGAGATCCATCGCCTGCAACCCGCCATCGAGGAAACGCTCTATCCAGCGATGGAGGATTTCTGCCTCGACCTCATCATCGGCGAGGGGCCGGCGGCGCGCACCGTGCGCATCGACATCCCGCCCTTCACGCTGATCGGCGCGACGACGCGCGCCGGGCTGCTGGCGACGCCGCTGCGCGACCGCTTCGGCATTCCGCTGCGCCTGGTGTTCTACACGGCGGAGGAACTGCACGGCATCGTCACCCGCGGTGCGCGCAAGCTGAACTTCGCGCTGTCCGACGACGGCGCGATGGAGATCGCCAAGCGGTCCCGCGGCACGCCGCGTATCGCCGGGCGCCTGCTGCGCCGGGTGCGCGACTTCGCGATGGTCGACCAGCGCGCCGCCGACCGCGCCATGGTCGATGCCGCGCTGCTGCGGCTCGAGGTCGATGCCCTCGGCCTCGACGCCATGGACCGGCGCTACCTGCGTCGCATCGCTGAGCATCATGGCGGCGGCCCGGTCGGGATCGAGACGCTCGCCGCCGCCCTCGCCGAAGGCCGCGATACGCTGGAAGAAGTGGTCGAGCCCTTCCTGATCCAGGAAGGCCTGGTGCTGCGCACCCCGCGCGGACGCATGCTGGGGGAACGCGGCTGGCGGCACCTGGGACTCGCCCCGCCGGCCTCGATGGTCGCGCAGCTTGACCTTCTGCGGGACACGGATGCGTGAGCGGTACCGAACCAGATAGGGTTGACGGCATCCATCGATACAACCTGCGGGTGTATTTCGAGGATACCGATGCCGGGGGAATGGCCTATCACGCCCGTTATCTGCATTGGGCGGAACGGGCGCGAACTGAATCCTTGCGCGCCATAGGCTTGCCGCATCAATTTATGATCGAACGTCACAATGCGTTGCTGGTGGTGCGGCGCATCGAAGTGGAGTATTGGCGCCCCGCCCGGCTCGACGACGCCTTGGTTGTCGAGACCGCCATCCTGCGGGTCACCGGCGCCCAGATCCTCCTCAGCCAGACCGTCCGCGCGACGGCGGAGGGGACGGGCGCATCGGGTGAACGGCTTGCTGGGTTGAAGGTCGGCCTGGTCTGCGTGGGGCAGGGGTCCCTCAAGCCCGTGCCGTTGCCCGAACCATGGCGGAGCGTGCTGAGGGGCCTGGTCGTGCCGGAAGTGGCAGGCTGAACGCCCCGGATCGTATTGCAGGCGGCCTCGGCCGCGAACGCCCCGGATGGGGCGGGAAAGGAGAGTTGGCGTGAACGGAGCCGTGACCGCTCAGGCGCTGGGACAGGCTGCACACGACCTTTCGCTCTGGGGGCTGTTCCTCCAGGCCGACTGGATCGTGAAGTCGGTGATGATCGGGCTGCTGTTCGCCAGCATCTGGGTCTGGGCCATCGTCTTCGACAAGGTGACGAGCATCCGCCGCGCCAACCGCGCCGCCGACGCCTTCGAGGACCGCTTCTGGTCCGGCGGCAGCCTCGATGACCTCTACGCCAAGGAAGGCGAGGAGCCGTCCCATCCGCTCGCCGCGGTGTTCGGCTCGGCGATGCGCGAATGGCGGCGGTCGGCCGGCAACGGCGCGTTGCTCGGCGGCGCCAAGGAACGCGTCGAACGCGCCATGGGCGTGACCATCGGGCGGGAGATGGAGCGGCTGGAACGCTGGATGGTCTTCCTTGCCTCGGTCGGTTCGGTCGCCCCCTTCATCGGCCTGTTCGGCACGGTGTGGGGCATCATGAATTCCTTCGCCGCCATCGCGGGGATGCAGAACACCAACCTCGCCGTGGTCGCGCCCGGCATCGCGGAGGCGCTGTTCGCCACCGCCATCGGCTTGGTCGCGGCCATCCCGGCAGTGCTCGCCTACAACAAGATCACCACCGACCTCGCGCGCTTCGCCGGGCGGATGGAATCCTTCGCCACCGAATTCGCCGCCATCCTGTCGCGCCAGACGGAAACGGCGGCGAACGACAAGGCCGCACCGGCCGCCTCGGCGGCGGAGTAGGGCCATGGCCGGTTCGACGATCGGGGGGCGCGGCAACGGCCGGTATCGCTACCGCCCGATGGCCGAGATCAACGTCACGCCGCTGGTCGACGTGATGCTCGTGCTGTTGATCATCTTCATGGTGGCCGCGCCGCTGATGACCGTCGGCGTGCCGGTGGACCTGCCGCGCACCGCGGCCTCCCCGCTCAACCAGGAAACCGAACCGCTGACCATCTCGGTCGACCCGCAGGGCCGCGTCTTCCTGCAGGAGACCGAGGTGCCGATGGACAACCTCGTGCCCCAGCTGCGCGCGATCATGGCCAACCAGCCGCAGGGCGCGCCGGAACGGCGCATCTTCGTGCGCGGTGACCGCGCCATCGCCTACGGCAAGGTGATGGAGGTGATGGGCACCATCGCCGCGGCCGGCTTCACCCGCGTCGCCCTGCTGGCCGAACAGCCAGGCGGTGCCGCTCGCCCCGCCGGCGCCGCGCCGGCGACGCCGCCGCGCCCTGCCGGGCGGACCGGCGCGCAGCAGTCGCGAAACTGATCGAAGGGAGCGGAGGGGTGGGCCTACCCTCCTGGACCACACGGATGGATTTGAACCGCTGGGGCATGGTCTCCGCGGGGATGCACGCGCTGATCCTGGTGATCGGCACGCTGTTCGTGCTTGCCCGGACAATCCCCGAACCGGAGGAACAGGGCATCGCGGTGGAGCTGGTCTCTCCGGGGCCGCCCCAGCTCGCCCAGGCGGATGTGCCCCGGCCGATCCCCGCACCGCCCTCGCCCGAGGCGACGCCGGAACCGCCGACGCCCGAGCCCCCCGCGCCTGAGCCACCGCGCAACCAGCCGCCGCAGCCCCCGCCGCCACCGCCCCCGCCGCCGCCCGCGCCGGCTTCCGCGCCTACGCCGCCCTCGCCATCCCAGGCGCAGCCGACCGCGCCGACGCCGCCACCCGCGCCGTCGCCGGACCCCGTCCCGGCGCCGCGGGTGAC
>NZ_JBYCZL010000046.1:0-28278 GCF_057586215.1 Roseomonas sp. SRI_022
ACGAAGCCGCCGGCCAGCAGCAGCACGGCGACCGGCAGGCCGACGCCGATCCACAGTTCGCCGACCTGCACTTCAAGGGTGCCGCCGGTCTCGGCGAACCACCAGGCGAGGGCGGTGATGGCCGCAAGGGCGGCCAGCACCATCAGGGCACGACGCATCCTGCCCTCCTCAGCCGGCGGCCAGGGTGGCGAGGGCGGCGCGCGCGGCCGCCAGCGCCCGGGCCTGCGCCGACCAATCCGCCATCGCCGCCTTGGCAGCGGGTGGCAGCCGGTCGATCCGCGCCAGCGCCCCGGCGATGTCCCCGGCTTCCAGGGCGCGACGCGCGGCCTCGATCTCCCCGGCGGCGGCATCGCCCCAGACCACCTGTTCGCCGCGCCGCACGGTGACGAGCCCGGACAGGCGGGAAACGGCGGAATCGAGCATGCCCTGGCCTTCGCGGCTGGGCTCGCTGGCCGCCCGGGCGGCGCGCGCGGCGGCTTCGAAGGACAGGCGCAGGCTGGCCTCGGTCGGCGGGGCGGCGGTGGCGTAGCGGGTCAGTGCCTCGGGCGCGCCCGGCAGGGCGGCGAGCGCCGGCCCGAGCGGCTGGCCGGCATCAAGGCGCAGGCGCAGCGCGTCGAAGGCGGCAAGGCGTGTGGCGCGCGTTTCGACGGCGGCAACGCGCGCCTGCGCCGCTTCCAGCGCCGCAAGGCGGGTGGCGAGCTGCGATTCGGCACCGCGCAGGCGGGATTCGAGGGCGGTGGTGGCCGCGGCGATGCGCTCGGCCTCGGCGCGTTCGGCGGCGGCGAGGCGTTCACCCACGCCGCGGGCGAGGTCCTCCGTACGGCGGATCGCCTCGGCATCGGCAGCCTGCTGGCGCGCGGCGACGGCGTCGAGGCGTTCGGATTGCCGGTCGGCGCGGTTGGTCAGCCCCTCCGCGGTGGCGCGCGTGGCGAAGGCCGCCGGGTCGGCCAGCGGACGGGCGAGCGCCTCCCCGGCGCGGGCCTCGGCGGCGGCGATGCGGGCGCTCATGCCCTCGATGCGGCCTTCCAGCGGGCGCAGGTCGGCGGGCGCGGGGATGGCGGCGAGGCGCCGTTCGATGCCTGAGAGATCCGCGGCCGGGCGGGCTTCCAGCGCAGCGAGGCGGCGGTCGAGCGGCGCGATCTCGGGGCCGCGCCGGGCCTCGAGCGCGGCGATCCGGGCCTCCAATGCGGCGATGGTCGCCAGGGCCGGGTTCGGCGGCGGTGCGGGGCGGGGCGTGACCCACAGCCAGGCCGCCGCCAGCACCAGGACCAGCCCGCCCACCAGCAAGGGCAGGGCGGCGGGGTCGAGGAAGCGGCGGATCGGGGGAGTGGGCGTATCGGTCATGCCGGTCCTCATGCTGCGGCGCAATGGCGACGGGGACGGGGTGTATAGCACCGCCGCGCCCGATGGCGCCCCTGCGCCAGATCAAGCGGTGGGTGGACCGAGAAGGGCGGGCAGAAGCGCCGGGTCCGGCCGGGCCGTGATCCCGATCGCCGCCCAGGGCAGCGGGGCCAGGGCCTCGGCGATCCGGGGGCTGATGGTGAGGGCACGGATGCCCCGCGCAGCCTCCGCCAGGCCGGCGCGGCGCAGCAGCGCGATCGTGATGCGCGCCCCGCGGGGGGAGGTGAACAGCGCGGCGGTGACCTCGCCGCGCCGCAATGCCGCCGCGGCCGGCGGCGGCAGGTCGATGGCCGGGGCGGCGGCATAGGCGATGCGGCGGATGACGCGGAAGCCGCGCCCGCGCAACGTCGTTGCGAGCGCGACGCTGTAGCCGCGCCCGACCGCGAGCAGCAGCGGGCCGGCGGCGGGGTCGAGGGTGCTTGCGGCGCAATCCGCCAGGGCGGCGGCGTCGCCTTCCGCCGCGCGGACATCGGTGAAGCCGCGCGCGCGGGCCTCGGCGGCGGTGCCTTCCCCGACCGCGAGCACCGCCAACGGCATCGGCGACAGGGCGCGGGCCGCGGCGCGGGAGGGCAGCAGCAGGGCCTGCGCCACCGGCAGCCGGGCCGGCGGGGTCGCGCGCAGCACCAGGGCCGGGGCGAGGATCGGATCCCAGCCCAACGCGGCGCAGGCAGCGGCGGTTTCGGCCGCACCCGGCTCAGGGCGGGTGACGAGAACGGCGGTCAGGGCGCGGCCTGCATCATGCTTGCTGCGCCCGCCAGGCGGCGGCGATCTCCGCCCCGGTCGCGCTCCAGACCCCGCCGCGGGCGAGGATGGCGTCGAGCATGGCCGCGAAGGCGCGGATGCGGTGCGGCTGGCCCATCAGCCACGGCGTCACGGCGAGCGTCAGGATGCGGCCGTTGCCGGTCGCCTGCGCCTCGGCATCCAGCGTGGCATGGGCGGCGAGGATGGCGTCGGTGAAGTCCTCGGTCGCCATGGTCTGCTGGAACAGCATGCGCTGGTCCGACAGGTCCTGCGGCAACGGCATGGCGGTCAGCGTGCCGGCGGCGGTGGCGAAGGCATAGGGCATGTCGTCATTCGCCCAGCCACTGGTCCAGGTGAAGCCGGCACCGGCGACGAGGTCCGGCGTCCGCGCCGATTCCGAATGGGCGGGGGAATGCCAGCCGGTCACCGCATCGCCGAAACGGTTGCGCAGCAGCGCAGTGGCCTCGGTGATCCAGGCGCGTTCCTCGGCTTCCGCGACACCGCCATGGTGGAGGTGGCCCATGTCGAGACCCGCGCAGGCCGGTTCCCATCCGGCGACGGCGATGTCGTCCATCAGTACGGGATACTCGCGCGCCAGCGCGGCGCTGATCAGCGCGGTGCCCTTCACCCCGCGCGCCGCCATCGCCTTCATCATGCGGTAGATGCCGATGCGGTTGCCGTAGTCGCGCTGCGTGAAGTCCCAGAAGGAGGGATAGGGCCGTTCCATCCCGCCCGGCGCGATGAAGGGCTTGAGCGGCATGTCCATCGGGAAATGCCCGGCATGGACCGCGACCCACAGGGCGATGCGCGCGCCGCCCGGCCAGGTGACTGCCTTCGCCCGCGGCAGGATGCGATACGGATAGCGGTCATGGTCCATCGCCCGCTTGCGGATCGGGTACTGGACGTAGTCGGGGGGCAGGGTCATGGCGTGCCCTCCGCGATCCAGGATTCGTGCGCGGCGAGGTGATGGTCGATGTAGTGCCGGGCGATCTCGCGGCCCGTCGCCAGCCAGACCTTGTCGTGGGCGGTGACGTGGCGCAGCACCTCGTCCAGCGCTGCGATGCGGTGCGGCTGGCCGATCAGGAAGGGGTGCAGCGGCATGCACATCACCGTGCCGGATTCGGCACCTTCCTCATACAGCTGGTCGAACTGCGCCTTGCAGATCGCGGCGTAGCGTTCCGGCGGCGTGTTGCGCATCGCGAGCAGCGGCACGTCGTTGATCTCGAGCGAATAGGGAATGGAGACCAGGCTGCCGGCGCGCGTGCGGATCGGCGTCGGCTGATCGTCATGCAGCAGGTCCAGCGTGTAGAGGACGCCTTCCTCGGCGAGGATGTGCTGCGTCGTTTCGTCGTTGGAAATCGCCGGCGTCAGCCAGCCGTCCAGCGTCTGGCCGGAGGCACGCAGGATCGTCTCGCGGCTGTCGCGGATCACCTCGCGCTGCATGTCCTCGGGCATGTCGTAGAAGTAGCGCGTATTGTAGGTGCCGTGGCTGAACAGCTCCCAGCCCAGTTCGCAGCAGCGTTCGATCACTTCGGGGTAGTGGTCGCAGACCGCGACGTTGAGCGAGACGGAACCGCGCACGCCGTGCTTCGCCATGACATCGGCCATGCGCCAGAAGCCCACGCGGTTGCCGTAGTCGCGCCAGGAATATCCGGCGACATCGGGGATCGGCCGAGGCCAGGGGTTGCGGCGCGGATTGGGCGGCGGGTCGATCTCGTAATGCTCGATGTTCGGCGCCAGCCACACCGCGATACGCGCGCCGTTCGGCCAGGTGATCCGTGGCCGCCGCCGATACGGCATGAAGTCGTAATGGCCGGGCGTCTTGAGCATCGCGGTCACCCCTGCATCCGCTGCACGGCGTCCAACACCCCGGCCACCGGCAGCACCTCGGTGCATCCTACCGCCATGTCGCGGGAATTGGCGAAATGCGGGCCTTCCCGCCGCTCGGCGGCGCCGCATGAAGTGCCGCGCGGATGAGCAGGAGAGCCGACAAACCGATCGGAAAATCAGCAGCGGAATGACCTCCTCCGCACTCTCAATCCCGTGACCCGCATGCCGCTCGCCAGGGGTGATCCGGCGTGGGAGTGTCCCGCCGATCGCAGGCTGAGGCGCGGAGATTCGGGGCATGTCGCTGACGGTTGCGCTGGAACGGGTGGAGTTCCTGCCGCTCGGCCGCGTCACGGACGACACCTCCATCCTGACGCTGCGCTCGCTTGTCTTCGAGCCGCTGTGCCGGTGGCGGGACGGGCGCGTCGGCCCCGGGCTGCTCGCCGCCTGGCAGCACGAGGATGACGGCCGTTGCTGGACCTTCGCGGTGCGTCCCGGCGCTGCCTTCCACGACGGCAAGCCCTGCACCGCCGAGGATGTCGCCGCGGCGATCGCCGCGCATCTGGGCGGCACCGACATGTTCGGGATGGCCTGGCCCTATGCTCGGTATCTCACCGGGGCGCGCATCACGCCGGAGGGTCCCGGCCTGCTGTCGATCTCGACGCCGCGCCCGGTCGCCGACCTGCCGGAGATCCTCGCCGAGTTCTTCGTCATGCGCGCGGCCCTGGACGGCAGCGTCACCATCGGCACGGGCCCCTATCGGGTGCTCGACCACGCGGACCAATCCTTCGCGGTGCTGGAGGCAATGGACCCCGGGCGCGTGCCCCAACGCATCGGCCTGATCGCCGTTCCCAATGCGGAGGAGCGCCACCGGCTGGTCGCGACGGGAGAGATCGAGGCGGCCGCGAATCTCGAGCGCATGGCCGACCCGCGGCGGCGCGCCGGGGATCTGGTCTGGACCACGGCGGCCAACACGCTGTCGGTGATGTACTATCTCGATGCCCGCCGCGGCCCCTTCGCGCATCCTTCCGCCCGGCGGGCGGTGAACTTCGCGGTGGATGCCGGCGCCATCGTGGAGGAGGTGTTCCACGGCATGGGCGTGCTCGCCTCGACCATCGTGAGCCCATTCCATCTGGGGCACCGGGAAGCGCGCATCGCCCCGATCCCCCACGAGCCCGACACCGCGCGACGGCTGTTCGACCAGGCGCGGGTGGATGGCGAGGTCGTGCTGCGCACGCCGCTGCACATGCCCGAACGCGCTCCGGCCATCACCGCGATGGTGGCCTATCACCTCGGCCGGCTCGGCATCACGACGCGTATCGACGCTGAAGCGGACCGCCCCGAATACGCGCACCAGGTCGCGCGCGGGCAGATCGGCGACATGGCGATCTTCGACAGTTCGCCGCATTCGACCTTCCGCGTGCTGAACGACAAGATCTCCTCCACCATCCGCGGCCAGTGGTGGCAGGGCCACGACGATCCCGTGCTGGAACCGTTGATCACGGCGGCGGGCCGCACCATGGACGACGCGGCGCGCGCCGACGCCTATGGCCGCTGCCTGCGCCGGCTGCACGACAACCCGCCCTGGCTGTACCTGTTCCATCCGGTCGAGGCCGTGGCCTCGCGGCCGGGCACGGTGCCGGTCGCGCTCGACCACCGGGGCATACTGTCCTTCGGGACCTGACCGCGGCGGCGGGGCGGACGCCATGCGCGCCTTGTCCTTCCGTAGCACCCGGCGACATGCGATGACGCGGCAGGTGAACGAAAGGCCCAGGCTGTGACGCTGAAGCGATTCGGCGCCGGCGGCGCCCGGGCGGGCTGACGGCGCGATGGGTGACCTCGGCAACGCGTTCTCGGCGGCCATCGGGCTGCTGTCGGGGGCCGACCCGTCGCTGCTGCGCATCGTGCTGCTGTCGCTGGAGGTCAGCCTCGCCGCGCTGCTGATCGCCGCGGTGATCGGCCTGCCGCTCGGCGCGCTGCTGGCGGTGGCGCGGTTCCCCGGGCGCGGGGCAGTGATCGTCGCGTTGAATGCGCTGATGGGGCTGCCGCCGGTGCTGTGCGGGTTGCTGATCTATCTGTTGCTGTCGCGTTCGGGTCCGCTCGGGTCGCTCGGGCTGCTGTTTTCGCCGAGCGCGATGGTGATCGCCCAGGCGGTGCTGATCATGCCCATCGTCGCGGCGCTGGCGCGCCAGGTGCTGGAAGGCATGTGGGAGGAATATGCGGAGCAGTTCCGCTCCTTCCGCGTGTCCACCCTGCGCGCGGTGCCGACGCTGCTGTGGGACGGGCGCTTCGCGCTGCTGACCGTGCTGCTGGCGGGCTTCGGCCGGGCGGCGGCGGAAGTCGGCGCTGTGATGATCGTGGGCGGCAACATCGAGGGCTACACCCGCGTGATGACGACCGCCATCGCGCTCGAGACCTCCAAGGGCGACCTGCCGCTGGCTCTGGCGCTCGGCATGGTGCTGATGGTCATCGTGGTGGGGGTCAACGCCCTGGCGCAGGGGCTGCGCGGCGTTGCCGCGCGCTGGGCGGGCTGATCTACGACGTCGGTTCGGGCTGCGCCGCGTTCGGGAAGAACAGTTGCTCCCCGTTGATCTTGTAGGACGCGATGGCCGCCTGCCCGGCCGGCGAGACGATCCAGTCGATGAAGCGCTGGCCATCCGCCGTCTTCACATGCGGATGGCGCTGCGGGTTCACCAGCATCACGCCGTACTGGTTGAACAGCCGCGCATCGCCCTCGACCAGGATCTTCAACTCCTGCCGATTGCGGAAGGACAGCCAGGTGCCGCGATCGGCAAGGAGATAGGCGTTCTGTGCCGCGGCGGTGTTGAGCGCGGGGCCCATGCCCTGGCCGACCTCGCGATACCACTGGCCGCGCCCTGCCGTGGGGTCGATGCCCGCCTGCTGCCACAGACGCAGTTCCGCCGCATGGGTGCCGCTGCGGTCGCCGCGGCTGACGAAGGGCGCACCGGATTCGGCGATGCGGCGCAGCGCGGCGGCAGTATCGGTCGTCCCGGCGATCTGCGCGGGATCGGCGGCGGGGCCGACCAGCACGAAGTCATTGTACATCACATGGTGGCGCGGTCCGCCGGAGCCCTCCTGTACGAAGCGTTCCTCCGCCGCGCGATCATGCACGAAGACCACATCGGCATCGCCGCGCCGCCCGACATCCAGCGCCTGGCCGGTGCCGAGGGCCACGACGCGCACGGCGATCCCGGTCTCCCGCGTGAAGATCGGCAGGATGTGGCCGAACAGCCCCGACTGTTCCGTGCTGGTGGTGGAGGCGACGGTGATCGACCTGTCCTGCGCGGCGGCCGGCAGCGCGATGATCAGGCCGAGGGCGAGGATTGTTCGGCGCAGCAGCGGCATCCCGGATACTCCGATCGATCAGCGCGGCAGCAGGTCGCCGCGCAGGAACGCCGCCGCCTCGGGCGAGGCGGGGCCGGCGAAGAAAGCCTCGGCCGGGGCCTGTTCCAGCACCCGGCCGGCATGCAGGAAGACGATGTCGCCGGCGAGCCGCCGCGCCTGGCCAAGGTCGTGCGTCGTCATCACGATCTTGGTGCCGCGATCGGCGAGACGGGCGACGATTTCCTCCACCGCGCGCGTCGCGCCGGGGTCGAGGCTGGCGCAGGGCTCGTCAAGGAACAGCACCTCCGCCCCCGTGGCGGCGGCGCGCGCCAAGGCGAGGCGCTGCTGTTCCCCGCCCGACAGCCGCCGCGCAGGGCGGTCCGCCAGCGCCGACAGCCCGACCAGCGCCAGCGCCTGTTCCGCCCGGATCTCACGCTGCTTCGCCGGCACGCCGGCGAGGCGCAGCGGATAGAGGATGTTGGCGATGGCCGAGCGGCGCAGCAGCACCGGCCGCTGGAACACCATCGCCTGGTTCTGTTCCCCGGCGCGGCCCGCCGCCCCCCAGCGGATGCGGCCTTCGGTCGGGTCCAGCAGCCCGTGCAGCAGCCGCAGCAGCACGGATTTGCCCGCGCCGTTCGGTCCGATGATGAGGGTGGGCGCCCCGGCCGCGATGGTCAGGTCGACATCGGCGAGGATCCGCGTCGCCCCGGCGGCGAAGCCGAGGCCCTGGGCGGCAAGCGGGAGAATGGTTGCGGGCGCGCGCATCAGCGTGGCCGCCCGCCTTGCTGGTGTCCGTCGCTTGAAACGTCCATGCCGCTCCCACCCCGTCTTAACCAGATGCGCATGGCAATCCATGCCGTCAACGCGGCAGTTGCTTGACCTGTGCGCAGCATTTGCCGTCCATTGCCGCATGTTGCCGGATGTCCTGACCCTGAAGGAAGCCGCGGCCTGGCTGCGGCTGTCCGAACGCGCCCTCTACGACCTCGCGCGGGCGCGGCAGGTGCCCGCGGCGCTGCTCGGCGGGAAGTGGGTGTTTCCGCGCGCCCTGCTGGAACGCTGGCTGGCGGCGCGGGCCGATGGTGACCAGGCGCCGCATCGCGCCGTGCCTCCCCCGGTGCTGGCCGGCAGCCATGACCCGTTGCTCGACTGGGCGGTGCGGCAATCGGGTTGCGGGCTGGCGCTGCGATCTGGCGGCAGCCTGGAAGGTCTCGATGTGCTGGCGGCTGGGCAGGCGGTGGCGGCGGCGACCCATCTGCGCGACCCCGACAGCGGGGAATGGAATGCGCCGGCGGTGCGGCAGGTGCTCGGGCGCGGCGGGCATGTCGGCATCACCTGGGCGTGGCGGGAACAGGGGCTGCTGGTGGCGCCGGGCAATCCGCTGGGGCTCGCCGCCGTGGCGGATCTGGCGCGGCCGGGGCTGCGCGTGGTCGGGCGGCAGAACCGTGCCGGCAGCCATGTGCTGCTGGTGCATCTGCTGAACGAGGCGGGGTTGCGGCTCGACGCCATCGCCTTCCTGCCGGAGCCGGCCATGGCCGAGGACGAGGTGGCGGCCGCCGTCGCCGATGGGCGTGCCGAGGCTGGCTTCGGCATCCGCGCCGAGGCGATCGCCCGTGGCCTCGATTTCGTGCCGCTGGTGCGGGAACGCTTCGACCTGGTGATGGCGCGGCGCGACTTCTTCGATCCGCCCCTGCAGACGCTGCTGGCCTTCGCGCGCGGCGCGGCGTTCGCGGCGCGGGCGATGCAGATGGGCGGCTACGACGTGGGGGAGACGGGTCGCGTCGCCTTCAACGGCTGAGGGATTGCCGACCCATGCCGCCGCGCGCAGGCTTTGCGCAACGGAGGAACGCGCCCATGACCGACCTGACGATCCGCGAGGTCCGCACCACGCTGCTGCGCTTGCCTTGGGCGGATGACCCCTGGCTCGCGGGCCATGCGCTGGGGCCGATGCGCGACCTGGTGGTGGTCGAGGTCGTCACGCAGTCCGGCATCACCGGCATGGGCTATCTGCATCTGCTGAACCTGCCCTTGCAGCGGACGATCGGCGCCTGCATCGCCGAGGCCATGGCGCCGCGCATCATCGGCCGCGATGCGAGCGCGATCGAGGCGATCTGGCGCGACCTGTGGCGCGCGACGCTGACCGGCGGGCGCGGCGGCGTCGCGATGATGGCGCAATCGGCGATCGACATCGCGTTGTGGGACGTGATGGGCAAGGCGGCGGGGCTGCCGCTGCACCGGCTGTGGGGGCACTTCCGCTCCGAGATCCCGATCTATGGCAGCGGCTGCTTCCGCGGGTCCTTCGGCGACGGCATGATCGCCAAGGCGAAGCACTACGTCGCGCAGGGCTACAAGGCGATCAAGATGCAGGTGGCCATCGTCGGCGACCGGCGCACGGATGCCGACAACGTCCGGCGGATGCGCGAGGCGGTCGGCCCGGACATCGACATCATGATCGACGTGAACATGGGCTGGTCCGCCGATGTCGCGATCACCATGGGCCGCAAGTTCGAGGAATTCGACATCTACTGGCTGGAGGAGCCGGTGACGGCCGACGACTACGCCGGGTACCTGCGCTGTGCCGAGGCGCTCGACATGCGCGTGGTGGGCGGGGAGACACATTTTGGCCGCGCCGACCTCAAGCCCCTGCTGGAGAATCCGCGCATCCCCATCCTGCAGCCCGACCCGATGCGTGGCGGACTGACCGAGTTGCGTAAGATCGCGACCGTCGCCGACACCTGGGGCATGACCATCGCCCCGCATCTGTTCCCCGAGTTGAACGTGCATCTGCTCGCGTCCATCCCGAACGGGATCTGGGCCGAGCAGATGGGCCTGCTGGACGATGTCTTCGTGTCCCTGCCGAAGATCACCAACGGCATGATCACCGCGCCGGAGGCGCCGGGCCATGGCCTGGCCTTCAAGCCGGAGGTGCTGCGCGACTTCGTACTGCGCTGACCCTATGGCGGCCCACTGGACGCGGCACGAGGCCCGGCCCGATCATCGCCGCGACCCAGCCGGAGCCACGCGATGCGCCTCATCCTCGAACCCCTGACCGCCCAGGCCTTCGCACCCTTCGGCGAGGTTCTCGCCGCGCCGGCCGAACCGGGGCGCGTCTATATCGAGGCGACGCTGGACAACCGCCGTGCCCATGCAAAGCCCAGCCTATCCTTCAGCATGAAGGAACCGGCGGCGCTGCCGCTCGCCTCCACGACGATGGAGCGGCACCTGCATTCATCCCAATCCTTCGTGCCGATGGAGGCCGGGCGCTGGCTCGTGCTGGTCGCGCCCCATGGCGCGGATGGCGGGCCGGACATGGCGCGGGCGCGGGCCTTCGCGGCGCGGCCCGACCAGGGCGTGACCTATGGCGCCGATGTCTGGCACCACCCGTCCACCGTCTTTGATCGCACGGCGCGCTTCGCGATCTTCATGTGGAAGGATGGAGGCAGCGAGGATGACGAGTTCGTCCAGGTCGCCCCCTTCACCGTCGCCGAGGGAGCCTGACCGTGCCCTATGAGGTGAAGCGCGATTTCATCGGCTACGGCGCCAATCCGCCCGATCCGCAGTGGCCTGGCGGTGCGAAACTCGCCGTGAATTTCGTGATGAACTACGAGGAAGGATCGGAACCCTCCTTCGAACTCGGCGACGGCCGGACCGAGGCCGGGCTGACCGAAGCACTGGGTGGCAGCCAGGTGAAGTCCGGCCGCGACCTCGCCGCCGAAGGCATGTTCGAATACGGATCGCGCGTCGGTGTCTGGCGGCTGATGCGCCTGTTCCAGGAACGCGGCCTGCCGATGACGGTGTTCGGCTGCGCGCTGGCGCTGGAACGCAACCCGGAAGCCGCCGCCGCGATCCGCGCGGCGGGCTACGATGTGTGTTCCCATGGTTGGCGCTGGGTGAAGCATTTCGAGCTGACCGAGGCCGAGGAGCGCGAGCACATCGCCAAGGCTTTCACGAGCCTGCAGAAGACCTTCGGCGAGCCGCCCGCCGGCTGGTACTGCCGCTATGGCCCGTCCGAGAACACCCGCCGGCTGGTCGTCGAGCATGGCGGTTTTCTCTACGACAGCGACTATTACGGGGAGGAGCTGCCGCTCTGGGTGCAGGTCGAAGGCAGGCCGCACCTCGTCGTGCCCTATTCGCTCGTGAACAATGACGGGAAATACGCCGGCTGGGTGGGCACCTCCGACGAATGGTTCGCCTTCATCCGGGACGCCTTCGACATGCTCTATGACGAAGGCAGCAAGGGCCGGCCGAAGATGATGTCGATCGGGCTGCATATGAGGCTGATTGGCCATCCGGCACGCGCGATGGGGCTGCAGCGGCTGCTCGACCATATCGGGCGGCGGCGCGATGTCTGGGTGACGCGGCGCGTCGATATCGCGCGGCATTGGATGGCGATGCATCCGCATCGGGCGTGACCGGTATGGTGGGTGCTAGGATGCGGGCATGACGACCATTCCCGACCGCGCCCTGGCCGAGGCGCTCGCCCTGGCGACCGATCTCTTCGCACGCCTTGCCGATGCCACGTCGGACCCGCCGGGCATCACCCGTGCTTCCTATGGCGAGGGCGAGGTATTGGCGCAGCGCATCCTGTCGGAAGCGGCGCGGGGCCTCGGCATGGAGGTGGCGACGGACGCGGTCGGCACGCTACGCATGGTGCTGCCCGGGCGCGACCGGTCGCTGCCCGCGGTGACCATGGGCTCGCATCTCGACAGCGTGCCACATGGCGGGAATTTCGACGGCGCGGCGGGTGTCGTCATGGGCCTCGCCATCGCCGCCGCCCTGCGCGCGGCGGGCCGCGCGCCACAGCGGGACCTGCTGGTGCTCGGCATCCGGGCCGAGGAAATGTGCTGGTTCCCCGCCCACTACCTTGGCAGCCGCGCCCTGTTCGGCCTGCTGCCGCGGCACGCGCCAGACACGCTCCGCCGCGTCGATACCGGCCGCACGCTGGCGGAGCATATGGCCGAGCAGGGTCTCGACCCCACGCCCATCCGCGAGGGGCGCGCGCTGCTCGATCCCGCGCGGATCGCCTGCTTCATCGAACCGCATATCGAACAGGGCCCGGTGCTGGTCGAGGAAGGCCTGCCGGTTGCAATCGTCTCCGGCATCCGCGGCAGCCTGCGCTATCCGCAGGCGAGTGCCCATGGCGCGCATGCCCATGCCGGCGCCGTGCCGCGCCGGCATCGCCGGGATGCCGCCATGGCCGCGGTGTCGCTGATCGCGGCGCTCGATGCGCGGTGGTCGCGGCTGGAATCCTCCGGCGCCGATCTCGTCTGCACCACCGGCGTCCTCGCTACCGACCCGGCGCATCACACCTCGACCAAGATCCCCGGCGTGCTGCGCTTCAGCCTTGATATCCGTAGCCTGGATGCGGCGCTGCTGGCCGAGCTCGACGCCTGGCTCGCCGCCGAAGCCGCACGTATCGGCGCGGCACGTGGCGTCGTCTTCGACTTCGGCCCGCCGACCCATGCAGCGCCGGCGCTGATGGATCCGGGACTGCGCGCGCTGCTGATGCGCCACGCGAAGGATGCCGGGGTGAAGGCGCGGGAGATGGCCTCCGGCGCTGGGCATGATTGCGCGACCTTCGCGGGGCTCGGCATCCCCTCGGTCATGCTGTTCTTGCGCAATGAACACGGCAGCCACAATCCGGACGAGGCGCTCGACATGGCCGATGTCGGCGCGGGGCTGGCGGTGCTGGTCCCGGCGGTGGCGGAGCTGCTGGGGTGAAGGCGGGGAGGGCGCCGCCCTCCCCGGACCCTATCCGCCAAAGGCCGGCGGGCCTTTGGAATGCGGGTTCCTGGCGCGGATCCGTCAGGCGGGGTCGCTGCTGGCCAGGTACCAGGCGGCGATGTCGTCGCCCTGCAGGAAGGCGATGCGCGGATCGGCGGCCAGGTCGGCATAGAGCGACTCCAGCGCCGCGATGCGATGCGCCACGCCGGTGATGTAGGGGTGGATGGCGATGCACATCACCTTCACCCCGCTGCCCGCCTCGGCTTCCTGCAGCAGGCGGGCGGCGGTCAGGCGGGCGCGGCGGGGCAACTCATCCTCGCGATGGTGCTGGATCATCACCACGGGGATGTCGTTCAGTTCGACGGAGTACGGCATGGCGAGGATCGGGCCATGCGCGGTGGCGATGCGCGCAGGCAGGTCGTCCAGCAGGAAGTCGCCGGTCCACCGTATCCCGGCTTCGGCCAGCAGATCCGGTGTCTCCAGCGTTTCCGTCAGCCCCGGCCCGAGCCATCCGGTGCAGGGTCGTCCCGTGAAATCCAGTATCGCGCGCGTGGTCTGCGCGATCATGGCGCGCTGGTCCTCGACGCGATGCGTCGGCACCTGGAACCAGCCATGGCCCATGAATTCCCAGCCCGCATCGCGCGCGGCTGCGGCGACGCGGGGATAGGCCTCGATCGCCGAACCGTTGACCGACAGGGTGGGCCGGATGCGGAGGCGCTCGAACAGCGCGTGGAAGCGCCAGAAGCCGACGCGCATCCCGTACTCGTGCCAGGTCCAGTTCGGTACGTCCGGCTGCAAAGCAGCGCCGGTCGGCGCGACCAGCACCTGGCGCGGCATCGGGTTGTCGATCAGCCAGTTCTCGACATTGACCACCGGCCAGACGATCAGCTTTGCGCCGCCCGGCCCTTCATGGCGCGGGCGATCGGATGGGGCGGCGTAGCGGACGCGCTCGACGGGTCGCAAGGGTCAGGCCGCCTTGCGCGCGTGGTGGCTGTGCAGGCGGTTGGACAGGTCGCGCCGCACCTCGTTGAACTCCGGGGAGGCAACGTCGCGCGGCCGCGGCAGGTCGATGCGGTGCTCGCTGGCGATGCGCCCCGGCCCCGGTTCCATCACCACGACGCGGTCGGCGAGGAAGATCGCCTCCTCGATCGAATGGGTCACGAACAGCACGGTCAGCTTCGTGCGCTGCCAGATATCGAGCAATTCATCCTGCAACCGTTCCCGCGTCATGGCGTCCAGCGCGCCGAAGGGCTCGTCCATCAGCACCATCTCGGCGTCGTTCGCCAGCACGCGGGCGATGGCCACACGCTGCTTCATCCCACCTGACAATTGGTGCGGGAAGGCATCGGCGAAACGCGTCAAGCCGACCATCGTGACGAAGCGTTCGACGGTCGCCTTCACCTCCGCCTTCGGCAGCCCACGCGATGCCGGGCCGAAGCCGATGTTCTGACGCACGGTCAGCCAGGGGAACAGACCGTAGTCCTGGAACACCATGCCGCGATCCGGCGCGGGGCCGGCGACCGGCTTGTCCCACATCAACGCCTCGCCGGCGCTCGGCGCCTCGAAGCCCGCGACGATGCGCAGCAGGGTGGATTTGCCGCAGCCGGACGCGCCGATCAGGCAGACGAACTCACCCTTCTTCACGACCAGGTTGGCGTCGCGCAGCGCCTCGATCTTCTGGCCGTTCAGTTCGTATGTCTTGCCCACGCCGCGAACGTCGAGGATCGGCAGCTCAGCCATGGTGGGACGGGCTCCAGCGCAGCAGGCGGTTCATGACTGCGACGACGATGCGGTCGGAGATGAAGCCGGCGATGCCGATCACGATCATGCCGCAGATGACGAGCTCCGTTCGGCTCAGCGTGCGGCCATCCATGATGACGGCGCCGAGGCCTTGCGGCACGCCCGTCATCTCCCCGACCACGATGACGAACCAGGCGAGGCCGAGGCCGAGCCGCAGCCCTGTGAAGATCGACGGCAGGGCTGCCGGCAGCACCACCTTGAAGAATTGTGCCGATGGCGAGCAGCCGAGCATCGACGCCGCCTCGAACAGCCGCTTCTCCACGCCACGCACGCCGAAGACAGTGTTGAGCAGGATCGGGTAGAAGGCGCCGAGGAACACAAGGAAGAAGGCCGAGCGCGCGCCGAGCCCGAACAGGATCATCGACAGCGGCAACCAGGCGGTGACGGGGATCGGGCGCATCAATTGCAGGAAGGGGTCCAGCAGAGCGTTGACAGTCTCGTTGCGTCCGATCAGTAGGCCAAGCGGCACGGCGACGATCGCCGCCAGCGCGAAGCCGCCATAGACACGCGACATCGACGCCAGCAGGTGGATGTGCATGGTCGCCGAGAAGGCATCGTCCCAGATGCCACCCCAGACGAAATCCACCATGTACTCGGCGACGTCATAGGGTGACGGGATCAGCCGCGAAGCGGAGGCCTTCACCCCGAAATGCCACGCCGCGAGCAGGATCAGCGGCACGATGAGCGCCAGCACCGTGCCGCGAACCCGCGGCCACAAGCCGACCGACGCGCGTGCCGGCACCTCGCTGCCCGGTGCCGCAGTGGATGCGCTGACACTCATCGCCATGGCGCCTCAGGACGTCGCGACTTCGTTGGAGAAGCGCGGATTGAGAAACTTGTCGAAATTCGGCAGGGCGCGGATCTGGCGCAGGCTCAGCATCTGCTCGGCATAGGTGCGCGACTGGCCCAGCACCGTGTCGTCCAGCTTCCAGGTGTATTCGACGTTGTCCGCGCCGAGCGCCTGGTCCACGGCCGCGCGCGGCGCACCCAGGATCCGCACGGTGGCTTCGGCGACCTCCGCCTTGTTCGCCATCATGTACTCGGTCGCGCGGCGATGGATGGTCAGCATGGTGCGCACCAGCGCGGGGTCCTGCGCGATCAGCGCCTCGGACGTGCCGAGGATCATGTTCAACCCGCCCATCGCGGTGCCGTAGGGGTATTCCACCAACTCCCCCACGCCGGAGGAGATCGACAGCCCCGGCCCGGGTTCCGCGCCGACATAGGCGTCGATGTCGCCGCGCGAGAGCATCGCGTGCATCTCCCCGAAGGGCACGCGGACCGCGGTGATGTCGCGCACGTTCATCCCCGACATGCGCAGGCGTTCGAGGATGAAGACCTCCTGCGTCGAGCCCGGCCAGATGCCCACGCGCTTGCCGCGCAACCCGGCGATGTCGGCGATGCCCGACCCCTTCTTCGCGATGACGCCCATGCCCCGGTTGCAGAAGGCCCCGACCACGACGATGGGTTCGCCTGCGGCCGCGCCCAGCGTGGCGGCGGCGATGCCGAAGCCGCCGACCTCGACGCTGCGCGTCACCACGGCGTTCTTGCCGTCGGTCGGGCTGTCGAAGGTGATGATCTCGATGGTCAGGCCCGCCGGCGCGAAGCGCTGGTAGAAATGCGGCGTCATCGAATGGATCAGGCGCAGCGAGCCGACCTTCACCGTGCGCGCGGCCTGCGCATGGGCGAGATGCGGTGCGGCCAGCGGGATCGCGGCGGCGGCGAGCAGATGGCGGCGACGGATCATGGTACGGTCTCCATCAGGCGGGGGTTGGGGAGGCAACGGAGGCGAGAAAGCAGCGCCATCCGCCATAGCGGGTGACGTTCTCGGCGCCGGCGATGCCTTCCGGTTCGACGAGGAAGCCCTTGGGCGTGGTGCCGTCCGCCAGCAGCAGCGTGCCGATGCACAGCGGCGCGGGGATCGCGGCGACGAAGCGGCCGAAGCCGTCCTCGGGCAGCGCCCAGACCTCGGCGGCGATGGACGCGCCATCGCGCGGGGCGACGCGCAGCAGACCGGGCCGGCGCGGCGGCCCGCCGGCCAGCGCGTAGAGCCGGTAGCAGGGCTTTGTGCCCGCGGCGCGGCGGAACTCGCCGCCCTGCGCGACCAGCTCGTGGTTCAGCGGCAGGCCGGTCAGGTGGGCGCCGACGACGGCGATCTCGATCATGCGGACTGCGCCTCCGTGAATGCCATGCCCAGCGCGGCGAGTGCGGCATCCGACCCGCGCTGGCCGATCAGCGTGATGCCGGCGGGCAGCCCGTCCGGCCGCCGCGGCCCCGGCACGGCGAGTGCTGCGAGGTCGAGCAGGTTGACGAAATTGGTGTAGGTGCCGAGCCGCGCATTGGGTCCGATCGGATCTGCCGCGAGTTCCGCCAGCGTCGGGAAGTTCGGCACCGAGGGCACGGCGAGCACGTCGAAGCGCCCGAAGAAATCCTCTGCCGCGCGACGATGCTCGGCGAGCCGATACAGCCCACGAAACGCATCGACCGCGGTGAAGCGCGCCGCGCCGCCCAGGATCGCTTCGGTCACCGGATGCAGCGTGCCGGGATGAGCGGCGGCGAAGTCGCCGAAGGCGGCGGCGCGTTCGGCGATCCAGGGGCCGTCATAGAGAAGCTTCGCGGTGTCGAGCAGCGGCGTGATCACCGCCTCCTGCGCGCCGGGCAGCAGGGCGCGGGCCGCTGTCCAGGCGGCGCGACCGGCGGCGTCGTCCAGATGCAGGTCGCCCGGCGCCGGAACCGCGATGCGCGTCGGCGCCGTGCCGCATTCGGCCCAGGCGATCGGCCGGCTGTAGGGATCCGCGCGATCCTCCCCGGCGATGACGCGGAACACCGCCCAGGCATCCGCCACGCCGGTCGCGAAGACCGAGATGCAATCAAGGCTGCGGCAGGCCGGCAGCATGCCGCGTGAGGACACCGCGCCGACCGAGGGCTTCAGCCCGACGATGCCGTTCAGCGCCGCCGGCACGCGCCCCGACCCTGCCGTGTCGGTGCCGAGTGCCGCCGCGACGATCCCATGCGCCACCGCGACCGCTGAGCCGGAGGAGGACCCGCCCGGCACCCGCGTCGCATCGGCGCTGTTGCGCGGCACCGGATAGGGCGTGCGCACCCCCACCAGCCCCGTGGCGAACTGGTCGAGATTGGTCTTGCCGAGGATCAGCGCGCCGGCCGCGCGCAGCCGCGCTACGGCGACCGCGTCCTCCGCCGGGACATGGGTGAAGGCGGGGCAGGCGGCGGTCATTGGCCGGCCCGCGACCGCGATGTTGTCCTTCACCGCGACGGGAATGCCCCAGAGCGGGAAGCGTTGCACATCGAAGGGCGGCAGGGCCGCGGCCTCGGCGATCAGTGCCGCTCCGGGCGTGAGGTCGAGGAAGATGCCGGGATCCGCGACGGCAGCGAGCCGGCGATGCGCCTCGGCCACCACGGCGGCAGGAGTCAGGCCGCCGGCATAGGCCGTGTGCAGGGCGTCGATCCCGAAGGGCAGATCCATGACCCGAGGGTCAGCAAGACCCATGCCGGATCGCGGCGCAGCCGCCGCACGGCATTTGTATACAACACTGCATGCAGGATGGGCGGGCATCGCCTGGGGCTGCCGCTTTCGTGGGCGGCCATGCGCCCCCGTGCCTCATCGCAGCACGGGGCGCCTGAGCTGCCGGGCGATCAGCCCAGATGTGCCGGCGGCGGGCCGGCCAGCACGCCCCAGCTCCCTTCGGTCGCCGCCAGATGCGCGCGCACCGCCGCCGCGGCAGCGGCCGCATCGCTGGCCAGGATCGCGGCGACGATCGCGCCGTGTTCCTCATGCGACGCCGCCAGCCGGTCGCGTCCACCGAGTTGCGCCGCTCGGAACGGAGCAAGCCGCCGCCGCGTCGCATCCGCCAGCTCGGCCAGATAGCCATTGCCGGACCCGGCGTAGAGCGCCTCATGGAAGGTGACGTTCGCGTCGCGATAGGCGTCGAGCCAGCCATCGGCGACCATCCGGCCCATGGTGGCGTGGCGGCTCGCCAGCCGCGCCTTGTCGGCCCGGCTCATCGCCACGGCGCAGAGCGACGCGCAGACCGCTTCCAGCTCCGCCATCGCCTGGAACATCTCCGCCAGGCGACCGGGTTCAGGCCGTGCCACCACGGCGCCACGGCGAGGGCGCTGCTCGACCAGCCCGGTGGCGGCGAGCAGGCGCAGTGCCTCCCGCACCGGGGTGCGCGACACGCCATAGGCGGCGGCGAGGCGCTCCTCCTCCAGCGCCGTGCCGGGGGGCATGCGCCCTTCGGTGATCGCCTCGGCGAGCTCGACGGAAAGCGATTCGGCGCGCGTCGGACCGGGTCGGCGCCGCGACGAAGCGGCGCCCGATGCCGGGCGAACCCGGGGTGTGACGAATGGCTTGGCGACGGTTGTCATGCGCTGGACCTTGCACGCACTATGCCGTATCCGCCGGCCCGTTTACATTGGGCATGAAAAAGCAAGAACCGCTCCGCTTCTGCCGTCGCGCTGCAGGGGGTGGGGCCTTTCGGAGCGTTCAATGCAACCGCAGACCACGGCCGTCATGGCCGACCATACCGCTGCTGCCGCGGCAATGGAGGAGCATGCCGCCGCCGCAGCGGCGATGCTGCGCCTCCTGGCCAGCGAGCGGCGCCTGATCGTCCTGTGCACCCTGATCGCAGAAGGCGAAGCCCCGGTGGGCCGCCTGGCCGAACGCGCGGGGCTGTCGCAGCCGGCCATGTCGCAGCACCTGGCGAAACTGCGGGAGGACGGGCTTGTCGCGACGCGCCGCGCCGGCACCACGATCCACTACCGCATCGCCGATCCGCGCGTCGCACGGCTGATGACGACGCTGCACGACATCTACTGCGGCGAGCCGGCCTGACCGCGCGGCGCCACGCCGCTCGGCGAACCGTAGTCCTTCAAGGACTACCCGAAGGACCGTCACGGGACGCCGGATAGGACGGCCTGCTCGCCCCGGCGTGATGCGGCGCCCTTGCATGGCGGCAAGAAGCCACGCGCGGTGGCAGGGTGGCGCATCGCCTGCCATGCTGCCGGCCCGGGAGAGAGATCGCCATGCATCACACCGGCCGCGACCGTGGCTGACGCCGTTCTCGATTCGCGCAGCGCCTGGCTGCGGCTGCTCGCCATCATCGCGATCTGCGCCATCGGCAGCGTGCCGATGTGGTCGGTGGTTGTCGTCGTCCCCGCGGTGCAGGCGGAATTCGGCACGGCGCGCGCCGGTGCCGCGCTGCCTTACACGATGACCATGGTCGGCTTCGTGATCGGCGGCGTGCTGATGGGCCGGCTGGCCGACCGCTTCGGCGTGCTGGTGCCGGTGCTGCTGGGTGCGGTGTCGCTCGGCCTTGGCGGGGTGGCGGCGGCGATGGCGCCGAGCCTCTTCGTCTTCGGCCTCGCCTATGGCGTGTTGCTGGGCTGCTTTGGGGCGGCGGCGGTGTTCGGGCCGCTGATCGCCGATGCCTCCCTGTGGTTCGCGCGGCGGCGCGGCATTGCGCTGGCGCTGGCGGCGTCCGGCAACTATCTGGCCGGCACGGTCTGGCCGCCGCTGCTGCAATGGGGTGTGGATACGGTTGGCTGGCGCGGCACGCATCTGGCGATGGGTGCCTTTTGCGTGGCGACCATGCTGCCGCTGGCAGCCCTGGCGTTGCGTCGCCGCGCGCCGCTGCCGCCGCCGCGGCCCGCGGGGGCGCCGGCCTTGCCGGCGGCGCGGCCGCTCGGCTTGTCGCCCAATGTGCTGCAGGCGGTGCTGGGTACCGCGGGTGTTGCGTGTTGCGTCGCCATGGCCATGCCGCAGGTCCACATCGTCGCCTACTGCGTCGACCTCGGCTACGGCGCGCAGCGCGGCGCGGAGATGCTGTCGGTGATGCTTGCGACGGGCATCGTCTCGCGCCTGGTGTTCGGCGCGGTGATGGACCGCATAGGGGGGCTGCGCACGCTGGTGCTGGGCTCCGTCCTGCAGGGGGTCGCGCTGTTCCTGTTCCTGCCGGCGGATGGGATGGTCGCGCTCTATGCCGTCAGCGCGGTGTTCGGCCTGTTCCAGGGCGGCATCGTGCCGTCCTACGCCATGATCGTGCGGGAGAATTTCCCGCCCGAGCAGGCCGGCACGCGGGTCGGCATCGCGCTGTCATCGACGCTGGTGGGAATGGCGCTGGGTGGGTGGATGGCGGGCGCCATCTTCGACGCGACGGGATCGTACCAGGCGGCAATGTGGAACGGGATCGCGTGGAACCTGCTGAACCTGTCGATCGCGGTCTGGCTGCTGATGCGGGCGCGGCGGTGGCAGATGGCGACGCGCGCGCCGGCCATCGCTTAGGCCGGCGGTTCCAGCCCCTTCGCCCGCAGCGCCGCGGGCGTGCACAACGCCGCGACGGCATCGAGCAGCGCCGCCCCGCCCGCCGCCCCCGCGAAGGTCGCGCCGGAGAAGACCGCGACGGTCTGCGCGCCGTCCGGGAGCGGGCCGACCACCTCGATGCCGTCCACCTCCATCAGCTCGCTGATCTGCTGGAAGGCGATGGCGGCCTCGTCGGTCAGCAGCTTCTCCGCGGTGAAGCCCTGCGGGATCACGATGGCCTTGGCATTCACCGCATCGGCGATGCCGAGCCGTTCGATCAGCCCGGCGAAGAAGATGCCGCTCGCCCCGGCGCGCGAGTAGCACAGCGACGGCACGGCCAGCAGCAGTGACCGCAGCGCATCGACCGACCCGATATCCGGATGCGGCGTGCCGGCCTTCACCGCGAGCCCGACGCGCGAATGCGCGAGGGGGCGGGCCGTCATGCCATCCAGCACGCCCTCGGCCGCGAGTGCCGCCACCGCTTCGGCCGTCAGCACCGCGGCGTCGGCGCGTTCCCCGGCGCGGATGCGCGTCTCGAGCGTCCTGGTCGGCGCGAGTTCCACGGTCACCGGGGCGCCGAGGGCGGCCTCCAGCGTTGGTGCGGCTTCGCGCAGCAGGCCGGCGAGGGCGAGTGTGGACATCAATCTGGGCATGGTTTCCTCCGCGCCGCCGCAGCGTGGCCGCTGCCGTGCGCCGCGTCCACCGGGCCGCTTGACCGCACGGCCCGCACGGCGCGAGGTGACGGCCGAACCCGACATGCAGGCCCGCCGATGACCCTCCGCTTCGCCGAGATCGCCGCCCCCCGTCCCGATAAGGACAGCCTCGCCGCGCAGCATGCCGCGATCGATGCGCGGCTCGACGCCGGGGATCGCGCCGGGGCGCTGGCGGCGTGGGACAAGGCGCGGCGGGACTACGACACCTGGTCGTCCCTGGTGCATCTGACCTTCGCACAGGACACCACCGACAAGGACGCCGTCGCCGCGCGCGAATACGCCGACGCGCTGGCGCCGGAGGCCGCGACGCATGAGACCGCGCTGAAGCGCCGCCTGCTCGCCGATCCCGACCGCGCTGGGCTGGAAGCGCTCGCCGGCACGCATGCCGTCGCGCTGTGGGAAACCGACATCACCGCCTTCGACCCCGCCATCGCCGCGGAGACCGAGGAGGAGTCGCGCCTGTCGGCGCGCTACACCGCGCTGCTCGCCGGCGCGAGGATGACGGTGCGCGGGCAGGAGGTGAATCTCTCCGGCCTCACCCCCTTCGCCGAGGACCCCGACCGCACGATCCGCCATGAGGCCGAGGCCGCGCGCTGGGATTTCTTCGCCGCCAACGGGGAAGAATTGGATGCCATCTACGACGAGATGGTCAGGCTGCGCACCGGCATGGCGCGCAAGCTCGGCGATGCAACCTTCACGCCGCTCGCCTATCGCCGCATGCGCCGGCTCGACTACGGTCCGGACGATGTCGCGCGGTATCGGGATGCGGTAGCGAAGCACGTCACCCCGCTGGTGGCGCGCATCCTCGAAGCGCGGCGCGCGACACATGGCTGGGACCGCCTGCGCTATTGGGATGAGGCGCTGATCGACCCCGCCGGCAATCCGAAGCCCGCCGGCGACCACGACATGCTGGTGATGGCGGCGGAGGAGATGTTCGCGCGCATGGATCCGCGCCTGTCGGACTTCTACGCCACGATGCGACAGGGCGGGTTCCTCGACCTGAAGAACCGGCCGGGCAAGGCGGGCGGCGGCTTCTGCACGGCCTTTCCGTCCGTCGGCGCCCCCTTCATCTTCGCCAACTTCAACAGCACCCACAACGATATCGGCGTCTTCACGCATGAGATGGGGCACGCCTTCCAGTGCTGGGAAAGCCGGACCCAGCCGGGCGTGGACTACCTCTGGCCGACCATGGAGGCGGCGGAGATCCACTCCATGGGCCTCGAATACCTGACGCATCCGCATATGGGGCTGCTGGTGGGGGATGCGGCGGCGGATCGCTATCGCGCCATGCACCTGGTCTCGGCGCTGGCCTTCCTGCCTTACGGCGTTTGCGTCGATCACTTCCAGCACGAGGTCTATGCCAACCCCGACGCGACGCCCGCCGAACGCCATGCGATCTGGCAGCGGCTGGAACGGCTCTACATGCCGTGGTCGGACTACGGCGATCTCGCCTATCCCACGAAGGGCGGGCGCTGGCAGGCGAAGCAGCACATCTACAACTCGCCATTCTACTACATCGACTACACGCTCGCGCTCTGCGTCGCGCTGCAGTTCTGGGTGTGGTCGCGGCGCGACGCGAAGGGCGCGCTCGACGCCTATGTCGCGCTGTGCGGGCGCGGTGGGTCGATGCCCTTCCAAGGGCTGGTGGCCTCGGCGGGCCTGACATCCCCCTTCCAGCCCGGCGCGCTGGAGGCGGCGGTGGCGGAGGCGGCAGGCGTTCTCGGGCTTTAGCGCCCCCCGAGATCCCTCGCGACGGGACGGCCAGGCGGGCGCTGTAACGCCCGATGGCGATTGTTTCGCTATTTTGCTATTGCGAATCACTCGCAATCGCATATGTTGCGCCGCACTTCGTTTCCGACCGGGGGTTTGTCATCCATGTTGTCCCGTTCCCAGGGCGCCGCCATGCGCGCGCCGACGATTGGCCTTGCGGGCGTGGGCCTGGTCGGGAGCTTCGGCGGCGGCGCGCTCGCTCAGGAAGCGCCGGCGGCCGGTGCCGCGCAGCTGCCGGAGATGAGCGTCCAGGGCACCGCCCCCGTCCCCCCCTACCAGGCCGGCGACAATATCGCGCTGCCGCATTCGCCCTTCTCCGCCGCCGACGCCCCGCAGACAGTCAACATCGTCCCGCGCATCGTCATGGACGAACAGGCCGCGACCACGGTGCGCGACGCGCTGCGCAACGTCACCGGCATCAGCCTCGCGGCGGGTGAGGGCGGCTTCTCCGGCGACAACCTCACGCTGCGCGGCTTCTCCGCGCGCGGCGACTTCTTCATCGACGGCATCCGCGACGCCGGCCAGTACACGCGCGATAGCTTCTTCCTGGAGGCGGTCGAGGTGCTGAAAGGGCCGTCATCGATCATGTTCGGCCGCGGTTCGACCGGCGGCGTGATCAACCAGATCACTCGCCAGCCGCTGGCGACGACGCAGGGCGAGGTCTGGCTGTCGGGCTACACCCCGGGCGGCGTGCGCGGCACGGCGGACGTCAATGTCCGCGCGGGGGAGGTCGCGGCCCGTCTCGGCGTCATGGCCACCCATATCGACGCCTCCCAGCGCGACCACGTGTCCAACGAACGCTGGGGCGTCTTCCCCGCCATCACCTTCGGCATGGGTACACCGACGACGCTGACGGTGTCCTGGTTGCACCAGGAAGAGAACAACATGCCCGACTACGGCGTGCCCTATTACCAGGGTCGGCCGCTGCGGGTCGCCACCAGCACCTTCTACGGCCTCGACCAGACGGATCGCGAACGCACGCAGACCGATGTCTTCACGGCGACGGCGCAGCACCGCTTCGACGACAACTTCACGGTCCGCAACATCTTCCGCTGGGCGAATTACGGTCGCGAACTGTCGGCCACCGCACCGCGCCTGGTGGCCAACACGGTCGCCAACGGCATCACCGCGTCATCGTTGGTGAACCGCCAGCCGCAGGTGCGCAACGGCTTCGACTCGCTGATCGTCAACCAGACCGAAGCGGCGGTGAATTTCGAGACCTGGGGCCTGCGTCACGACGCGGTCGCCGGCGTGGAATTCGGGCGTGAATCCGCCGAGCTCACCCGCTTCGGCCAGACCGGGCGGCCGCTCGCCAACCTGTTGTTCCCCAACTTCTACCAGATGGGGACGATCAACCAGACCTTCACCTCGGACATCAAGACCACGGCGAACACCTTCGCGATCTACGGTGTCGACCGCATCCGCATCGGCGAGATGTTCGAGGTCATGCTGGGCGGCCGCTGGGACTCCTTCCAGGCCGAGCAGACCAACCGCGCCACCAACCAGATCTTCGAGCGCACGGACCAGCAGGCGACCTGGCGCGCCGCCTTCATCTTCAAGCCGACGCCCGAGGTGCGCACCTACGTCACGGCCGGCACGTCCTTCAACCCGTCGGCGGAGTCGCTGACGCTCGCGGCGAACAACGCCCAGCTCGCACCCGAGACGGCGACCACCTACGAAATCGGCGGCTCGTGGAACCTGATGGATGGGCTGCGCCTCAACGGGTCGGTCTTCCGGATCGAGAAGCGCAACGCCCGCACCTCCGACCCCGCCAACGACACGCTGCAGGTGCTGGACGGCATCGTGCGTGTCGACGGGTTCGAGGTCTCGGCGGTCGGCCAGATCACGCCGGAATGGAACATCATGGTCGGCTACACCCGGCTGAATTCCGAGATCGTGGAATCGAACAACGCGAACGAGGTGGGCAAGGAATTCGCCAACGTCGCGCCCAACACCGCTTCGCTCTGGACGACCTACAACCTGCCGCACGGCATCCAGCTCGGCGGCGGCCTCTCCTATGTCGACCGGCGCTACGGCAACACCACGAACACCGTGCAGGTGCCCGCCTATACCCGTTTCGACGCCGCGGTGTCCTGGCAGCCGGACGAGGGCACGCTGCGCGGCATGCGCTTCCAGCTCAACGCCCTGAATGTCGGCGACACCCGCACCTACGACACGGTCTATACCGGCCATGTCGTGCCGGGTGTCGGGCGCACCTTCATCGCATCGGTCTCGGCGCGGTTCTGATGCTGGTCCAGATCCCGGACATCCTGGCGGCCGGCGAGGCGGCGGAGGCGCTCGCCGCCCTGCGCGCCGCCGACTGGACCGACGGGCGCGTGACCGCCGGCCATCAATCGGCCCAGGTCAAGCACAACCTCCAGATCGCCGAAGGGACGCCGCTCCACACGCGCCTCGGCGACATGGTGCTGAACGGGCTTGGCCGGTCGTCGCTGTTCATCTCCGCCGTGCTGCCGCAGCGCGTCTTTCCGCCGCTGTTCAACCGCTACGACCCGGGCATGACCTTCGGCGCGCATGTGGACAATGCCATCCGGCAGATCCGCGGTACGCCGCACAGGATCCGCACCGATGTCTCCTGCACGCTGTTCCTGACGCCGCCCGAGGATTACGACGGCGGCGAGCTGGTGGTTCAGGACACCTATGGCGAGCAGCGGGTGAAGCTGCCGGCCGGTCATGCCGTGGTCTATCCGGCGACCAGCCTGCATCGCGTCGAACCGGTGACGCGCGGGTCGCGCATCTCCTCCTTCTTCTGGATCCAGTCGATGCTGCGCGACGACATGCAGCGGCGACTGCTGTTCGACCTCGACATGGCGATCAACGCCGCCACGCTCGACCTGCCGGAAGGCCATGAGGCCCCGGTCGCGCTGACCGGCATCTATCACAACCTGCTGCGCCAATGGGCGGAGGTCGCATGAACCCCGACAACGCCACGCCTGCCGCCATCCCCACTCCGGTCGAGGGTGCCGCGGCCGGCGCCCCTGCTGTGCCCGTGGACAGCCTGGCGCCTGCCGCATCGGCCCCGCCAGGTGCGCCGCTGACGGCCGCGCTGCCGGCACCGTCCGGCGGCCCGGTCGAGGCGCTCGCCGCCGACCATTCCCTGCTCGGCCTGGTGCTCCAGGCGAGCCCGGTCGTGCAGGGGGTGATGGGCGCGCTGGTGCTCGCCTCCGTCATCTGCTGGGCGATCATGATCGAGAAAGCGGTGTTGCTCGGCCGGCTGCAACGCGAGATCCGGCAGCTGGCCAACACCGCCGACCCCGGCGCGGCGAATGGCGAAGGCCTCGCCGCCCGCATGCAGCGTGCCGCGGCGCGCGAATGGGCGGAAGGGCGCGACCACGACGAAAGCCGCGGCGAATACCGCGAACGCATCGAACGCGCGATGCGCGAGACACTGTCCGCGGCCATCCGCCGCGCGCAATCCGGCACCGCCTTCCTCGCGACCACCGGCGCGGTCGGCCCCTTCGTCGGGCTGTTCGGCACCGTCTGGGGCATCATGGGGTCCTTCCAGGGCATCGCGCAGATGCACGACACCTCGCTCGCCGTGGTCGCGCCGGGCATCGCGGAGGCGCTGCTGGCCACCGCGATCGGCCTGTTCGCGGCCATCCCGGCGGTGATCGGCTACAACCGTATCGCGCGGCGCATCGCCGGGCTGCGGGCCGAAGCGCTCGCCGCCATCTCGGCCACCGGCGCGCGGCTGTCCGGCCGGCCGCCGCGCGGCGGCGTCGCGCGCGCGGCGGAGTAGCACCATGGCGATGTCCGTCGGCGGCGACAGCGGGGAGGATGACGACGCCGCCCCGATGTCCGAGATCAACGTCACGCCCTTCGTGGACGTGATGCTGGTCCTGTTGATCATCTTCATGGTCGCCGCGCCGATGATGACCGCCGGCGTGCCGGTCGACCTGCCGCGCAGCGCTGCGCCGCGCGTGGCGAATCCCTCGCCGCCCGTGGTGCTGACGGTGACGCGCGAGGGCACGATCCATATCGGCGAGGACCGCATCGACGAAGCGCAGCTCTCCGCGCGCCTCGCGGCGCTGAAGGCGGATAAGCCCGACCTCGCCGTGCATGTGCGCGGCGACCGCGCGGTGCCCTATGGAGAGGTTCTGCGCATCATGGGCCGGGTGACGGCGGCGGGTATTCCGCGCGTCTCCCTGATCGCGGAGGCCGAGCCCGGCGGGGCCGCGCGCTGAGCGATGGCCGCGCCGCTTCCGAAGACCGCTTGGCCGGAGCCGCCCGCGCCGCTGCCGGAGCACGATCCCCGCAACCTGCGCCTGATTGCCTTCGGCGCCGCGGTGCTCCTCCATGGCGGGCTGGCGGGCTTCCTCCTGCTCTCCCCCGCCACCCCCCCGAGCCTCGCGGCGCCGGAGGAAGTACCGATGATCGTCGCGCTGGCCGAGCCGGTCATCGAGGAAAGCCCGGCGCCATCCCGCGAACCGATGCAGGAGGAGGCCGCGGCGCCGAGCCCGGAACCCGTCCCGGCCGCTGAACCGCCCCCGCCTGAACCGGTGCCGCCCGAGCCCGCCCCGCCGGAACCGCCGCCACCTGAACCTGTGGTGCCCGAGCCGCCGCCACCGCCGGAACCTCCGCCACCCGAGCCGATGCCGGAGGAACCGCCGCCGCCTGAGCCGGAGC
>NZ_JBYCZL010000047.1:0-28258 GCF_057586215.1 Roseomonas sp. SRI_022
GGCGCCGCGCCGCCCGAGGCCGAAGGCATCGCCTTCGCCTGGAGCGGCTGGGATCCACTCGCCGGGACCAGCACGGCGGAACCGGCGGATCTGGTGATCGGCCTCGCCGCTGGCGCGCGCGCGCGGTCCGGCACGAAGCTCGCCATGGCGCTGCGCGCGGCCTGCGCGCCGGGCGCGATGCTGCTGCTGGCCGAACCGGCGCCCGGCCGGCTGTGGGATTTCGCTTGCGGCCAGGACCCCGCCTGGTGGGATGGCGGGGACGGCGCACTGCCCGATGCCGAAACCTGGCGTGCCGCGCTGTCCCAGGCGGGCTTCGAGACACCCGATGCGCTGCGCCTGTCGGCCGCGCCCTGGCCGGCGCTGCTGCTGGCGGCGTGCGCGCCCTCGGTCATCGTTGCGACCCCGGCTCCGTCCCGCCGCGTGCTGGTCTGCACCGAGGAGAGTTGCGCCGCGCTCGCCACCGCCCTGGAGGCCGTGCTGCGCACCGAGGGCCATCAGGTCGCCCAGCACGCGCTGGATGCCCCGCCCTCCCCGCGCGAGATGCGCGGCGCGCTGGTGGTCGCGCTGGTCAAGGCCGAGGGCGATGCGGCAACGCTGCTCGCCGCCGGGACGCGGCTTGGCGAAGCCGCGCAGGGTAGCGCGGCCGGCTTTGCACTGGTCGGCGCCGGGGATGCCGCGCGCGCGGCGGCGCTGGCCGGGCTCGGGCGCGTGCTGGCGAATGAACTGCCGGAATTGAAGCCACGCCGGATCGGGCTCGATCCCGCGATGCCGGTGGATGTCGCGGCGCGGCGGCTCGCCGCGGAACTAGCGGGCGATGCGCCGGAGGTCACGCTGACGCCGCAGGGGCGGCTGACCCCGGTGCTGTTGCCCGGCCTGCCGGCGCCGCGCGCTTCCGGCGCAGGGCGGCTGGCGATTGGCCAACCGGGGCAAATCGGCAGCCTCACCTGGGGTCCGCTGCCCGCCCTGCCCCCCCCCGGCCCCGGCGAGGTGGTGCTGTCCGTCCAGGCCGCCGGGCTCAATTTCCGCGACCTGATGTGGGCGCAGGGGCTGCTGCCCGAAGATGCGCTGATGGACGGCTTCGCCGGCCCGACCCTCGGCATGGAATGTGCCGGCGTCGTCGAGGCGGCCGGCCCCGGCGTCGCGCTGAAGCCAGGCCAGGCGGTGTTCGGCTTCGCGCCATCCGCCTTCGCGACGCGGGCGCTGACGCGGGCGGAAGCCCTCGCCCCACTGCCCACCGGCCTGACGCCCGAGGCCGCGGCGACCATCCCCGTCGCCTTCATCACCGCCGCTTATGCGTTGGAGACGTTGGCGCGCATCCGCCCGGGTGAGCGCGTGCTGATCCATGGCGGCGCCGGTGGCGTCGGCCTCGCCGCCATCCAGGTTGCGCAGGCGGCCGGCGCGTTGGTGGCCGCGACCGCCGGATCCGAGGAGAAGCGCGCCTTCCTGCGCATGGCGGGCGCGGATCTCGTGCTCGACAGCCGCGATGCCGGCTTCGCCGACCTGCTGCGGGCCGAATGGCCGGACGGCGTCGATGTCGTGCTGAATTCGCTCGCCGGCGAGGCGATGGAACGCAGCCTGTCGCTCGTGGCTCCCTTCGGGCGCTTCATCGAGCTCGGCAAGCGCGACTTCGTCGAGAACCGCCGGGCGCCGTTGCGGCCGTTCCGGCGCAACGTGTCGTACTTCGCGGTCGATGCCGATGCGCTGCCGCGAGCGAAGCCCGACCTCGCCGCCGCGCTGCTCGCCGACATCGCCGCACGGCTTGCCGAGGGCGCACTGCTGCCGCTGCCGCACGCTGTCTTCGCGGCGGAGGAGAGCGAGACTGCCTTCCGCACGCTGCAGGCCTCGAGCCATATCGGCAAGTTGGTGATCCGCCCACCCGCCGACGGTGGTGATGCCGCAACCGACGCCTGGCGGCCGGATGCCGATGGCGCCTATCTCGTCATCGGCGGCGTGCAGGGCTTCGGGCTGGAATGCGCGAAATGGCTCGCCGCGGGTGGGGCGGCGCATCTCATACTGGTCTCCCGCCGCGGCGGCACCACGCCGGGGGCGGAGGCGACGCTGCGCACGCTCGCGGCCCTCGGCGCGCGAGCGCGCATTGAGGCGTGCGACGCATCCGACGCGGCAGCACTCGGCGCGCTGCTGACACGGCTGCGGCGCGAAGGCCCGCCGATCCGCGGCGTGGTGCATGCCGCCGCCGCCTTCGCCGATGGTGCGGCCGCGACCATGGATGCCGCGCGCTTCGCAACCGTGCTGGCGCCGAAGCTCGCTGCGGCCGAGGCGCTGGACCGGCTGACCGCCGACGACCCGCTGCACCTGTTCCTGCTGTTCTCCTCGGCGACCACGGCATTCGGCAATCCGGGGCAGGCCAATTACGTCGCCGCCAACCTCGCACTGGAAGCCATCGCGCGCCGCCGTGTTGCAGGCGGCAAGCCGGCGCTCGCCGTGGGCTGGGGTCCGATCGCCGATGCCGGCGTGCTGTCGCGCGACGCCGCCACCGCCGAAACGCTGGAACGGCGCACCGGCGTTGCACCCATGCCCGCGCAGGAAGCCCTGGCCGCCCTGCCCACCATTCTCACATCCGGCGTGGCGGTCGCGCATCTCGCCCGCGTCACCTGGGGCACGCTGTCGGCCGGGCTGCCGATCCTCGCCGAACCCGCCTACGCGGCCGTGCGCGCGGCGCGCGAGGGCGGCGCGGAAGGGGCCGATCTCCGCGCCGAACTGCGCGCCCTGCCGGCCGAGGAAGCCCGCGCCCGCCTGGTCGCCCTGGCGCAGGAGGAGATCGCCCGCATCCTGCGCCTGCCGGTCGAAGCCGTGGGCGCCGACGCACCCGTCGCCGGGCTTGGCCTCGACAGCCTCGGCGGCCTTGAATTGCGCATGGCGCTGGAACGCCGGCTCGGCGTACAGGTGCCTCTCGCGACCGTGACAGAGGACCTGACCATTGCCATTCTCGCCGGGCGCATCGCCGGCGTGGTGCTGGAGGATCGGCAGGAACAGACCGTGCAGTCGCTGATGGATGCCTATGAACCCGCGCCGGAAGCCGCGCCGGAGTCGGTGAAGTGACCCAGGGCTTCGGCCTGTCCGCCACCGCACGCCTCGCGCTGCTGCAACGCCTCTCGCGGAAGAAGGAGGAGAAGGGCCCCGCGCCCGGCGCGGCCCGCGCCTTCCGCGAATTGCCGGGCCAGCGCGACATGGAGCTGATCCGCGAGGCCGCGGGCGCGCTCGGGCTGGAGAACCCCTTCTTCCGCCCGCATGAGGGCATCGCGGCGGCGACCACCGTCATCGGCAATCGCGAGGTCATCAACTACGGTTCATACAACTACCTCGGCCTGAACGGCGATCCGCGGGTGATGCGCGCAGCGCAGGCGGCGATCGACCGGCATGGCGTCTCGGCTTCCGCTTCCCGCATGGTGTCCGGCGAAAGGCCGGTGCATGCGGCGCTGGAGGAAGCGATCGCCGCGCATTACAGCGTCGATGCCGCACTTGCCTTCGTGTCGGGGCATGCGACGAACGTCACGGTGCTCGGCCACCTGATGGGCCCGCGCGACCTGATCCTGCACGATGCCGCCATCCACAATTCCTGCGCGGAAGGCGCGCGGTTGTCGGGGGCGAAGCGCATCGCCTTTGCCCACAACGACTGGCGCGCGGCGGAGAAGGAACTCGCCGCCAATCGCCGCGGCGCTCGCCGCGCGCTGCTGGTGATCGAAGGCCATTACTCGATGGATGGCGACATCCCCGAGCTGCCCCGCTTCGTCGAGATGGCACGCCGGCACGATGCCTGGCTGATGGTCGATGAAGCGCATGGCATGGGCGTGATCGGCCCAACCGGCCACGGCATCCACGAACACTGGAACGTGGATGCGCGCGAGGTCGATATCTGGATGGGCACGCTGTCCAAGACGCTGTCGGGTTGCGGCGGCTACATCGCGGGCAATGCCGACCTGATCGCCTGGCTGAAGCATTCCGCGCCGGGCTTCGTCTATTCGGTCGGCATGGCGCCCGCGCTCGCCGCCGCCGCGCTGGAATCGCTCCGCATCCTGGCCGCCGAGCCCGAGCGCGTCGCGCGGCTGCAGCACAATGCGACACTGTTCCTGCGCCTCGCGAAGCAGGCCGGGCTCGATACCGGCACCTCGATCGGCTCGGCGATCGTGCCGGTGATCGTCGGCTCCTCGGTCGGCGCGGCGCGTCTGTCCCAGGCGCTGTTCGAACACGGGATCAACGTGCAGCCCATCCTGTTCCCCGCGGTACCGGACAGTTCGGCGCGGTTGCGCTTCTTCCTGTCGTCCGAGCACACCGAGGCGCAGATCCGCGCCACCATCGATGCCGTGGCCGCGGCCATGGCCGGCGCGCGGCCGGCGGAGATCGCAGGCTGACCGGACCCACGCCATCGCCGCCGCTGCGCATCGCCCTGCTGACGCTGGAAAGCACGGCGAGCGCCGAGGCCGTCGCGCGCGTGCTGCGCGAGACGCGACACAACATCGTCTTCCTCGGCCTGTCGGACGCCTGGCGTGACCGGCGGGCGAGCACGCGGAAGCACCTCGCGCGGTCCGGGTCGCGCATACTGCCCTGGCTTTTCGTCGAGTTCGCGGCACCCCGGCTGTGGCGGCGAGGCAGCGTTGGGCCGGTCGGTTCGGCCGCCTTCGCGCGCGGCGTGCCGGCGACCACCGTCGTCTCGGTCAACAGCGCGGCGACGCAAGGCATGCTTGAGGCGCTGCGGCCGGACCTGATCGTCACCTGCCATTTCGATCAGATCCTGGCGCAGGAGACGATCGCCACCGCGCGCTTCGGCGGGATCAACCTGCATCCGTCGCTGCTGCCGCTGCATCGCGGGCCGATGCCCTGCTTCTGGTCGATGGCGGATGGCAACAACGAATTCGGCGTGACGGTGCACCGGATGGTGCCGCGCATCGATGCGGGCGCGATCCTCGCGCAGCGGGCGGTGTCGCCACCGCCTGGCGCGACGGTTTCCGGCACGGCGCGCGCGCTGCACCTGGCCGGCGCTGAATTGCTGCTGCAGGTGATGGACGAGATCGCCGGCGGGCGCGACCGCGGGGTGGAGGTGCCGCTGCTGCCCTACCGGGGATTTCCGCAGGGGGCGGACCTCGGCGCGGCGGCGAAGCGCGGGGTACGGCTGGCGGGGTGGGCGGATTTCCGGGCGGCACGACGGTTGGGCGGGTTGGTGCTGTAGGATCGTCACCCAGGTTCAGGCGTCGCCCAAAACCGCCTCCCGCACCACGCCGTGCAGCGCCGCCGCCTCCAGCGCCCGCACCGTGCCGGCCCCGGCGGCATCACTGCGCCACACCAGGTACTCCGTGTCCGTTCCGCCTCGTGCCGCCGACAGGGCTGGGCGGTGGTCACCGAAGGCGGCGAGCACCACGGGGCGCGGGCTGCGTCGGGTGGCCTCAGCGAGGCGGCCGAGCATGGCATCCGTCGCCGCCATCCGCGCCGCCCAGCTCGCGGCCGGGTCCGGCCCCGGCCAGGGCCCATGCCCGGCGACGGTGATGGCGTAAAGAAAGGCCGGCCCCGTCGCCGCGGCGAGTTCGGCGGCGAGGCGATCCCCCACCGCCGCATCGGTCACAAGGCCGGCCTCACGCGGCGCGTCGGCGAAGGCGGGCGCAGCCTCGAAGCGTTGGAAACCGAGCGCGGGCAGCACGCGGTCGCGGCCGAAGAAGCGCGCGTCGAAGGGGTGCAGGCAGGCGGTGGCGTAGCCCGCGCCGCGCAGCGCCCAGGCGAGCGAGGTGACCGGCGCGCGCGCGAAGCGGAAATACGGGTTCAGCCGATCGAGGCCGAGCGCCACATCCGCCAGCCCCGTCAGCACCACGAATTCGGTGCGCATGGTGTTGGCGCCGAAGCCGGGCACGGCGAGCGGCCCGCACGCCAGGGCCTGCGCCCCGAGCGCATCCCAATGCGGCAGCGCGACCGGGATGCCCAGCCGTCGCGGATCGCAGAAGGATTCAAGTTGCAGCAGCAGCAGATGCGGCATCGCTGCGCCGGGTGCGGCGACGGCAGGCGCAGGCGGATGCGCCGCGCGGCGGGCGGGACGCTCGGTCGCAGCGATGCGCGCCTGCAGGGCGAAGGTCGCGAGCGGACCGAAGGACGCGGGGTCGCGTGACGGATCGCGCGCGAGGGCCGCGCCGCGCAGCAGCGGCAGAGGGCGCAGCAACAGCAGGACCAACACGACCGCCGCCACCGCCAGCGCCAGGCGGGCACCGAGGCCAATGCCGAGCGGCGGTTCCAGCGCCAGCACCAGCAGGAAGGCGAGCGCCCCGGCGCCCAACCCGCCCGCGATCACCGCCTTCGGCACGAAGGGCAGGTAGAAGCGCGGATGGGCCACCACCTGCCAAAGCAGCCCGCTATCGGTGAAGGTCAGCGGTTCACCGAGCGCGGCGCGCTTGGCGCGGTCGGCGACGCCAAGGAACAGGCACAGCCCCGCCGCGAAGCCGCCGGCCATGATCGGCCGGGCGGTCAGCGCCAGCAGCAGCAGGAACAGGGCTGCGACCGGCGCCGCGTCCAGCAGCACCCAAGCTGACACCCGCGCCCGCGCGCCGCGGCGCAGCCACACCCAGAAAGGCAAGGGCAGCGCCGCGCCGGCAAGGAGATGGACGATGCCGCTCACCCGCCCGTCGCGTCCTGGGGCGTGCCTTCCGGCGGCTTGTCCCGCGCGCCTTCCGGCGGCATGTCCCACGCGCCTTCCGGCGCGACCCGGAAGCGCAGGCGCCGCACCGCCCAGTCCGACAGCCCGGCGGGCAGCGCATCCACCACCCGCAGCACCCCGGCCAGCGGCAGCGGGAAGGCGGCACGCCGCGCGCCGCGCAGGATGGCGCGATGGGTGCGGTCGGCCGCAGCATCAAGCCCGATGGCCAGCGGCCGCGGCCCGAGCCAGCGCGAGCCCATGTCGCTGTCGAAGAAGCCCGGCAGCACCACCGTCACGCGCACACCGCGCGGGCCGAGCGCGGCGCGCAGCCCCTCGCCATAGGCCCGCATCCCGGCCTTCGACGCCGCATAGCCCGGCGCATCCGGCAGGCCGCGATAGGCGGCAACCGAAGCGATCAGCGCAATCCGTCCAGCGCGGCGGTCCCGCATCGCGGGCAGCAACGGCTCGATCATGTGCATCGCGCCCACCAGGTTGACGGCGACCTGCTCGGTCGCGCCAGCCAGCCCCTCCCACCCGCCGTCGGGGCGATGGCCGCGGGCGATGCCGGCATTGGCGATGGCGCAATCGATCGGGCGCGTGGCGTCCCAGGCCAGCAGCCGCGCGGTGATGGCCGGCCCGTCGCGCACATCGATCGCCGCCGTCTCGACATCGGCGCCACGCGCCGCACAGCGTGAAGCGGTGTCGCCGAGGCCCGAGGCGCTGCGCGCGATCAGCCGCAGCGCCACCCCAGGCGCGGCGAAACGTTCGGCAAGCGCGGCGCCAAGCCCGCGCGACGCCCCCGAGATCACCACGCAAGCCGGCGCGTCCATGGCCTATTCCGCCGCGATGCGTGCGGTGACGGCGGCGCCCTCGAGGCGCGCGACGGCGTGGCCGACCGCCTCGGTGATGCCCTCTTCGCTGAAGAAGCCGCCGCGGATCAGGCAATGGGCGGCAAGGACGCGGCGCAGTGCATCGACCAGGGCGGGATCGGGTGGCATCGCCTCGGTCCAGAATCGGTCGAGCCCGTGCCGGAAGGTGAGGCCGGGCATGTCGTACAGCGCCTCCCCCAGAGTGATCACCGGCTTGCCCTCCCGCAGGGATTGCAGCCCGGCGGTGCTGTTAACGGTGACCACGCCCGCTGCCGGCGCCAGCACCGGGCCGAAGGGCAGTTCGGGCAGCCACAGCAGCCGGTCCGCGACGCCGAGTTCCGCTGCGCGGCGCCGCGTGAAGGCGCCCCAGTCGGTCAACCCGTTGTCCAGCGGATGGCCCTTCACCGCCAGCAGCGCGTCGCGCGGCGCATTCGCGGCGAAGGAGGTGACGATCATCGCGATCGCGTCGCCCAGGCTGGCGAAAGGCGAATGCAGCCGCAACTGGTAGTCGCCTTCGAGCTGCAGCGGCAGCACGAAGATCGGCCCCGCCCAGGATTGCAGCTGTGCCAGGCGCCGCTGCGCCGCGCCGCGCCGCAACGGGCGCAGCGCCCCGCGGAGCAGCCAGCCGGCATATTCGTGGAAGGGATGCCAGGACCGGTGCGTGCGCCAATGCGGGAAGCGGTGGCGCAGCAGCGCGTTGTGGATGTTGTAGCGGACATCATCGCTGGCGCGGCGCAGGAAGGACCCGCCCGACAGCGTCTCGGGTGCTGCCGGTGGCAGGCCGCGCGCCATGGCGAGGATGCGCCCCGGGTCGCGCGGCAGCGGCGAATGCGCGTTCACGCCGCCCTGTTCCAGCGTGATGTAGCCCGGCCGCAGATAGGCTTCCTCGAGGATCCAGGGCCGCAGGCCGCGCCGCTTGGCCAGGGCGACGGCGGCAACGTGGCGTGGCCGGCAGTCACTGAACATGATGAGGTCGGTCACGCCACGCGCCGCGATCAGCGCGTCGAGCGCCGCAGGCCACTGATCGTCGGTGCCGGTGAAGTCGGTGGCGTTGGGGCGCTTCCAGAACAGCCGGTCGCCGGGATTGAAGTTGACACGATGCACGGCGTGGCCGCGCGCGGCCAGCGCATCGCCCAGCCGCACGAACAGATGCGTCGCCAGCCCCTGCAGGAACAGGAAGGATCGCCGCTCCGTCATCCGCCGCGCCTCCTCCTCATCCCCGGCCCCGCATCACCCGCGCCATGCACGCGCCCTGCCAGCGGCGCAGGCGGGACAGGACACCGCCGGACCACGGGCCTGGTTCGGACAAGTGGTCGAGCAGGGCTTCCGGCGTTGTCGGCAGCTCGGTCACCGGATCCTGATAGCGGGGATACAGCAGCAGCGCACCTGCAACGAGCGCATCGAGGGTGAGCCGCCGCACGCGCCGCGCGATCGGTGCCCGGTCCTCAGTCAGCCCCCAGCCGGCGTAGAAGGGCTGGCCCCAGCAGGTGACGGATAAGCCGCGCAGCAACGCTTCGAAGCCGGTAAGCGACGTCAGGGTGTGGACGTCGTCCACCTGGTCCAGCAGCGGGGCGATCGGCGCCCGGTCGAGCACCTGGTCGGCCAGGGCCGCCGCCTGTTCCACCGGCACCTTGCCGCGCCGATAGCCGGCCTCGACATCCGGATGCGGCTTGAAGGCGATGAAGGCGTCGGGATGGGCCGCCCGGACCGCCTGCAACAGGCCGAGATTGGTCCGCACCGACCCCGCCCCGCCGCGCAGCACGGACAGGTCGTCCTCGACCTGGCCGGGCACGAGGATGCGCCGCCGGCCGGGCGAGGCGGACAGCACCGGTGCGGCGCCGCCAAGATTGTACTTGGTGATGCCGCGGGCGACGATCGCCGCCCGCAGCCGCGCCGCGCGATCGAGCAGCGGGGGTGGGAAATCCGTGCTCGCCAGCAGGATCTCGAGGTCGCTCGCCCCGGCGGGATCGAAATAGGGGCGGCGGCTGTCGAGCGTCAGCGAGGCGGCCGGCAAGAACCCCGCCCCGAGTCCCGCCGAACGGATGAAGCCGTCCTCGACCCAGAGCAGCGGCACGCCGGTCGACCGCGCAGCCGCCTCGAGCCCGGGCGGAGCGCGGCTCGACCAGACGGCGATGGCGCCGTCGCGCCGCACCGCCTCGGCCAGGGCGGCGCGCGTCGTGCGGGCAAAGGCCGGTGCGCAGGTGGCGGAGGCGAGCGCAGAGGCCATCCGCCGCCGCTTCCAGAAGGACATGCCAACGCAGACGGCGATGCGCCGATTGGCCATCTCCTGCGCTCGCCAGGCGCCGAGCAGGGGAATCGCCTCCTCCAGCGCGATGGGCCGGGCGCGCACCGGATCGGCACAGCGCGCCGCTGTGGCAAGCGCGGCCAGGGCGGCGAGGCCTTCGGACGCGGGGCCAGCCGGAGTGACGACCGCGAGCCCGGCCAGCGTCGCGAGCAACGCCGTCGGACCGGGCAGCGCATGCATCCGCGAAGCGGCGTCGATCAGCGTCCAGGGGTCGAGGCGCTCGGCGCGGGTGGCGGGAAGGATGGGGCGCGCGGTGGCCGGAGCCTCGGGCGCGCGGCAGGCGATGACGGGGCGGCCGCTGGCTTCGGCAAGTGCCGCGTCCCACAGCAGCCGCGCAGCGCCGGCAGCGGCCGGATCGCAGGGATCGAGGACCAGCACCGCCTCGCCCCCCGCAACGCCGAGCGCCGCGGCCCCCGGATCGGGCAGGCCGGATGGACCGCCGATCCGAGCCTCGCGCAGCAGCGCACGCAGATTCACGGCGCGCGCCGTGTCGGGGAAAGGGCTCGTCAGGGCGGCGGCGACGGGGTCGGCTGCCTCGGCGCCGAACAGGATGGCCGGCACCGCGCGCCCCGCGAAGGCAGGCGGTGCGAAGGGGCCGGGCGTGACGCGGAATACACGCCCACCCCAGGCGATCGGCACTGTCGTGTTGCAGGGCAACAACAGGCGGTCGCCGTCGGCGGCGATGGTCCCGGGCGGCAGCGGCGTGCAGGGCCAGAAGGCCGGCAGGTGAGGCCAGCACCGAAACAGGCTGGCAGGCACCAACAGGCGTGGGCTACCGTTCATCGTGTCGGGCCAGGGCTACACCTTCCGGTTGCAAGTCGGCCTCATCCTGCTCGCCAGTCGGCCACTGCGCGATCGGAAATCATCCGTCAGATATGTAAGCCGGCCCGCAGCGTCTTGTTTTTGCGTAATACGGCCCGAAAGGCTAGCGTGCCGCGCGGGCGAACCCTGAGGTGGCGGTCGGATGATCCTGGGCTGGAATGGTGGCGGGCGCGGACCGGCAGCGGGTTTGCTCGGTATCGTGCTGCTGCTGGCCGGATGCGCCGAGACGGGGGTCACCCCCGCGCCGGGCGCCGAGGGGGCGATCGCGCCGATCTCGGATCCGGTGGTCGCCTTCGCCGCCAGCGCCGGCCCCGGTGCGCAGGAAACCGTCACGCTGCCATCCACGGGGCAGACAGTGCAGTTGCGCATGGTCCGCGCCTATGCCGCGGCGAGCGGACGGGAATGCCGCGAGGTGCAGATGGGCACTGGCGGCGGTTCGTCCTCCCGCCTGCTGTGCAGTGCCGGGTCAGGCTGGCTCGAGGCACGGCCGCTGATCCGCGGCACCACGGGCAGGCCGTGAGCGGGTCGGCCTCCGGTCCGCTGCTCATAGACTGCGCGCGACAGCAGATCCGCGTCATCGGGGCGCTGATCATCCGCGAGATGCATACGCGGTTCGGGCGCCGCCGCTTCGGCTATCTGTGGCTGTTCTTCGAGCCATTGCTGCTCGGCGCGATGATCGCGGTGATCCACGGCACTCGCGGGGGCGACAGCGTCCGCAACACCTTCGAGTTCTTCTCGATCGGCTACATCATGTTCTTCGCCTTCCGCGGCATGATCAACCGCGCGTCGAACACCATCGGGTCGAACCGCAGCCTGCTCTATCACCGCCAGGTGACGCTGCCGGACCTGTTCTTCGCGCGCCACATCATCGAAGTCACGGCCTGCACCGGCGTGATGGCGATCTTCACTGTCGCGGGCATCGTCCTTGGTGGCGAACCCCCGGATTCCCCCGTCAAGATGCTCTGCGCGCTGGGGCTGATGGTGCTTCTGTCGCAGGGCATCGCGCTCGTCGTCGGCGCGCTGACGAGCGAATGGGAGGCGATCGACCGGCTGGTCCACGCCATGTCGTACCTCATCCTGCCCTTCAGCGGCCTGTTCTTCATGGTGGAATGGCTGCCCGAGTGGATGCAGGAGGCGGTGCTCTGGGTCCCGACAGTCCACATCTTCGAACTCCTGCGCGACGGCCAGTTCGGCGACCGCTTCCGCCCCATCTACGATCTGTCCTACGTGGCAGGCTGGATCCTGATTCCGCATCTGCTCGGCCTCGCGGGGCTGAAGCTGGCGCGGCAGCGGATCGGGCTGGAGTAGCCGCGATGGCACTCGAGCTCATCGACGTCCACAAATCCTATCCGATGAATGTCGGGCGCAAGCATGTGCTGCGCGGCATCAACGCGGTGTTCCGCAAAGGGGAGAGGGTCGGCGTGCTGGGCCGGAACGGCACCGGCAAGTCGACCCTGGTGCGCATCCTTGGCCGGGTGGAGGCACCGACACGCGGCGCAATCCGCTCCAGCATGTCGGTCTCCTGGCCGATCGGCATGGCGGCGGGATTCCAGTCGGCGCTGTCGGGGGCGGACAACACGCGCTTCATCGCCCGGATCTATGACCGCCCCGTGCAGGCGACGGTCGACTACGTCGAGACCTTCGCCGAACTCGGCGAATACCTCCATATGCCGGTGAACACCTACTCCTCCGGCATGCGCTCGCGGCTCGGCCTTGCCATCTCGCTCGCGGTCGATTTCGACTGCTTCCTGGTCGATGAGGCGCTGGCCGTCGGCGACACCAAGTTCGGCCGTGCCTTCGCAGCGCGCATCCAGCATGCCGGGCTGATCATCGTCACGCACCAGCCATCCCTCGTCCGCCAGCTCTGCACCCGCGCGGCGGTGCTGGATCAGGGCACCCTCACCTTCTACGAAGACCTCGATGAAGCTCTCGCCACATACAACAGCCTTTGAGGCACCCGCCCCGGAGGTCGAGCCGACATGGAGCGAGGCGGCACCGATCCCGCCGCCGAAGCCCAAGTCGCGGCTGAAACGCTTCCTGCACCACCCCTTCACCTGGTGGGTGCTGGCGCCGACGCTGCTCGCGATCGCCTATTTCTACGGCTATGCGAGCAACCAGTATGTCAGCGAGGCGCGCTTCGTCGTCCGCTCCCGCGCCGATGCGCCGCAGATCTCGCTGAGCGGCATGCTCTCGGCGGCAGTCGGTGGCGCCGGCGGCTCCGCCGCGGGCGAGGCATACAGCGTGCGCGACTTCCTCACCTCCCACGACGCGGTAATGCGCACCCAGGAACGGCTCGACCTGGCGCGGATCTGGGGGCGGGAGGACGCCGACCTCATCGCCCGGCTGTGGAACGACGATCCGGAGCGGCTGACCAAATACTACAACAGCATGGTCAGCGTGGCTTTCGACAGCGCGACGGGTGTCGTCACCCTGCGCGTGCGCAGTTTCACGCCCACGGATTCCAAGGCGATCGCCGACACCCTGCTGGCGCTGTCGGAACAACTGATCAACAGCCTGTCCGAGCGTGCGCGCGAGGATGCGCTGCGCATCGCGCGCAACGAGGTCGGCATCGCCGAGCGCCGCGTCCTCGCCAGCCGCGATGCGCTGACGCGGTTCCGCGAGCAGCAGCAGGAACTCGACAGCGCCGGCGCCGTCCAGGCCGCCATGCAGACCATGGGCCAGCTTGAAGGGGCGCTGACCAGCGCACGCGCCGAACTGCGCGAACGCGAGGCCTTCATGCGCCCCGACAACGTTGCCCTGCAGAACATGCGCAACCGCATCGAGGCGCTGGAGCGCCAGATCACCGCCGAACGAGCGCGCCGCACCCAGGGCGACGGCGCGCTGTCCCAGCAGCTCGCCGCCTTCGAGCGGCTGATGCTGGAGCGCGAATTCGCCGACCGCCAGCTCGCTTCCGCGACCGCCAGCCTCGAGACGGCGCGGATCGAAGCCCAGCGCCAGCAGATGTACCTCTCGCGCGTCGTCGAGCCGAACCTTGCCGTCTATCCTCTCTATCCGCGGAAACTGATCAGTGTGGGCAGCATCTTCCTTGGCCTCTCGGTGGCCTTCGGCATCGGTTGGCTTCTTGTCGCGGGCATGCGTGAACATGCGGTCTGACGTGCTGCGCGCCGTTGCGCTGCTGGTCCTGTCCCTCGTTACCGCCGGCATTCCGGACAACGCCGCCGCGGCGCAGAGCCTCGGCCAGCGCGGCGTGCCGGCGCAGGGCATGGTCCCCGGCGTGCCCGGCCAATTGCCCGGCTTCCCGCTGCTGACGCAAAGCCAGTCGGGCACGCCGCAGAGCCCGGTGACGACGCCATCCGGTGCGCCCGCGGCCCAGCCGCCGCCGGTGTTCGACCAGCGCAGCCTTGCCGACATTCCCGGCCAGGCCCGCGGGACGGAACGGATGGGCAGCCCTACGCAAGCCGAGGGCGGGCCGTCCCTCGTGGCCCCGCTGGGTGACCAGGCGCGCATTGCAGGCCCGGCGACCGCGGTGTTCGGCGCCTCGCTCTTCACCGGGGGCGCGCAATCCTCCTCCGATGCACCGAACCCGAACTATGTGCTGGCGCCGGGGGATCGCGTCTCGGTCCGCGCCTGGGGCGCCGTCGATTCGGAACTGGTTGGCGTGATCGACCCGGCCGGAAACCTGTTCCTGCCCAATATCGGCCCGGTGCGCGTCGCCGGGGTGCGCGTGGGCGACCTCCAGGCCGTGGTCGAGGGCGAGATCCGCAAGGTCTACACCTCCCAGGTGCAGGTCTATGCGACGGTGCTGTCCACGCAGCGCCTCGGCGTCTTCGTCACCGGCTTCGTGCGTTCACCGGGGCGCTACGCCGGCACGGCCTCGGACAGCATCCTCGACTTCCTGGTGCGGGCCGGCGGCGTCGATCCCGGTCGCGGGTCCTTCCGCGAGATCGCCGTCAATCGCGGCGGCCGGAACGTCGTGACCGTGGACCTCTATCGCTTCCTGCTGCAGGGCAACCTGCCCGTGCTTCGCCTGCAGGAAGGGGACACCATCGTGGTGGGCCGGCAACGGGCGATGATCGGCGCCGATGGCGCGGTGCGGAACAACTACCTGTTCGAGAGCACGAGCCGCGCCTCGCTGACCGGGCGGGAACTGATCGAACTGGCGCGGCCGCTGCCGGCAGCGACCAATGCGGTGGTGCGCGGCGTGCGTTCCTCCCAGCCCTTCACGCGCTACATGCCGCTGGCGGAACTCGCGCAGCAGACGCTGCAGGACCAGGACACCGTCACCTTCGTCGCCGACGTCGCAGCGCGCACCATCCGCGTGACCGTCGAAGGCAGCCGGCTCTACCCCTCGGTGCTGGTGGCCGATCGCGACATCACCTTCTGCCAGATGCTCGACCACATCGCGGTCGAACCGGGCCTCGCCAATACGCAGGGCGTGTTCCTGCTGCGGCCCTCGCTCGCGCTGCAGCAGAAGCGTACCATCGACGAGGCGCTCGACCGGCTGGAACGCCAGCTCTTCCTGGCCCCCGCGCCAACTACCTCGGTGGCCGAGGCGCGCACCCAGGAAGCCAACCTGATCACCCAGTACATCTCCCGTGCACGCCGGGTGCAGCCGGAAGGGCGCATCGTCGCGATGGGCGCCGACGGTTCCTGCCTGCCGCTGCGGCTCGAGAACGGCGACATCATCGTGGTGCCGGAAATGTCTAGCACGGTGCTGGTCCAGGGCGAGGTTACCTTCCCTCAGGCGGTGATCTGGCGGCCGGGCATGACGATCGACCAGTTCCTCGAGGCCGCGGGCGGACTGACGCCGCGCGGGGCGCGCAGCACGCTGATGATCCGCCGGCCCTCCGGCCAGGCGGTCCTCAACCCGTCGCAGGACCCACGTCCGGGGGACGAGCTGGTGGCGCTGCCCTATCTCGACCCGAAGATCTGGCTGTTCGGACGTGACCTGGTCACCGCGCTGTTCCAGGTCGCGCTCGCCGCGCGCGTCTTCATCAACAACTAGCGCGCGATGCGGATCGCCGTCCTTTCCGACGTCCACGGCAATCTCGAGGCATTCCGCGCCTGCCTCGACAATGCCAGGGCGCGGGGCGCGGAACGCATCGTGCTGCTCGGCGACCTCGTCGGCTATGGCGCCGACCCGGCCGCCGTGCTCGACCTCGCCATGGAGGAAGTCTCGCGCGGGGCCGTCGCGCTGCTCGGCAACCATGACGAGGCGGCCATCCGGGACGGCCCCAGCGGCATGAACGACATGGCCGCGGCGGCGATCCTGTGGACGCGCAGCCGGCTCAGCGCTGCCCATCGGGCCTTCCTCGGCGGCCTGCCGCTGACGGTCGAGGAGGAGGGCCGGCTTTATGTCCATGCCGAGGCCTCAGCACCGTCGCGCTGGCGCTACGTGACCGACGCGGAAGCCGCGCGGCGCAGCATGGAGGCAACCGACGCCCACACCACCTTCTGCGGCCATGTCCACAAGCCCGCGCTCTACAGCCTCGGCGACACCGGCAAGCTGACCGGCTTCCGCCCCGTCGCCTGCGCGCCGATCCCGCTCGGGCGCGGGCGGTCCTGGCTGGCCGTGCTGGGTGCCGTCGGCCAGCCGCGGGACGGCGATCCCTCGGCCTGCTACCTGATGATCGATACCGTCCCGCTGCAGGCCACCTGGCTGCGCGTGCCCTACGACGTCGCGACCGCCGCGGAGAAGATCCGCGCCGCCGGCCTGCCCGCCGGGCTTGCCGAGCGCCTGTTCTTCGGGCGGTAGCCCGGCCGATGCCGGCCCGCTCGATCGACGGCTTCACCGTGGCGGAAACCCTGCATGAGGGCGGCATGGCCGTACTCTACCGCGTCACGCGGTCGGAGGATGACCTGCCCATGCTGATGAAGGTGCCGCGCCTGCGCGAAGGCGAGGACCCCGCGGCCATCGTCTCCTTCGAGATGGAGCAGATGATCATGCCGCGGCTGCGCGGGCCGCATGTGCCGCGCTTCATCGCGATGGGCGGTTTCGAGGCGCAGCCCTACATCGTCATGGAGCGCATCGCGGGCAGCACGCTCGGCGCCCGGCTGCGCGAAGCGCCGATGCCGGCCGAGGAACTCGCCCCGATCGGCGCGGCGATCGCCGATGCGTTGGACGACCTGCACCACCAGCACGTCGTCCACCTGGACGTGAAGCCCGCCAACATCCTGTTCCGCGCGACCGGGGAAGCGGTGATGGTCGACTACGGCCTCGCCCACCACGAACAGATGCCCGACCTGATGGCCGAGGAATTTCGCCTGCCCTATGGCACGGTGCCCTACATGGCTCCGGAGCAGGCGCTGGGCATCCGCAACGACCCGCGCAGCGACATCTTCTCCCTCGGCGCGGTGCTGTACCAATACGCCACCGGAGACCTTCCCTTCGGGGAGCCACAGCATCTGCGCGGGGTGAAGCGCCGGCTGTGGCGGGACCCGGTGCCGCCGCGCCGCCGCCGGTCCTCCATCCCGCCGTGGTTGCAGGAGGTGATCCTGCGTTGCCTCGAGGTCAGGCCGGACCGGCGCTACCCGACCGCCGCGCAGCTCGCCTTCGACCTGCGCCACCCCGGCCAGGTCGCGATGACCGAACGGGCGACGAAGATGCGCCGCGACGGATTCCTGACGGTGCTGCGCCGGCGGCTGCGGCCCGACACGGCCGAGCCGCGCGCCTTCGCGACGGCGCGGCAGGTGCGCTCCGCGCCGATCGTCGCCGTGGCGATCGATTTCTCCCTGACCGATGAAGGGCTGGAAGGCGCGCTGCGCGAACAGGTGGTGCGTATGCTCCTGAACCGGCCGGGGGCGCGGGTCGCCTGCCTGAACGTGCTGAAGACCGCGCTGCTGTCGATGGACACCGTGCTCGACGAACAGGGGCGCAACCGGCATGTGCAGCGCCTGGTGGAGTTGCGGCACTGGGCGCGGCCGATCGGCCTCGCCGAGGGACGGGTGACCTTCCACGTCCTCGAGGCCGCCGATGTCGGGGACGCCATCCTCGACTACGCGCGGGCCAACCGGGTGGACCATCTCGTGCTGGGCGCGAGGGCGGGCTCGCTGTCGCGCCGGCTGCTCGGCAGCGTGTCCGGCAAGGTCGCGGCCGAGGCGCCCTGCAACGTGACCGTCGTGCGCGTCAGCCGTGGCGCCAGGTGAACGGACGGGATCTCAGCCCAGGATCGCAAGGCCCGGAGCACCGGACGGCGCATCCTGGTCTTGAAGAACACGGTGGTTTGGTCCCAGAACGGTTACGTAAGGAAGCGGATCAGTAGCGGCAGCGCCCGTCCGGCCCGATCGAATGGACTGCATGCCCCTATTCGAGACCGCGCATGCTGCGGTGCCGGGGACCGCGCGAAGGAGATCCGATGACGTCGTTGCGCGGGATGGACCTGAACCTCCTCCTGGTGTTCGAGGCGCTGTACGAGACGCGCTCGGTCTCGCGCGCGGGGGCGCGGCTCGGGCTCAGCCAGTCGGCCACGAGCCATGCGCTCGGCCGGCTGCGGGAGGCCTGCCGGGACGAATTGTTCCTGCGCGGGCCGGCCGGCATGACGCCCACGCCCGTCGCCAACCGCATCTTCCCCGAGATCCATACCGCGCTCGATTCCCTGCGCCGGTCCGTCGAGGAAGCACGCGGCTTCGATCCGGCGACCAGCACGCGGCGCTTCGAGATCGCGATCCCCCACCCGCTCGGCCCGGAATTCGCGCTACGCATCCGCGATGCGGCCCTGGCCGCCGCGCCCCACGTCCGGCTGCGCTTCGACACGCGCACCCTGGCCGACGATGCGCCGGTGCTGATGCGCGAAGGGCAGCTGGACCTCGCGGTGGATTGGATCGCCGCGGAGGATGACCGCTTCGTCAATCGCAAGCTGTTCGACGACAGCCTGGTGATCGTCGCGCGCGGCGGACATCCGCGCGCGACGCCGCGCATGGGCTGGAAGGATCTCGCGCGGGAGGAATTCGTGCGCTGCCACCGCCGCGCCTTCGAGCGGCGCCCGCGGGCGCTGTCCGGCAAGCTGTGGGAATTGATGGTGGAAAGCCGGCTGACCGTCAGCGAGTACCTCGAGGTGCCCTTCGTGGTGTCGCGCACCGACTATCTCGGCGTGATGCCGAAGACGATGGCGCATATCGCGGAGAAGGAATTCTACATGATCGTCTCCGGCGTCCCCGGCCCGACGATCCGCATCCCGATCTGGCTGGTCTGGCACGAAGGGCGGCGACGCGACGCGGGGCACGCGTGGCTGCGCGCGCTGGTGCACCGGGAAATGCAGGCCGCCGCCGTGGAGGCCGGGCTGCTGACGGAGGCCTCCTCGCCGAAATAGGCGCAGCGCAATCGCGCGATCCGGTGCGCGGAGCGCGCCCGGGTGTCAGGCCGCCGCATCCTCCAGCACCATGGCGGCCGCCTTCTCGCCGATCATGATCGAAGGGGCGTTGGTGTTGCCCGATGTCAGGGTCGGCATGATCGAGGCATCCGCCACGCGCAGCCCCACGATGCCATGCACCCGCAGCCGCGCATCCACCACCGCCGCTGCATCCTGGCCCATCCGGCATGTGCCGACGGGGTGGTAGGTGGTCTCACCCGCGCGCCGCGCCCAATCGATGATCTCGTCGTCGGATTGCCGCTCCGTGCCGGGCGCGACCTCGCTGATCTGCAACGGAGCCAGGGACGGGGCGGTCATGATGGACCGCGCGATACGGACTGCACGCACCGTCAGTTCCGCATCGACCGGCGAGGAGAGGAAGTTGAAGGTGATCGCCGGCGCCCGGCGCGGGTCGGCAGAGGTGATGTGGATGTGGCCGCGGCTCTCCGGCCGCATCGGATGCGCGTAGCAGGTCATGCCGGATTGCCGCGCGATCCGCGGTCCCTTCGGGCCGGGTTCGGTCAGCATCGGCACCCAGCCGAGCAACAGATCCGGCGCCTCCAGCCCCTCCCGCGAGCGGACGAAGGCGCGCAGCGGCGCCGCCACCATGCCCAGCATGCCCTGCCCGAACAGGGCGTAGCGCAGGGCCTGGCCGACCAGGCCGAGGCCGCGCCCCTTGTCGTTGAAGGTCCAGCCACGGGCGCCGACCGCCCAGCGCGTGCGCGGCGCGTAGTGGTCGCGCAGGTTCTCCCCCACGCCCGGCAACGCATGAACCACTGCGATGCCGAGGTCGCGGAGCCGGTCGGGCTGGCCGATGCCCGACAATTCCAGCAGTTGCGGCGAGTTGACCGAACCACCGCAAACGATCACCTCGCGCCCGACGCGGGCCTCGCGCCGGTCACCACCGACCGTGTAGCGCAGGCCGCTGCAGCGCATCCCCTCGAACAGCAGCGCCTCGGCCAGCGCGCCGGTCTCGATCCTGAGGTTCGGGCGGCGGCGGACCGGATCCAGGTAGCAATGCGCCGTGCTCATGCGGCGGCGGGAGGCGATGGTCGCCTGGCTCATGGCGATGCCATCCTGCCTGGCACCGTTGTAGTCGGGGTTGTGCGGAATCCCGACCTCCCCCGCCGCCTTGATCAGCGCCGCCAGCAGCGGTTCGCGCGGCGGCGGATCGGTGACGCGTAGCGGGCCGTCGCGGCCGCGGAAGGCGTCGTCGCCGCCGCCCTCGTAGCGTTCCATGCGCTTGAAGAAGGGCAGGACGTCCGCATGGCTCCAGCCCGGATTGCCCATCTGCGCCCAGGTGTCGAAGTCCTGCGCCTGGCCGCGCACGAAGGCGAGGCCGTTGATCGCGCTCGACCCGCCGAGCATCCGCCCGCGCGGCACGGGGATGCGCCGGCCATGGGTCCCGGGCTCGGGTTCGGAGCTGTAGAGCCAGTTCACCGCCGGGTTGGTCAGCATCTTCGCGTAGCCGACGGGGATGCGGGCCCAGGGATGGCCGGCAGGCCCGGCCTCAAGCAGAAGAACGGAATGGCGCGGGTCCGCGGACAGCCGGTTCGCCACCACCGCGCCGGCCGAACCGGCGCCGATGACGATGTAGTCGTAGCCCTGCATCCGCTTCCCCCCGCGTAGTCGGGCGCAGTCTCGCGCCCAATCGCGGCGGTGGCGAGATGCTAGGCGGGGGCCAGCCCGTGCTGTTCCCGCACCGGCAGGAAGCGGATCATCGGATACTCCTCCTCCGCCCGCTTGCGACGCCAGTCGGAGGTGAAGAAGGCAACCTGCTCGGCGTCGTGGTCCTCGGCCATGTCCATGCGGTTGGACGCGGCGAAGCGTTCGATCGCGCCGCGATCCTCGCTCGCCATCCAGCGCATCATGGTCCAGGGCGCCGCCTCGAAGGAGGCCGGGACGGAGTACTCCGCCCGCAGGCGCGACTGCAACACGTCGAGCTGCAGCAATCCGACCACGCCGACGATCGGTTGCGAGCCGTCGAGCGGACGGAACAGTTGCACCACGCCCTCATCGGCGAGTTCGTCGAGCGCCTTGCGCAACTTCTTCGCCAGCATCGGATCGTCCAGCCGCACGCGGCGCAGATGTTCCGGCGCGAAGGACGGCACGCCCTGGAAGTTGATCGCCTCGGCCTCGGTCAGCGTGTCGCCGATCCGGATGCCGCCATGGGTCGCGATGCCGACCACGTCGCCGGGCCAGGCTTCCTCGGCGACCTGGCGGTCCTTGGCGAAGAAGAACAGCGGCGCATTGACCGGCACCTGCTTGCCGGTGCGGACCTGCTTCAGCCGCATGCCCTTCTCGAGCCTGCCGGAGCAGATGCGCAGGAAGGCGACGCGGTCGCGATGCTGCGGGTCCATGTTCGCCTGGATCTTGAAGACGAAGCCGGACAGCTTCGGCTCCTCCGGCCGCACCGGACGGACGTCGGAGGCTCGCGGGCGCGGCGGCGGGGCGAAGCGGGCCAGCCCTTCCAGCAGATGCGCCACGCCGAAGTCGCGCAGCGCGGATCCGAAATAGACCGGCGTCAGCGAGCCTTCGAGGAACTTGTCGAGGTCGAATTCCGCGCAGGCGCCAGCGGCGAGTGCCGCCTGCTCGCGCAACGTCGCCGCGCGGTCGCCGGGCACGCGCGCCTCGATGGTCGGGTCATCGAGGCCGGTCAGCGGGATGACCTCCTCGCTGTCCACCATGCGCAGCGAGGGGTGCAGGATGTCGTAGACCCCGCGCAGATCGGACCCCTGCCCCACCGGCCAGGCCACGGGCGTGGCTTCCAGGGCGAGCGTCTTCTCGATCTCATCGAGCAGGTCGAAGGGGTCGCGCCCCTCGCGGTCCATCTTGTTGACGAAGGTGATGATCGGAATGTCGCGCAGGCGGCACACCTCGAACAGCTTGCGGGTCTGGCTCTCGATGCCCTTGGCGGCGTCGAGCACCATCACCGCCGCGTCCACGGCGGTCAGCGTGCGGTAGGTGTCTTCCGAGAAGTCCTCGTGGCCCGGCGTGTCGAGCAGGTTGAAGACCGTCCCATCCTTCTCGAAGGTCATGACGGAGGTGGCGACGGAGATGCCGCGCTCCTGCTCGATCTTCATCCAGTCGGACCGGGTGCGGCGCGCATTGCCCTTGGCGCGCACCTGGCCGGCGAGCTGGATGGCCCCGCCCTTCAGCAGGAGTTTCTCCGTCAGCGTCGTCTTGCCGGCGTCGGGGTGGGCGATGATGGCGAAGGAACGGCGCCGCGCGGCCTCGGTGGCCACGCGGCTATCCGCGGAGATCGGCATGTCCATGGTGGGCGGAACCTAGTGGCGCCGGGCCGGCTTCGCCAGCCCGAAGCGATCATGACGGGAATGCAATCGGATGGCGGCTTGTTCGCGGCCACGCCGGCTCGCAAAGTCGGGCGCGTTACAATCGCCGATTCAAGCCAGCCGCGAGCCAGCCAGGGGGAGAGTATCCGATGAGCGACGACAAGCCGGGCAAGGGGCTCAGCCGCCGCCTCCTGATGCTGAACGCCCCGGTCGCGGGGGCCGCGACCGTCGCAACGCCGGCGCTGGCCCAGTCCGGCCGCAGCGACAACGACCCGAACGACGCGCCGGGCCGTGGCCGCAGCGGGGCGACCGATTCCGACCCGAATGACGGTCCCGGACGTGGCCGCGGCCGGGCGCCCTCCGGCGTCACCGATTCCGATCCCAATGACGGACCGGGCCGTGGGCGCGGGCGCCCGTCCTCGGGCGTCACGGATTCCGATCCGAATGACGGTCCCGGCCGCGGGCGGGGCCGGCCGCCCTCCGGCGTCACCGATTCCGACCCCAATGACGGGCCGGGCCGTGGGCGGGGTCGTCCGCCCTCCGGCCTGACCGATTCCGACCCCTCGGACGGGCCGGGCCGCGGACGCGGCGCGCGCCCCCAGAAGTAGGGTCGTCCTTAGGCCGGCGCTGCGGCGGGCAGTCGCCGCAGCCGGACCAGATCCGACACCAGCACGACCAGGACCGAAGCGGCGAAGCCCGCCCCGGCCAGCCAGATGCCGGCGGCCGGCCCCTGCCCCGCCGCCAGCGCGCCGCCCGCCAGCGCGCCGAGCGGTCGCACGCCATAGATCGCCACCTGCAGCACCGCGCCCACGCGCCCGAGCATCGCCGGCGGGGTGACGATCTGCCGGATGCCGGTCTGGCAGATCAGCCACATCATCGGCCCGAAGCCGACCATGAACAGAGCCGCGAAGGGCAGCAGCACGCCGCCGGCTGGGGCAGTCAGCAGCAGCACGGGGGTCGCGACCGAAAGCCCCGGCCCGGCAACCAGCACGGCATTCGGCCCGAAGCGCCGCTGCACCCAGGCCGCCAGCGCCGCACCCGCGATCATCCCTGCCCCGTAGCCCGCCTGTGCCAGGCCGAGCCGCGCCGGATCCAGGCCGAGCGGCCCCAGTGCGAAGGGCACGATGGCCGCCAGCAGGGCGAAGAACGCGAAGTTCCACGCCAGGGCGCAGCCGAAGATGCCGCGCAGCAGGGGCTGGCGCAGCACGAAACGGGCGCCCTCGGCCAGTTGCGCGCGGATCGGCGGTCGCGCCGGGGCGACAGGCGCGGCCGCCCGCGGCAGGTGCCACGCCACGCCGAAGGCCAGCAGGGCACCCAGCACCGCCAGGCCATAGGCCGCAACTGGCGCACCGCGTGCCGCCAGCAGCCCGGCCAGCGGCGGCGCGGCGAGGCTCGCCACCGCGCGGGCCAGTTCCAACCGCGCATTCGCCGCCGCCAGGGCCTCCCGCGGCGCGAAGACCGGCACCAGGCTGCCGGCGGTGAGCACGAACAGCACCGTGCCGCAGGCGGCGATGAAGGTCGCGACACCGAGCAGCGGCGCCCAACCGCCGAGCGCCGCCGGCAGGGCGAGTGCCGCCCCGGTGGCGGCCGCGATGGCGGCGGCACACAGCAGGGCAACCCGCGCGAATCGGTCCACCAGGAGGCCCGCCGGCAGCGAGAAGGCCAGCCAGGCCGCCGCCTGGGCGGCCAGCAGCGCGCCAACCAGCCCGGGCCCGGCGCCGAGCACCAGCACCGCCGTCAGCGGCAGCGCCGCCATGGCCAGTTGGTCCGCGCCATGCAGCCCGAAGGCGGCGAGCGACAGGCGATTGAGAGGGGTAATCGGGATCATGCGAGGCGCTCCGTTCGGATGCCGCCTGCGTGCCACGCCATGCGGCCCGCCCGCCTTCCGCCCGTTGCGCCGGCATGGCACGCCTTATTCGCGTCCCAGCCGCGTGTTTTGCTAGGAAGACCAGGTCTGGAATCGAGGATTCGCTTGCCGTGCCACTGAAGCCACTGAAGAAGGCCGTGCTGCCCGTCGCCGGCCTCGGCACCCGCTTCCTGCCCGCCACCAAGGCGCTGGCGAAGGAGATGCTGCCCGTCGTCGACAAGCCGCTGATCCAATACGCGGTGGACGAAGCCCGCGCCGCGGGCATCGAGCAGTTCTGCTTCATCACCGGCCGCGGCAAGACCGCCATCGTCGAGCACTTCGACGTCGCCTTCGAACTCGAACGCACGCTGACCGAGCGCAACAAGGCGGCGGAGCTGGAACTGCTGCGGTCCCAGGCGATGACGCCGGGTTCGATCGTGACGGTGCGCCAGCAGGTGCCGATGGGCCTTGGCCACGCCATCTGGTGCGCGCGCGCCTTCGTCGGCGACGATCCCTTCGCCATCCTGCTGCCGGACGACCTGATGATGTGCGACGTGTCCTGCACCGCGCAGCTCGCCGCCGCCTACAAGGAGACCGAGGGCAACGTCGTCGCCATCGAGGAAGTGCCGATGGAACGCGTCAACCGCTATGGCGTGCTTGACGTGGCGGAAGACAAGGGTCGGCTCGTCTCGGTGAAGGGCCTGGTCGAGAAGCCGCCGATCGACAAGGCGCCGTCCAACCTGACGATCATCGGCCGCTACGTGCTGATGCCCGAGGTGATGGGCTTCCTGTCCAAGCTGGAGAAGGGTGCGGGCGGCGAGGTTCAGCTTACCGATTCCATGGCGAAGCTGATCGGCGTGCAGCCCTTTCACGGCCTGCGCTACGAGGGCAAGCGCTTCGATTGCGGCGACAAGGCCGGCTATCTCGAAGCGCAGGTTGCCTTCGCGCTGAAGCGACCGGACCTCGCCCCCGCCATGCAGGCGATCCTCAAGGCCTATGGCTGAGGGCGCGCTTCCGGGCGGGATGCCCCCGGCCGGGCGAGATCTTGCCGGTTATGGCCGCAACCCGCCGGATGCAGCCTGGCCCGGCGGGGCGCGCATCGCCGTGTCCTTCGTCGTCAATGTCGAGGAAGGGGCGGAACTGTCCATCGCCAGCGGCGATGAGCGCAACGAGAGCGGGCCGGAGACCGGACAACTCGTGCAGGGGGCGCCCGATCCCTGCATGGAGACGCATTTCGCCTATGGCTCGCGCGTGGGGATCTGGCGTGTGCTGGATGCCTTCGAGGCCTTCGGAATGAAGGCGACGTTCAATTCCTGCGGCCGCGCGGTGGCGATGACACCCGCGCTGGCCTCGGCGCCGGCGGCGCTCGGCCATGAGGTCAGCGCCCATGGCTGGCGCTGGGAGATGCACGCCAATATGGATGAGGCGCAGGAACGCGCCGTCATCGCCAGGGCCGTCGCGACGCTGGCGGACGCCGCCGGCACACGGCCGGTGGGCTGGCACACCAAATCGGCGCCGTCGGTGAACACGCGGCGGTTGCTGCTGGAGGAAGGCGGCTTCCTCTACGATTCCGACGCCTATGACGACGACCTGCCGCGGCTGGTGCCGGGCGTGGGCGGGCGCCCCCACGTCATCCTGCCCTATGCCTTCGACACCAACGACATGCGCTTCCGGCCCGGACAGGGCTTCGTCTTCGCTGAGGATTTCTCCCGCTATTGCATTGCCGCCTTCGACCGGCTGATGAAGGAGGGCGGGCGGATGATGTCGATCGGGCTGCATCTGCGCACGATCGGCCGGCCGGCGCGCATCGGCGGGCTGGAGCAGATCCTGGAACACGTCGCCAGGGCCGGCGATGCCGTCTGGGTGGCGCGGCGGAAGGATATCGCGCAGCACTGGATCGACCGTTTCGGCTGAGGCGCGGTCCCGAAATCGTGCTTTGCCGCGGATCGGCGCTCGCGGCTTCGTCACCGCCATGGGGGACCAGCAGTTTCGATTCGGCAGGCGGGCACTGGCGATGGCCGGCGGGCTGGGGCTTGCCGCGATCGCGCAGCCGGCCGCGGCAACCGACCCGCGGCTTCAGGACGCGGTGCTGCGGGAGGTGAACGCCTTCCGCGCCAGCCAGCGCCGGCCGGCCTTGCGGCTCGACCCGCGGCTGTCGCAGGCGGCCACGATGCATTCCATCGACATGCTGCAATGGGGCCGGATGAGCCATACCGGCAGCGACGGCAGCGACCCGGGCGCCCGTATCAACCGCACCGGCTACCGCTGGCGGTCGTACCGGGAGAATGTCGGCGCCGGCTACATGGATGTGCGGCAGGTCGTGGAGGGCTGGATCACCAGCCCGGGCCACCGCGCCAACCTGCTCGCCGATGATGTGACGCAGGCAGGCGTCGGCTATGCCGGTGGGCCGGGCGTGATGATGGGCAACGTGCCGCGGCTGTTCTGGACGCTTGTGCTGGCGACGCCTGCCGCGAGCCGATGAAGCGCTTCGGTTGGCGCCGGGGATCCCGCCCGTAGGCTTCCGCGCTCGACAGGCACGGCGGAGGCGGCAATGGTCCAGGGTTTCGCGGCATTTCTCATCCTGGCATCGGCAGCCGCACCGGCGATGGCGCAGGAGCGCCGTTGCGGCTGGCCGCAGAACCCAGGGCCAGCCGATGCCGCCGGGCATGCGCGAGATCACCGGCATGACTGGGCAGGATTGGGCCCGCCCGCAGGGGAACTACGGACATGGCTGCGCCTGCCTGACGGTCCAGGCGAACCCGGCGACGCGCGTCGTCACGCGCGTCCTCGCGTCCAGCCAGTTGACCATCGCCCGTTGCGAGGCCGACCGCGCGTTGCCGACACCCTCACGCGCGGCGCCCTTCCTATGCCCCGGACGCCCGGACCACCGGCGCCCATCGCGCCGCCTCGCGCGCCACGAAGGTGCTGATTTCGGCGGGCGAGGGATCGCCAAGCGCCACCATGCCGATCGCGGCCCAGCGCTCGCGCGCGACGGGTTCCGCCATGGCGGCGGAAAGGTGCATCCGTAGCCGCCCGACGATCTCGGTCGACAGCCCCGCCGGCCCCGCCAGCAGGAACCAGTTCGAGGCGACCGAGCCCGGGAACCCTGTTTCGACGATCGAGGGCACGTTCGCCACGGAAGACAGCCGCGTCTCGCTGGTCACGGCAAGGCCACGGATGCTGCCGCCCTGCAACCCGCCGGTATGGGCGCCGACGGTGTTCCACAACGACGTCGTGTTGTTGCCAAGGATCGATTGCTCGGCATCCGCCGCGCCGCGGAACGGGACATGCAGCAGCTCCACGCCGGCCTCCTGCGCCCAGAGCATGCCAGCGAGGTGCCCGACCGAACCGACGCCGGATGAGCCGAAGGACACCGCGTCGCGCCGCGCCGCCGCGGCCGCCTTGTAGTCCGCCATGCTGCGGATCGGCCCGTCGCCCTTCACCGCGCACAGGATCGGCGCGCCGCCGAACATGGTGACGTAGGCGAAGGACCGTTCCAGGTTGTAGGCCGGCGGCGGCGTCATGCTGACCGAGACGGCGAGCGGGCCGGTGTTGGTGACCAGCAGCGTGTAGCCATCCGGCGCCGCGGCGGCGACCTGCGCGGTGCCGACCGCGCCGCCGGCGCCAGGCCGGTTCTCGACGATGAAAGGTTGGCCGAAGGCGCGTTCCATGCCCGCGGCGAGGTAGCGCATGACGATGTCCGAGGTGCCGCCCGGCGCATAGGGATTGATGATGCGCACAGGCTTGTTCGGCCAGGCGCCTTGGGCATGCAGCGCGGAGGGCGCAGCGAGCACCGCGGGGACGGCGAGGAGGAAGCGGCGACGCAGCATGGATTGCCCTTTCCGGCGGCAGAGCGCGGTCCCGTCTGACCGTGCTCCGGGCAATCGCCGGGCAAGGGTGGCAGCCGGCACCGCTCCGCCTGGAATGAGCAAGTCACATGCCGCGCACCGGCGCGGCAGTGCGGGTCAGCGGCTGGCCGAAGCCGTGCCGGACGGGCGGCGCACCGGCGGCGGCAGGCTACCGCGGGCCGCGCTGACCGGCGGGGTGGAACGGCTACCCTGTTCGATGCGCGCCGTGTTGCGCGCCGCCGTGCGTTGGGCCGCCGGTCGCGAGGCCTGGCGCCCGGAAGTACCGCTTTCTCTTCCCCCCCCCCCCCAACCCCCCAAAACCGGAGAAGCAGCTG
>NZ_JBYCZL010000048.1:0-26335 GCF_057586215.1 Roseomonas sp. SRI_022
GTCGTGGCGGGCGGCGGTGAGGAGCATGGTGATGTCCAGGACAGCCCTGATCGGCGGCCTCGCCGCCCTGTTGGCGGCCTCGGCCGCGCTGGCCCAGGCGCCCGCCCCGTCGGCGGCGCCCGAGGCACCGGCCGCCGGGGCCGCCGCGCCGGCACCGCAACCGATCCCCCCGGCCGCGTTCCGTAGCCCGGAGGAAGGCTTCGCCGCCTTGGTCGCTGCATTGCGCGCCCCGGGCGACCGGCAGGCGCTGCGCGTCCTCGGCAGCGCGGGCAGCCGGTTGATCCGCTCCGGCGATGCGGTGGAGGACCGGGCGGTGCGGCAGCGTTTCCTCGCCGCCTATGACCAGAAGGCGGAGATCGTGCGCCCCGCGCCGGGCCGCGCCGTGCTGGAGGTGGGCAGCGACGGCTGGCCGCTGCCGCTGCCGATGCTGGAGCGTGGCGGCGTCTGGCGCTTCGATTCCGTCGCGGCGGGGCAGGAACTCGTGGATCGCCGCATCGGGCGGAACGAGCTCGATACCATCGAGGTGATGCGCGAGCTGGTGGACGCGCAGGCCGACTATGCGAGCGGCGTCGGGCGGGAGGGTGCGTTCCGGGTCTATGCGCGCCGGTTCTTCTCGACGCCGGGCCGGCGCAATGGGCTGTACTGGCAGACCGGCCCGGATGAGGCGCCGAGCCCGCTCGGCCCGCTTTTCGCGGCGGCGAGCGCGGGGGGCTATTCACGCACGCCGGGCGACACGCCGCAGCCCTTCCACGGTTACCTGTTCCGCATGCTGGAGGCGCAGGGGCCGGCGGCGCCGGGCGGAGCGATGGATTACCTGGTGAACGGCCGGATGATCGGCGGCTTCGCTGCGATCGCCTGGCCGGCGCAATATGGCGTGTCCGGCATCAAGACCTTCATGGTCAGCCATTCCGGGGATGTCTGGGAGCGCGACCTTGGCCCGAACACTGCGCGGGTGGTTGCCGGCACGACCCGCTTCGACCCCGGCGAGGGCTGGACGCGCGTCCCCGAATAGCCCGGTTTCCGCGGTCCAGGGGGCCGTCGCCCTCTGGCGGGGAGGTTCGGAGGGGCGGCGCCCCTCCGACGGCGCTGGACCGCGCGAGAGAGCCGTATTATATTCCTACAATCAAGGCGCGACCCGCGCGCTTCTCGCCAATAAGGGCCTGAAAACCTAAAATCCTAAAGCAATAAAGTAACGCGCCGCGGCCTCACGGTGCGAAGAGGCACAGCACGTTGCCTTCGGGATCCGCCGCGTGCAGCGCGAATTCCCCGGAGGGCAGCGGCCCTGGCGGGTCCAGCACGGCGACCTTGGCCATCAGCAGCCGCCGGTGCCAGCGCTCGACCTCGTCGCGGGAGTCGAGGTGGAAGGCGAGCATCACGCCGGGCTGGCCTTCGCGGGGGAACAGCGCGTCGCCGCGGGCGCGCAGCACCAGGCTGACATGGTCGAGGTCGAAGCGCAGCCAGCCGCTGCCGGCATCGGCCGGCGGGCCTTCGAGGATGCGCTCGTAGAAGGCGCGCTGGCGGGCGATGTCGCGGCAGGGGATCACCACGGCATCGAGATGCGGTGGTTTCGTCACGCGGCCCCGGTCCAGCGTTCGGCGGCCATGTCGTCCTCGGCCTTGGCCTCGACCCAGCGATCGGGGCGGTTGGCGAATTCCTCGCGCTTCCAGAAGGGCGCCTTGGTCTTCAGCCAGTCGATCAGGAAGGCGCAGGCCTCGAGCGCGGCGGCACGGTGGGCGGAGGCGGTCAGCACCAGCACGATGGGCTCGCCGGGCAGGATGCGGCCGGTGCGGTGGATGACGGTGCAGCCGGTCAGCGGCCAGCGCGCCTCGGCCTGCTCGGCGATGCGCGCGATCGCGCGTTCGGTCATGCCGGGATAGTGCTCGAGCACCAGCGCCGAAAGCCCGTCATCGCCGCGGCAGACGCCAAGGAAGGTGGCGATGCCGCCGACATCGACGCGCCCGGCGGCCAGCGACGCGGTCTCGGCGGCCAGATCGAAGGCCGCGTCCTGCACGAGGATACGGGCCATGTCAGCCGCCGGTGACGGGGGGGAAGAAGGCAACCTCGTCATTCGCGGCGACCGGCTGGTCGGGCGTCGCGAAATCCTGGTTCACCGCGGCGCGCACCTGGCGCGGGTCGGCGAAGGCGGTCGCATGGGCAGGCGAACGCGCCGCGAGCCAGCGGATCAGGCCGGCGACGTCGCGCACCTCGGCGGGGGGCGCGACCTCCTCCTCGGCGATGCCGACCTTCTGACGCAGCCAGGCGAAGTACAGGACTCGCATGGGATCAGCGCGGGGTCGGGATGGTGGTCACGCGCCCGCCGGGCTGGATGACGGTGGTGGTGCCGCCATCGCGGATGGCGACGCCGCCGGCCGGATTGCCGGGCTGGCTGAAGGTCTGCACGCGGTCGGTACCGCCCGTGACGGTGCCCGCGGGCTGGCCGGGCACCAGGACCTGCGTGCCTTCGACGCGGCCGGAGGCCGGGGGCAGGACAGGCGGCACCGGGCGGGCGGGGGCAGGGGTGGCGACCGGCGCCGGTGTGGCCAGCACGTCCGGCGGCGTGGAGGAGCCCGGCCGGCGGCGCGTCTGTGCATCGACTTCAGGGCGCGGCACCGGGCGGTATTCCGGCACCGAGGTCATCGCCGCGGTGGGACCATCCGGTGGCCGGTTGAGCAGCGCGCCGACCGACCGACGCAGATCGGCGATGCTCTCGGATTGCAGGGGGGTGAATTCGGGGTCCTCGCCCGTGACGCGGCGGATGGTCAGGCTGTCGCCTTCCACCTCCGGCAGGCTGGCCATGTTCCAGGATGGCTGCCAGTCGGGGCCGCAACCGGCCAGCAGGGCGACGGACAGGAGGACACCGCCTCGGGATGCGCGCCTCATCGTGTTTCGCTCCGCGATCATGGTGTGAAGATGCGCCTGCGGCCTGCCACGCTCAAGGGCGCGCCGCGGTCTTGTCGTGATGCGAGGGCCCCTGTGCGGCGGAAGCGTCCGCCTGGCCGGCATGGCGCAGCCCGGCCTGGAGATAATCCCAGCCGGTGACGAGCGTCAGCGCCGCGGCGACCCACAGGCCAGCCTCACCGATCAGGGACACCGGCAGCGCGCCGAGACCGATCACCGAGGCGCCGGTGTCGCCGGCGAGCAGCGTGCCGAGCGCGCCCATCTGGAAGCCGGTCTTCCACTTCGCCAGCCGCGTGACCGGCAGGCCGACGCGCAGCTCCGCGAGGTATTCGCGCAGGCCGGAGACCATGATCTCGCGCAGCATGATGACGATCGCCGGATACAGCGCGGCAGGCGACAGCCGGTCGAGCCCGACCAGCAGCATCAATGCAGCGCCCACCAGCAACTTGTCCGCGATCGGATCCAGCATGCGTCCGAAGGAGGATGTGACGCCGCGGTCGCGCGCGATCTTGCCGTCGAAATAGTCGGTGATGGCGGCCACCGAGAAAACCACGCAGGCCGCCATGTCGCCCCAGCGCGTGCCGAGCGCCGCGACGGCGACGAGCACCGGGATGGCCGCGATGCGGGAGATCGTCAGCAGGTTGGGGAGGTCGGTCGGCATCGCGATTGCTTGCTTAGCCCGTCCCGTCGCGCGGGGCCACCGTGGCGCCGGGATGGAAATGCTCATGGATGCGCTGCGCCACGCGCGGTCCGACGCCCGGTGCGGCGGCGAGGTCGGTGAGTGCCGCGTTCCGCACCCCGCGCGCCGAGCCGAAATGGTTGAGCAGCCGCCGTTTGATCGCGGTCCCGACGCCGGGGATGTCATCCAGTTCCGATCGTGTGAGCGCCTTGGACCGTCCCGCGCGGTGGGCGGAGATCGCGAAACGGTGCGCTTCGTCGCGCAGCCGCTGCAGGTAGTAGAGCACGGGATCGCGGGGCGGCAGCTGGATGGGTTCGCGGCCGGCCATGTGGAACCATTCGCGGCCGGCGTCGCGGTCGGGGCCCTTGGCGACGGCGACCAGCGGCACGTCCTCGACGCCGAGTTCCGCCATCACCGCCTGGGCGGCGGACAATTGGCCTGCGCCGCCGTCGATCAGCACCAGGTCGGGCCAAGATTCCGATTCGCGGCTGGGGTCTTCCCGCAGGGCGCGGCCGAAGCGACGTTCGAAGACCTCCCGCATCATGGCGAAGTCGTCATTGCCCTGCGCCACGCGGATCGAGAACTTCCGGTAGGCCTGCTTCATGAATCCGGCAGGGCCGGCGACGACCATGACGCCATAGGGGTTGGCGCCCTGGATGTGGCTGTTGTCGTAGACCTCGATGCGTTCCGGCGCGCCGGGAAGATCGAACAGGGTGGCGACACCATCGAGCAACTGCGCCTGGGCGGTGCCCTCGGCGAGGCGCCGTTCCAGCGCTTCCCGCGCATTGGTGGCGGCGTGGTCCACCGCGTCCTTCTTCTCGCCGCGCTGGGGGCGATGCAACTCGACCTTGCGGCCGGCCTTGAGCGACAGCGCCTCGGCGATCAGGGCCGCTTCGGGCGGCTCGTGTGAAAGGAGGACGAGCGGCGGCGGCGGCAGGTCGTCGTACAGCTGCGCGAGGAAGGTGCCCATCACCTCCTCGGCCGACTGGTCCTGTTTCGCGTGATTCAAGAAGTAGGGGCGGTTGCCGTTGTTGCGCCCACCGCGGAAGAAGAAGACCTGCACACAGGACTGCCCGGCCGCCTGGTGCAGCGCGACCACGTCGGCATCGCCGACGCCATCGAGATTGACGCGATCCGTTCCCTGCACATGCGTCAGGCCGCGGATGCGGTCGCGCAGGGCGGCGGCGCGCTCGAATTCGAGATTCGCCGCGGCGGCTTCCATCTCGCTGGCGAGACGCCTCTGGATCGAAGGCGTGCCGCCGGACAGGAACTCCTTCGCCTCACGCACAAGTGCGGCGTAGTCGTCGTGGCTGATGCGTTCGACGCAGGGTGCCGAGCAGCGCTTGATCTGGAACAGCAGGCATGGCCGCGTTCGGCTGTCGAACACGGTGTCGCGGCAGGATCGCAGCAGGAAGACGCGCTGCAGCGCGCGGATCGTCTGTTTCACCGCCTCGGCCGAGGCGAAGGGGCCGTAGTAGGACGCGCCCTTCCGCCGCTCGCCGCGATGCTTGGCGATCTGCGGATAGGGATGATCGTCGGTGATCAGCAGCCAGGGATAGGATTTGTCGTCGCGCAGGACGATGTTGAAGCGCGGCCGCAGCCGCTTGATGAAATTCGCCTCGAGTAGCAGCGCTTCCGCCTCGGAGGCGGTGGTGACGATTTCGAGGCTGCGCGTTTCGAACACCATGCGCCGCAGCCGTTCGGACAGGCGCGAGAGTTGCGTGTAGGATGTGACACGGCGCCGCAACGAACGGGCCTTGCCGACATAGAGTGCATCGCCCTTGGCATCGAGCATCCGATACACGCCAGGCGCGAGTGGCAGGGTCGGCAGCGCGGCCTCGATGACCGCGAGGCCGTCCTCGCGCGGGGGTTGTTCCGGGGTCTCGGTCATAAGGCGGTCAAGGGGTGTGCGGTGGTCGCCAGGTTGTCCACGAAAGGTGTGGATAAGTCTGTGGGCGAAGGGCGACCGAAGACGTAGATCGCGTGGTTACAAAAGGGTTTCAACGACTTGCCCCGGTTTTGGGCGTCCCGGCCGCTACTATTTAAGTGATTGAATTTTAAAGATATAAATCTCGACTTAACAATTCCGTGAGCGTCAAGGGGAAATCTTCTCTTGACCCGGCCGGACGGCGCCCCGCTCTCGTCGGGCAGTGGACAAAATCCGCCCGCGGTCAGTTTCAAAATCGCGTCCTTTCAACGACAACGCCCACGCTCGTCACGTCACGAAGCACGTCAGGCTTCTCTACCGATACGCGCACACGCAACACGCGATCATCACCAAGTATTGCAAGCGCAATGCGTTCAGCGAGGGTCTCGGCTAGGCGAACGTGTCCTGCGCATGCGATGCGGCGCGCCGTTTCCGCAACGACGCCGTAATCCACCACGCGCGACAATTCATCGGGCCCTTCCGATGACGGTGCATGGGAATCGCGCACGGCAAGGTCGATGCCGATCACGACACGTTGTGATTGAGTCTTCTCGTGTGCATGCACGCCCAGGTGCGCCTGCACCGTCAACCCACGTACGAAGACGTGTCGCAGGCCCGCGGCAGCGTCGGGTTCGATGGTCATTCCTCGGGCTCCATGCCCTGGGTGGGCGACCATTGCAGATGCTGCCCGCCATCGAGGGCGATCATCTGCCCGGTCATGGATGGCAGCGAGAGTATCGCCAGCAGTGCGCGCGCCACTTCCTCAGGCCCCGTCCCGTGGCGCAGCGGCACGGATCGCGCCTGGCGGTCGAACTGGTCCTGCGACTGACGCGGGCTCGGCAGGGCGGGGCCAGGGCCGATCGCATTGACGCGGATGCGCGGCGCCAGCGCCAGGGCGAGGGCTTGCGTCAGCGCCCAGAGCCCGGCCTTGGACACGGTGTAGGAGACGAAGTGGGGCGTCAGCGACCAGACCCGCTGGTCGAGCAAGTTCACCACCACGCCTTCCGCACCCGCGGGCAGCACACGGGCGAAGGCCTGGGATAGCACGAAGGGCGCGCGCAGGTTTGGTTCGACATGCCGGTCCCAGGATTCGCGTGTCGCGTCGTGCCATTCGTCGCGCTCGAAGGTCGATGCGTTGTTCACCAGGACGCCGATCGGGCCGAGCGCCGCGGCGGCGGCGGGCAGCAGCCGCGCGACCTCGGCTTCGGTCGCGAGGTCGGCCGGCAATGCGACGGCGCGGCGGCCGAGCGCACGGATCTCGGCTACGGTCGCATCCGCCTCCGCCGCGCTGGCGCCGTAGTGGATGGCGAGGTCGAACCCCGCCCCGGCGAGGGCGAGCGCCATCGACCGGCCAAGCCGGCGCGCCCCGCCGGTGACCAGGGCGGCGCGGGGGATCGTCGCGGGGATATCCATGCGGGGGTGAATGGCCCGTCCCATGCGCCAGGGCAACGGCCAACTGCGCCGCGATGGAACGCCCCTGCATCCAGGCCAGCGATCTCGACGGCGGCACCGGATGGTGCCACGGCTGCGGCATGGCCAAGCCGGAGCGCATGACGCCGCACCGCGTGCGAATCATCGGGGCCCGGCGCGCAGGGCCGGCAGTGATGCGCGGCGTCTATCTCGTCCTGGGATTGCTTCTGGTGGCGCTCGGTGTCGTCGGCGCCTTCCTGCCGGTGCTGCCGACCACGCCCTTCCTGATCCTGGCGGCAGCCTGCTTCGCGCGATCCTCGCAGCGGCTGGAGGCCTGGCTGCTCGACCATCCCCGCTTCGGGCCGGTGCTGCGGGCCTGGCGCGAGCGCGGGGCGATCCCCCGTCGCGCCAAGCTCATGGCGGTGGCCGGGACCACGCTCGGCTTCGTCGTGTTCTATGTCGCCGGCGCGCCAGGCCCGTGGCTCGTCGCCGCTGTCGCCGGGTTCATGCTCAGCGGCGTGGCCTATGTGCTGTCGCGGCCATCGGCGTGACGGGCGTGTCACCCGGCCGCCGACGCCGCCTTGCGCACTTCCTCGCGGATCTCGCCCATCAGCCTGGCCTTGAGCGTGGCGAATTCCGGCGTGGTCTTCACCGTCCAGTCGCGTGGATGGGGCAGGGGGATCGGCACATCCGCCTTGATGCGCCCGGGCCGGGCGGACATCACCACGACACGGTTGGCGAGGAAGATCGCCTCGTCGATGTCGTGGGTGACGAACAGCACCGTCTTGCGATCGGCTTCCCAGATCTCCAGCAGCAATTCCTGCATCAGTTCGCGCGTCTGGTGGTCGAGCGCACCGAAGGGTTCGTCGAGCAACAGGATCTCGGGATCGTTCGCCAGCGCGCGGGCCAGCGCGCAGCGCTGCTGCATGCCGCCCGAGAGCTGGCGCGGCCAGTGGTTCTCGAAGCCCTTGAGGCCGGTGCGGGCGATGAAGCGCTCGGCGACGGCCTGTTGCTCGGCGTCCGGTAGGCCGCGTTCAGCGAGGCCGAAGCGGATGTTCTGGGCGACGGTCAGCCAGGGGAACAGCGTGTAGGATTGGAACACCATGCCGCGATCCGGCCCCGGGGCGGCGACCGGCGTGCCATCGAGCGAGACGCCGCCGCCGGTCGGGTGGTCGAGCCCCGCGACGATGCGCAGCAGCGTGGATTTTCCGCAGCCCGACGGGCCGAGGATGGCGACGAACTCGCCGGGCTTCGCCGTCAGGTCGACCGGCTGCAACGCCAGCGTCGGGCCGGCGCGGCCCCTACCGGGAAAGCTGCGGGTGACACCGGAGATGCGCAGGGTCTTGCGGCTCATCTCACAGCACCGCCCAGGGGAACAGCGTCCGGTTCAGTGCCTTGAACAGGAAGTCCGTCACCAGCCCGATCAGCCCGATCACCACGATGCCGAAGATCATCTGCCCAGTATCGAGCAGCCGCTGGCTGTCCATGATCATGTGGCCGATGCCGCTGGTCGCGCCGATCAGCTCCGCCACGATCACGTAGGTCCAGGCCCAGCCGAGCACGAGGCGCAGCGTCTCCATCACCTGCGGCGCGGAGGACGGGATGATGACGCGGCGCAGGATGCCGCGGGAGCGCGCGCCGAGCGTATAGGCCGCCTCCACCAGGTCCATCCGCGTCGCCCCCGCGATCACCGCGACCATGATGACGATCTGGAAGAAAGACCCGATGAAGATGACCGACAGCTTCTGCGCCTCCCCCACGCCCGCCCACAGGATCAGCAGCGGGATGAAGGCGGAGGCGGGCAGGTAGCGTGCGAACGAGATGAAGGGCTCGAAGAAGGCCTCCACAGGCTTGAAGGCGCCCATCATCAGCCCGAGCGGCACGCCGATCGCCGCCGCGATCGCGAAGCCGCCGACCACGCGGAAGACGGTGATCGCGATGTCCCCGGCGAAGCCGAACTCGGTCAGCAGCGACCAGCCGGCGCGCAAGGTGCGCTCCGGCGAGGCGAGGAACAGCGGCGGCACCCAGCCCGACCAGGTCGCCGCGCCCCAGGCCAGCACGAACAGCAGGAAGAAGCCGGCGCCCAGCAGGACGCGGGCGGCGGCCGAAACGGGAACGAGCGGCTTCATCTCACCCAAGGAAAGTGGTGTTGAGCAGTGCGCCGAGATTGACGTCCTGGCGCACGACGCCAGTCTCGCGCTGCACCGTGTGCGCCTTCTGCATGAATTGCGGCAGGCCGTCGGCGACGTAGGCCTTGTTCTTCGCCTGGTCGAGCCATTCGATGAACTGTGCGCTGGCCTTGAACTGCTCGCCGGTCTGGTTGACGCGGCGGCCCATGATCTCGAAGGAGCGATCCGGCTCGCGCTCGATCATCGCCAGCGCGTCCCACCAGGACTTCACCACGCGCCGCACCGCTTCGGGGTTCGCCTGGATGAAGGCCGGCGTGAAGGCGAGAGTGTCCACCACGCAGGGGTGGTCGAGCGTGGTCGCGAGGATCTTGCCCTTGTCCGCGCCCATCGCGCGCACCTGCGACAGATAGGGTTCGTAGGTCGAGCAGCCGTCGAACTGGCCCGCGACGAAGGCCTGCGCGGCCGGCTGCGGGGCGAGCGTCGCGGCCGTGATGTCGCGAATCGACTGCCCGTTCTCGCGCATCATATAGGCGAGCACGAAATAGGGCGTGGTGCCGGCGCCATCGACGGCGATCGTCTTGCCCTTCAGATCCGCCCAGCCATTGATCGACGGCCGCACCGCGACGCCGTCCCCGCCGCGCGAGCGGTCAAGCACGAGCACCTGCACCAGCGGCGCCGCACTTGCCCAGAGGATCATGGTGTCCACGGTGGTGACGACGCAGTTCAGCGCGCCGGAGACGAGGGCGAGGTTGCGCTCGCGCTGCGGGACGAACTTCGTCTCCACCTCGATGCCATTGGCGCGGAACAGCCCGGCCTGCTCGGCGAGCGTCAGCGGCGCGAAGCCTGTCCAGCCGGACATGCCGATGGTGATCTTGGGCAGGGTCTGGGCGCGCAGGGTGGCGGGGGCGGCCAGCGCGAGGCCGGAAGCCCCGAGCAAGGAGCGGCGGTGCATCATGGTGATCTCCTCGGCATGGCACGGTTGGGGCAGGCGCGGCATCACCGCAGCGTGCGGTGAGCGAGCCGCAGCCTATACATGGCCGGCAAGCGGTGTGCCATCCTGATGCACGTCAGGTGCAGATGCCGAGGAACCAGCAGCGCACATCCACCGTCGCGCTGATGGCGACAAGGACGAGCAGCAGGCCCAGCACCATCAGGCTCACCCTCTCCCGCAGCGCGAAGACCAGCGGATCGTCGTCGATCTTGCCGCGCCGGGCGCCGATCCACATGCGGCTGATCCAATAGAGCAGCAGCGGGCAGCACAGCCAGAACACCTCGGGCGTGCGGTACAGCACGCGCACATTCGCGCTTTCGATGTACAGCGCCAGCACGAAGACCGCCGAAAAGCCGCTGGCCGCGCCGAGCGCGCCGAGCGTGTCCAGGTCCTCGATGCGGTAGCCGCGGCCGCCGGGCCGCTCCTCGCCGGTCGGGTGCGACAGGGCGCTGACCAGCTCGGAATAGCGCTTGAGCATCGCCAGGCTGAGGAACAGGAAGGTGGACAGCGCCAGCAGCCAGAAAGATGGCGCGATCAGGGATGCGATGGCGCCGGCGAGGATGCGGTGGGTGTAGAGCGCGGCCAGGACGAAGACATCGATCAGAACGCGGCGCTTGAGCCAGGTCGAGTAGGTCAGCGTCAGCACGAGGTACAGCGCGATCCAGGCGGCCAGGGTCCAGGAAACCGAGGCGGCGATGGCGAGGCCCACCGCCAGCAGCAGCAGGATCATCGGCGGGCCGGCGGGCACCGGCAGGTCGCCCGAGGCGAAGGGGCGGGTCCGCTTGCGCGGATGCGTCCGGTCAGCCTGCAGGTCGAGCAGGTCGTTCACCAGATAGCCGGCCGAGGCAACCAAGCTGAGCGCGACGAAGGCGACCGCGGCATGCCCGAGCGCCGTCATGTCCGAGAAGCGATGGGCGGCGATCACCGGCAGGAAGACAAGGGCGTTCTTGGCCCATTGGTGCGGACGCATGGCCCGCAGCAGCGTGCGCGGCGATGGTGCCGCGGCGGGGAAGACCCGCTCGACGGGCGCGACCGTGGCGGCGCGGGCTGCGATGCCGGAACGGCGTGGCGCGACGACGATGGCCGCGCGCGCCACCGCCCAGACCGGCAGGTCGTGCCGGTCATTGCCGGCATAGTCGAAGCCGCGCTCGCCGAAGCGCGCGACGAGTGCCCGAGCCTTCGCGGACCCGCGCAGGTTGTGGCCCGGTCGCGTCGCCAGGACTTCATCGAACAGGCCGGTGCGGGCGGCGACGGCCTCCGCCACCCGATAGTCGGCAGCGGTGGCGAGGACGAGGCGGCGGCCACGTTCCCGTTCCGCGCGCAGATAGGCCAGGAAGGGCTGGTGGAAGACGAAGGACAGGCCGGACGGATCCATTGCCTGGGCCAGACGATCCTTCAGCGCCGCCTTTCCGCGCAGCAGCCAGAACGGCATGAGGAACAGCAGAAATGGTTGCTTCCCCAAGCAGGCCAGCACAAGTTCATAGAGGCTGTCGCCAACAAGAAGCGTGCCGTCCAAATCGACACAGAGCGGAACCTCGGCCTCGGCCGGACCGTCCGTTGGTATCGGGGGATTATCCTGCGGTGTCACAGAATACGTCGTTCCCATCAACTGGCGCCGGCGGGCCGGGGCTGCTGGCCTGTCTAGCGGTCATCGCCGCCTGTGCGCTAGGGCTCTATGCGACATCGCCGACATCCGGCGGCTTCTGGTGGAGCGATGCGCCGCGGCACGGGCTCAACGGCATCTTCGTGGCCGAGCTGTTGCGCACCATGCCGATCGGCGATCCCCGGGGCTTCGCCTTCGACTTCTATGCGCAGTATCCGGCGCTCACGATCCTGTTCTATCCGCCGCTGTTCTATGCGCTGAGCGCGCCCGTCATCCTGCTGTTCGGCGAGAGCCAGGCGGTCATCCAGGCGGTGGTGGCTCTCCACCTCTTCGCGCTCGGTGCGGGCGTCTTTGCACTCGCGCAGATGATGGCCGGGCGCTGGACGGCGCTGTCGGTGGCCTTGCTGCTGCTTGGCGCGGGCGAGATCGCACTGTGGGGCCGGCAACTGATGCTGGAGATCCCGGCGCTTGCGTTCCTCGTCTGGGCGACGGTCTTTGCGTGGCGTTTCGCGCGGGATGGCGGGACCGGTGCCCTGGCGGCGACGGTGCTGCTGCTGCTGGCGGCGCTCTACACGAAGATCAGCATGGCCTTCGTCGTGCCGGCGCTGGTGCTCGCCGTGTTGGCGATGCGCGGGTGGCCGGTGCTGCGCGACCGGCGGATCTGGGCGGCCCTGCCGCTTGCGGTGCTCGGCCTGGTGCCGCTGATCTTGCTGACGCTGAAATTCGGCCAGGCGAATGTGCAATCGGTGGTCGCTATCGCCGATACACCGGCGTCCCGCAGCACGCTGGCAGGCTGGACCTGGTATGCCGAGCAACTGCCAAGCATGGCCGGCTGGCCCATGCTTGGCCTTGCCGCGATCGGCTTCGTCGCAGCGTTTCGCCGGCAGGGGCTGGAGCGCGCCGCGGTCGTGCTGTTCGCGGCCTGGTTCGTGCTCGGCTACGTTGCCCTGTCCTTCGTGGAACTGAAGGAGGCGCGACACGGCGTGATCCTGATGGTGCCGGTCGCGGTCTGGGCGGCGCTCGGTCTGCGCTGCCTGTTGCAGCCGCTGGCTGATGCGCTGCGCGGCCCCGCGGCGGTGGGTGTTGCCGCCCTGCTCGCCGTCGCGACGATGCTGTTCGCCCAGGTGCCGCAGGTCGACGGGTACCGGGAGGCGGCGCGCATCGCCGCAGGCCTTGCGCCACCGCAGGGTGCGATCCTGTTCTCCGGCAAGCGCGACGGGTCCTTCATCTTCAGCATGCGCACCGCGACTGGCCGTGGCGACCTGATGACCGTGCGCGCCGACAAGCTGTTCCTGTCGGTCTCCGTGCGGCGCGAGCTCGGCGTGCGGGAGACGACCTACACGGACGAACAGATCCGTGACCTGCTGCGCGATGTCGGCATTTCCATCGTGGTTGCGCAGCGCGATTTCTGGACGGACCTCGACCAGATGGCGGCGCTGCAACGCGTGCTGGACGGCCCGGATTTCGAGGAGATCCGCCGCATTCCTGTCGAGGCGAACGTCCCGGTCGAGGATCATGAGCTGCGCGTCTATCGCGCGCGCTGGGAACCGCGCCCGGCGCGGCGCGATCTTGTGATCGACCTGCCGATCATCGGGCGCAGTGTGCAGGGGCGCGGCGGCACGCCGTGATCCCTCGCTTGCATGCCCGCCGGTGACGTGCCATAGTATCCGCCCATGGTTGCGAACCGCATCCCGACCGTTCGATTTTGGTACCGCTGGTATCCACCAGCGGCCTGAGGGATCGTCCACGCGACCAAGTTTCCCCGAAAGCCGCCAAGCCCTGGCGGCTTTCGCGTTTCGGGGACCATGATCCCGCTACCCGCAAGACCCAGGTGCAAGGCGGCCCCACACAGGAGGTCACCATGAAGCGCACCGAATACGATTTCGACGTCATCTCCGGCCCATCCACCCCGCCGCGACCGCCGGCGCCGAAACCCGCGCCGCAGCAACCACACGGGAAGTAGCGGGTCAGTCCTCGCGCAACCCGCGCCGCAGCTCGAACTTCTGGATCTTGCCCGTCGCCGTCTTGGGCAGCGGACCGAAGGTCACGTGCCGCGGCGCCTTGAAATGCGCGAGATGCGCACGGCAATGCGCGATGATGTCGGCAGGCGTGGCACTCGCGCCGGGCTTCAGCGTGACGAAGGCGTGCGGCACCTCGCCCCATTTCGGGTCGGGATGCGCGACGACCGCGGCTTCCATGACGTCGGGGTGGCGATACAGCGCCTCCTCGACCTCCAGGCTGGAGATGTTTTCGCCGCCCGAGATGACGATGTCCTTGGCGCGGTCCTTCACCTCGATATAGCCATCGGGGTGCAGCACGCCGAGGTCGCCGGTGCGGAACCAGCCATCGACGAAGGCGGCGGCGTTGGCCTTCGGATTGCGAAGATAGCCCTTCATCACCGTGTTGCCGCGCAGCGCGATCTCGCCGAGCGTCGCGCCGTCTGCCGGCACGCGCGCGCCAGTGTCGGCGTCGATCACCGTCGCGTCTTCCAGTGTCGGCAGCGGCACGCCCTGCCGCGCCATGAAGGCGGCCTTGTCCGGCAAGGCGAGGTTGGCGAGTTCCGGCTGCCAGGCGCAGAGCAGCGATGGCCCGTAGCATTCCGTCAGGCCGTAGAGATGCGCGACGTCGAAGCCCAGCCCGTCCATCGCGGCGATGACGGGGGAGGGTGGCGCCGCACCGCCGGTCGCGATGCCGACGCGGTGCGGGAACGCGCGGCGCTGGTCCTCTGGCGCGTGGATCAGCATGGTCAGCACCACCGGGGCGGCGCAGAGATGCGTCACGCCATATTCGGCGATCAGCGCGAAGATCTGCGCGGGATCGACGCGCCGCAGGCAGACATGCGTCCCGCCCTGCAAGGTCACGGCCCATGTATAGGTCCAGCCATTGCAGTGGAACATCGGCAGCGTCCACAGATAGACGCTGCGCGGCGAGAGCCCGAATGCCAGCGCATTGCCGCAGGCATTCAGATAGGCGCCGCGATGATGCACCACGACCCCCTTCGGATCGCCCGTGGTGCCGGAGGTATAGGAGAGCGAGATCGCCGCCCATTCATCCCCCGGCGGCTCGACGGGGAACGCCGCATTGCCCGTGGCGAGGAAGTCTTCATAACCTGTCGCGTCGATCGCCGCGGCGCCGCGACCCTCGGCGTCGTCCACGACAATGACGCGCGGCGGGTCGGTCACATCCTTCAGCGCCTCCGTGACCAGCGCGGCGAACTCACGGTCCAGCAGCAGGACCTTGGCGCCCGAATGGCCGAGGATAAAGCGCACCGTCGGCGCGTCGAGCCGGGTGTTGATTGGACACAGCACGGCACGCGCCATGGGCACGCCCATATGCGCTTCCAGCATCTCCGGGATGTTGGGCAGCAGGGCCGCGACGACATCGCCGGGCACGACGCCCGTCAGACGCAGGGCGGAGGCTAGGCGCCGACTGCGATCCAGGTACTGCGCATAGGTGACGCGCCGCGCCCCATGGATGATGGCGATCCGAGTGGGCCAGATGCGCGCCGCGCGGGCGAGGAAGGAAACCGGCGAGAGCGGAACGTGGTTCGCGGCCGATTTCGGCAGGTCGTCTTCCATCATGGCCTCAGCCCTTGCCGAGCGCGCGCGGCGCGCTCACGGCACAGCGCGCGCGGGTGATCTCGTCCAGCAGCGCGGCCGCCAACGCATGGCCCGCGCTGCCCGGATCGAAGCGGCCCTGCCGGATGGCGGCGGCGAAGTCGCGCGGGTCGCCGGGCATGCGTGCCAGGGCTTCGGCTTCCCAGGCCGCGTCTTGCTCCGCCTCCCGCCCCGCGATCGCCATGGCGTTGGCGACCATGCGCGCGGCGAAGGCCTTGTCGGGCGGCAGGGCGGGCAGCAGGTCATTCAGCAGCACGTCGCGCGCGATGGCGAGCAGATCGGGGGCAGCCGGTTCCTCACGCAGCATCGCGGGCCTCCACCATGCGCAGGATCTCCCATTCCAGGCCCGGGACCATGTGGCCGGTCAGCGCCAGTTCGAGGTTGCGCTCGACACCCGAGATGTGCCGTTCCGCCTGGTCGACAGCGATCGAGGCCCAGCGGATATGCGCGGCGACTTCCCACCAGCGCACGCGGGCATCGTCCACCTGGCCGTAGCCTTCATACAGCGCCGCGCGGGGGCCGATGCCGCCGGCCTCCTGCGCGTCGTTGCCGAAGCGCCAGCATTTCGCGCAGAGCCAGCCGAGGTCGGCATGCGGGTCGGACCACAGCGCGAATTCCCAGTCGAGCACGGCCGTCACGCCGGTCTCGTCCAGCATGATGTTGCCGGTGCGGAAGTCGTTGTGGACCAGCACGGGTGGCACGGGTGGCGGCGCGGTGCGTTCCAGATGACGCAGCCCCCATTCCAGCACCGGACGTGGCGTGCGCTGGCGGTCCAGCGCGGCGCGCTGCCCGGCGATGAAGGCGCGGCATGGGTCGGCGGGGGCCGTGCCCAGGAAGGTGAGGTCGGTGCGCGGGGGTGTCACCGTGTGGATGCGCGCCAATTCGCGCCCGAGTGCCCGCACGCAGGCCTCGCGCCCGCCGCCGAGCGTGCCGCTGCGCACCACGCGATGGGCAGCGGCGGTCCCCGCGACGCGGTGCATGACGAAGAAGGGCGCGCCGAGTACGGATGCGTCCTCGCACAGGAACAGCGGTTGCGGCACGGTGACGCCAGCCGCGAAGGCGGCGCGCAGCAGCGCGTATTCCTGTGCGCGGCCGTGACTGACGGCGAGCGTCGCCGCATTGTCCGTCCGCAGCACCCAGGCATGCCCGCCATTCACCTCCAGCGCCCAGTTCTGCTGGATGGCGCCGCCCGACAGCAGCGACGCGCCCTCGATGACCAGGGACGCGTCGCCGCTGGCCGCGCGCAGCCAGGTGGTCAGGCGTTCGCGGCGGGCCTCATCCACGTCCGGCCTCGCCCCAGCGGAAGAAGCCATCGCCCTCGGATCGCAGCAGCCCCGCCAGGACCATGCGATGCACTTCCGACGCGCCATCGACCAGCCGCGCCTGGCGGGCGTAGCGATAGATCCACTCGATGACCGTGTCCTTGGAATAGCCCCGCGCGCCGAGCAACTGCAGCGCCGTGTCCACCGATTTCTGCAGCGCGTCGGCGACGACGATCTTGGCCATCGACACCTCCTTGCGCGCGAAGGATCCCTGGTCGAGCGCCCAGGCGGCGCGCATGGTCAGCAGGCGGCCGATCTCGATCTCCATCGCCGCCTGGCCGACCAGGCCCTGCACGCTTTCGCGGTCGATCAGCTTCATGCCGAAGGAATCACGCACCTTGATGCGCTCCATCGCGATCTCCAGCGAGCGCCGCGCGAGGCCGGTCCAGCGCATGCAATGCGTCAGCCGCGCGACGCCAAGGCGCATCTGCGTCAGCTTCAGCCCGTCGCCGATGCCGAGCAGGCGTTGATCGTCCGGGATTTCCAGCCCGTCGAACTCCAGTTCGCAATGCCCGCCATGTTCCTCCGGGCCCATGATCGGGATGCGGCGGGTGATCTTCCAGCCGGGCGCATCGGCATCGAACAGGAAGGCGGACAGGCCCTTGCGCTCGTCATCGGATGTGCGCGCGATGATGATGAAGATCTTCGCGTTGCCCGCGCCGGTGATGAAGTGCTTGCGGCCCGTGATGCGCCAGCGGTCGTTGCCGATGCGCTCGGCCTTCGTATAGGTCAGGTTGGGATCGGACCCGCAGCCATCGGGCTCGGTCATGGCGAAGGCCGATTGCACATCCCCGTTCACGATGGGCTGCAGCCAGCGTGGCTTCATCGCCTCGGGCAGCACCTTGTCGAGGATCATCATGTTGCCGTCGTCGGGCGCGGCGGAATTGAACACCACGGGGCCGAAGATGGAACGGTTCATTTCCTCATAGCAGGCGGCCATGCCGATGCGCGGCAGTTCCATCCCCCCGAGGCGCTTGGGCATCTGCAGAGCCCAGATCCCTTCGGCCTTGGCGGCCTTGCGCATCTCCGCCAGCACATGCGGGGCGATGTTGTCGTGCTCGTCGTAGTTGGCGCGGTCGGATTCCAGCGGGATCAGCCGGGCATCGACGAAGCGGCGGATGCGCAGGCGGATCGCCTCGATATCCGGTGGCAGCACGAAATCCATGGTGCGTCGTCCTACAGCGGGTTGACCGAATGTCCGCCATCCACCGTGACCACGGCACCCGTCATATGCGCGCCGGCGGCGGAGGCGAGAAGCAGTAGCGGCCCGGTTAAATCATCCGGCGAGCCCAGGCGCCGCTGCGGAATGCGCTTGATCATCGCCTGGCCGGGTTCCGAGGCGAAGTAGTCGCGGTTGATGTCGGTCGCGACATAGCCCGGCGCGATGGCGTTCACCCGGATGCCGAAACGCGCGAGTTCCACCGCCATCTGCCGCGTCAGCTGCAGCAGCCCCGCCTTGGCGGCGGTGTAGCCGGCGACGCCGGGAATGATGCGTTCCCCGAGCACCGAGGCGATGTTGATGATCGTCCCGGGCTGCTTCGCTGCCGCCAGCCGCTTCGCTGCTTCCTGCCCCACCAGGAAGCAGCCGCGCAGGTTCACGGCCATAACATCGTCCCAATCCTCAGTGGTCTGCTGGAGGAAGGGCTTCGTCACCGCGATGCCGGCGTTGTTCACCAGGATGTCGCAGGGACCGCCGAGTGCGGCTTCCGCGACGTCGAAGGCCGCTGGGATCGAGCCGGCGGCTGTCACGTCGACCGGCACCGACACCGCGCGCGCACCGAGTTCCGCGGCGAGCGCCGCCGTCGCCTCGCTCCGCCGTGCCGCCAGCGCGACCGCCGCCCCCGCGCCATGCAGCACGCGGGCGAAATGCGCGCCCAGCACGCCGGAGGCGCCCGTGACGAACGCCCGTCGCCCGGCCAGCGAGAACAGCCCGGCGATGTCCATGGCGTCTCCTTCCCTCATGCTTGCGGTCAGGGGTGCCACCCGTTGCGCCCGCCCGCAAGCCCCGCGATGCTGCCGCGCAGGGTGGGAGAGACCGCATGACCGCGAGGACGGTTCTGGTGACCGGCGCGCAGCAGGGGATCGGCGCCGCCGCTGCCCGCGCCTTCGCGGCGGCCGGCTATGACGTGGCGGTGAACTGGCTCGACGACCGCGCTGCGGCCGAGGCGGTCGCGGCGGACATCGCCGCCGCCGGCCGCCGCGCCATGCTGGTGCAGGGCGATGTCGGCACCGCCGCATCCTGCGCAGCGGTGGTGCAGGCTGCGATCGACGGGCTGGGCCGCATCGATGTGCTGGTGAACAACGCCGGCATCTTCCCACGCGTGAACTTCCTCGAAATGACCGAGGCGGAGTGGGACCGCGTGCTGGACGTGAACCTCAAGGGCAGCGCCTTCTGCGCCCAGGCGGCGGCACGGCACATGGTGGCGGCGGGCATCAAGGGAGTGATCCTGAACCTCTCCTCCTCCTCTGTGCGCGGCGCGGTGCTCGGGGTGCACTACTCGGCGACCAAGACCGGCGTCATCGGCATCACGCGGTCCATGGCGCTGGCGCTGGCGCCGCACGGCATCCGGGTGAACGCCATCGCGCCGGGGCTGACCGACACGGCGCAGCCGCGCTACGGCAATACCGATGCGGAGCTGGCGGAGATGGCACAGGCGATGCCACTCGGGCGCATGGGCCGGCCGGAGGAGATCGCGGGGCTGATGACCTACCTGGCCTCGGACGCCGCGGCATGGATCACGGGGCAGGTCTATCACATCAATGGCGGTGTCTATCTGGCCTGACCCCGTCTGGCGCGCCCCCCCATCCCGCGCTACCCAGGGCGGGCCGTCCTATGGGGGAAATGCCACGTGTCCGCTTCCACTGCCCGCTTCCGCATCGGCTACCTGATCAAGGTGCCGCATCAGACCTTCCTCGACACCGCCGCGAAGGACCCGGCGCTCGAGGTGGTGCGCATGACGCTGGATGACGGCGTGGACGCGGCGCTGAAGGTGCTCGAGACCTGCCAGGGCTACTATGTCCGCGCGTCCCGCGACGAGCTGCCCAAGCCGATGCACGTCCATGACGAGCTGCTCGCGCGCCTGCCCAACCTGCTGATGGCGGCCTCCCAGGGTGCCGGCTACGACACCATCGAACCCGGCGCCTGCACCCGTGCCGGCGTGCTGCTGGTCAACCAGGCCGGCGGCAATGCGGAAGCGGTCGCCGAGCACGCCGTCGGCATGATGCTGTCGCTGCTCAAGCGCTTCGGCGAATGCCATGCGGCGATGCGCGAGAGCCGCGCCCAGCGGCGCGAGGAATTCATGGGCCGCAACCTCTACGGCAAGACGGTCGGCCTGGTCGGCATCGGCAATGTCGGCACGCGCACCGCGGCGATCCTGAACGCCGCCTTCCATTGCCGCGTGCTCGCCTACGATCCCTATGTCGATGCCGCGACGGTCGCCGATCGCGGGGCGGAGAAGATGGACGACCTCGCCACCATGCTGGCGCAATGCGACATCGTCTCGCTGCACTGCCCGCTGACGCCGGAGTCCCGTGCGATGATGGCGGCCAATGCCTTCGCCGCGATGAAGCCGGGCTCGTTGCTGGTGACGACGGCGCGCGGGTCGATCCATGACGAGATGGCGCTGCTCCCCGCGCTGAAGTCTGGCCACATCGCGGCCGCCGGCCTCGATGTGTGGGAACAGGAACCGCCGCCGGCCGACCACCCACTGCTGTCGCTGCCCAACGTCATCTGCACGCAGCACACGGCGGGGGTGACGCATGAAAGCCGGTCGATGATCACGCGCATCGCCGCCGAGGCGTTCTCCGCCTTCGTCGCCGGCCGCTTCCCGCCGCGCATCATCAACCCGGAGGTCAAGGCGCGCGTCGCGGAACGTTACAGCGCTGCACTCGGGCGGCCGATCGCGGACTGATCGCCCGCTTATCCGGCTTGGCGGCGGCGCGATGCGGCGGGAGGATGGGCAGCGATGACCATCGCCACCAACCGCGCGCTCACCGTCGCCGTGCTGGGCACGACGCAGACCCTGTCCTGGGGGTCCTCCTACTACCTGCCAGCCATCCTCGCGACGCCGATCGCGGCCGAGTTCGGCCTGTCGCGCGCCACCATCTTCGGCATCTTCTCGCTCGCGCTGCTGCTGACGGCGGTATTGGGGCCGGCGGCGGGGCGACAGATCGACATCCGTGGCGGGCGCGATGTACTCGCCGTGTCGAACCTCGTCTTCGCCGCTGGGCTACTGCTGATGGGCGCGGCGCCTGGGCCGTTGGTGTTCTGCCTCGCCTGGGCGGTGGTGGGCGTGGCGATGGCGATGGGGCTCTATGACGCAGCCTTCGCAACGCTCGCCGGGTTGTATGGCAAGGACGCGCGCAACTGCATCACGGGCATCACGCTGATCGCGGGCTTTGCCAGCACGGTGGGCTGGCCGCTGACGGCGCTGATGGATGCGGAATGGGGCTGGCGCGGCGCCTGCTACGGTTGGGCGGCACTGCATCTGCTGCTCGGCCTGCCGCTCAACCGCTTGCTGATCCCGCGCGTGCCGCCGCCCGAGAAAACCGCTGCCGCCGCGACCGGCGCCGGTCCGGCGCCGCGTTTGTGGGACATGGCGTTGCTCGCCTTTGTGCTGGCGACGGCGGGGTTCAGCGCTTCCGCGCTCGGGGCACATCTGCCGGGGTTGCTGCAGGCGGCCGGGGCCACGGCGGCGGCGGCGGTGGCCGCGGGCGCGTTGCTCGGGCCCGCGCAGGTCGGCGCTCGGATCCTGGAATTCGGCTTTCTGCGCAAGGTGAATCCGCTGGTCTCGGCGCGCATCGCCTGCGCCGCGCATCCGGTGGCCGTCGCCGTGCTGCTGGCCGGCGGGGCGCCGATGGCGGCGGTCTTCGTGCTGATCCACGGGGCCGGGAACGGCATGCTGACCATCACGCGCGGCACCTTGCCGCTCGCCCTGTTCGGGTCGGTCGGCTACGGGCGTCGGCAGGGGCTGATCACCGCGCCGGCGCGCGCGTCGCAGGCCTTCGCACCATACTTCTTCGGGCTGCTGGTGGATGCGGTCGGCACGCAGTCGCTGTGGCTGACGGCGGGGCTCGGCATGGCTGCGGTGGCGGCGCTGTTCCTGCTGAAAGTTCGGCCGTCCTGACCCATGAGCGCACAGTGCGGCCGCGCGCAGACCGACCGTAGTCGCCAGCGCATCAGTGCAGGGCGCGAACGCAAGGCGGCTGGACGGCCGCTGCCCGCCGTTCGCGGGCACAAAGACTACCTTGGCAGGGTTTCGACGAAATACTCGTAGTTGTCGGCGTTCTCCGCCGCACGTGACGCATTTTCCTTCGCCAGCGCCAGCGCGCCGTTCGGGCGATACGCGTGGTCGCGGGTATTGGCGGCGACGTGCGATCCCTCGTGGATCAGGATGCCCCAGCGGGAATCGGTGCCGTCCATCCGCGCGCGGAAATAGGGCGGGCACAGGCCGAGCACGAGGTCGCGTTCCCGCGCATAGGCGAAGCGGCCGCCCGGGCAGCCGGCCGGGTCATTGCAGCGGACATCGACACCCGACATGTCCGCCAGCCGCGCCGCGGTCAGTTCCAGCGTGATGCCGATCGTCTTGCGCGGCGCATCACCGAACCAACGGGCGATGTGCGGGTGGTCGGGCTGTTCGCGCACCAGGCGAATGGCCGCGACAAGGCGCGCGCGTGCCTCGGCCAGCGCATCGTCGATCAGGGCGCGATGGTCCGGCGTGCAGGCGGGGCCCGGGATGTCGGCCGCCGTCAGCACCGCGGGCGGGGGTTTCTCGGTCGGCAGCGGGACCTGGAGAACCTGCCGGTTCGGCTCGAGCGGCTGCGGCTTGTCGGTTGGCAACGCGGCCGGGCCCGCGGCCATCAGCAGCAGCGCGGCCGGCAGGACGGAAAGAAGACGATTCATCGCGCCGCATCCTGCCATGACGCGCGCCGCGCCGCGGTGAAATCCTTCATCCCCGCCGCATGGCCCATGGGCGGTTCGACCCGAAGCATCCGGTCGTCCCCGATCAGGACCGTGGCAGGGTTTCGACGAAGAACATGTAGTTGTCCGCGTTCTCCGCCGCGCGCATCCCGTTCTCGCGGGCCAGTGCGAGGCTGGCGGTCCGGCCATAGGCATGGTCGCGGGTTTCGACTGCGAAGTGCGTCGCTTCATGGATCAGGATGCCCCAGCGCGTGCCCGTTCCATCCATCCGCGCACGGAAGAAAGGCGGGCAGACGCCAATCACCTGGCCCTCGTCGATGCGATAGGTGGCCGCGGGCCGGCCCTGCGCATCCCGCAGGACGTGCGACCAGCCCCTGGCATACGCGCTTACCTCGGGGCGGCAGCGGGCCGGATCGTTGCAGTGGATGTCGACCCCCGCCGTATTCGCAAGCCGCGTCGCCGTCCGTTGCAGCCTGTTGAGGACCACCGGGTGCGGGGCACTACCGAACCACTGCCGGACATGGGGGTGCTCAGGCTGCTCACGCACCAGCCGGATCGCCGCCGTGAGGCGCGTACGGGCCTCGACCATCGCCGCGTTGAACACCGGGATCTGCTGCATGTTGCAGGCAGGTCCGGGCAGTTCGGCCGGCGCGCTTGCCAAGGGCGCAGGCAGCAAAGGCGCGACAAGCGGCAGGCGCGCCCCTGGCCCGCCTGGCGGAGGCTTCGCGTCCGGAAACTGGGCCAGGGCAGGTGGTGCAAGCAGCAACAGCGCGGCCGCAATGGCCCGGAGCCGTCCACGCAGGGGCGCCGCCGTCAGGGGCATCGCGGCGCGCCGCGCTTCACGCCCCGTCCCGCGGCCCGGCGGCGACAGCCGCGAGCCCCGCCTCATCCAGAACGAACAGGAACGCCTTCTCGGTGTCGTAGGCGACGAGGTTCGCCGCCCGCCAGGCATTGAGGATCGAGATGATGCTGCGCGTGGTCGCCCCCAGCAGGTCGGCGAGGTCGCCCTGGCGGAATCGCGCGGCGAGCCGCACGCCCTTGTCGGTCTTCACGCTGTCGGCCTTCAGCAGGTACATGACCTGCCGCGCCAGCCGTACCTCGAGCGGCGCGAAGGTCGCATCCTGCAGCAGCCCGAAGGTGCGCCGCAGCCGCACCGAAAGCATCCGCGCCAGCGCGAGGCCGAGCGCCGGCTCGCTCTCCGCCGTCTCCAGGAAGGCGGCGGCCGGGATGCGCGCGAGCTTCACATCGCCCTGCACCAGCGCATCGGCGCTGCGCGGCGACCCATCCAGCACGCCGATCTCGCCGAAGATGTCGCCGGCGCGGAACACCTCGACCATCAGGCGCTTCGCGGCACTGTCGGGGGCGCCGACGCGCACCCTCCCGCGCCCTTCCAGCACGGCATAGACCGCGTCCGGCGCGTCGCCCTGCGCGAACAGCGGCGCGCCATCCGGCGGCGCGACACGGCGCGCCCCTTCGGCCATGCGTGCCAGCGCCGTCGACGGCAGGCCCTGGAACAGCGTCATGCGGCCGAGTTCCTCGGCAAGGCGCGTGTCGCTCATGCCATCTCCTCCTCGAAGCCCGAGCGCCGCAGCGCATAGAGCGGCAGTGACCCGAAACCCTTGGCCGTCGGGATGCGGCCGGCATAGTCACAGGCAAGCCCGGCCCCGCGTGGCAGCAGCGCCACCTCGCAGGCAAAGGCCTCGGTCGCGAAGATGCGCCCCGGCGGCGTGACCGGTTCGATGCGCGCGGCGCGCGTCATCGCCCGGCCGGAATACTTGTCGGCATTCTGCACGGCGTCGCGCACCGGCAGCATCGGGCCGAAATCCAGCGCGAAGCGCGGATGGATCGGTGGCTCCTGGCATTCCAGCGCCGTGCGCATGTCGAAGGCGCAGGCGGCGGCGGCGACGACATCCTCGAAGGTGATCTGCACCGCGTCGCCCCAGGCATTGCGGTAGGTCGCGGGATGGCGGTCGAGTGCGGCGCCCATCGCCACCAGCGGGCCCTCGTAGAAGCGAGCCAGGCCTTCGTCGTCGAGCGCGCTGAAGCGGGGCAGGTCGCCGAACAGCACGGCCATGGGCCGGCGGCGCGGCTCCGGCGGTGCGTCCCCATTGCCGTTGCGCGGCCAGGGCCAGCCGAGGAACAGCGACTGCCCGCCCGCGCGCGTCCAGGCCGCGACATCCGCCCCGGTTCCGGCCGCACCGCGCGACGGCACGCGGTCCCAGGCGGCGACCTGCAGGGCGGCGCCGTCACGGTGGCGCGCATGCAGCCGGGCGAGGCCCATCGCGCGCCGCGCCGCCATCGCCAGGTGCAGGTCGTCGCCGGGAAAGGGCCGTTCATCCAGCTGCTGGATGCGCACCCGCGAGAGCAGTGCACGATAGCGCGCGACCCAGCGTTCCCCGGCCGGCAGCACCGAAGCGGCCTCATAGGTGCAGGCATCGCAGGGCAGCACGACGGTCGGCGTCACGCCGGCCCGCAGCAACGCCTCGGCGGCGAGGATGTCGAGGCCCGCCGCCAGCCCGCCGAAGGCCATGCCGACATGCTGTGCCGCGATTGCGGCATCAAGCGTCGCGGCGATCAGGCCTTCGATCGCCGGGTCGTCCTGGCCGGGTTTCGGCATGTGGCCGGTGTAGTGCAGGACCGCGGGGATGCGCAGCGCATCGACGATGGACGGCGAGACGCCGAGTGCGATGGCCTCCCGCCGCAACTGCCGCCGTGTGGTGGCGCGCGCGGACAGGTCCGCCCCGGCGCGCGCCTCGGCTTCCTCCAGCGCGCGGCGCGCGCCGAGCTCGCGCCCGGCGAGGAGCAGCGCCTCGGCCTCGGTGGCGGCCGACCAGTAGTCACCGGAGTCGCGGTGGTTGCGCAGCACCTTCTCGGCGATCACCACCGCGCGCCCGCGGTCCCCACCCATCAGGTGAAGCGCGGCCGCGTTGACGCCGTGCCAGCCTTCGCCGCCCCGGCTCCACAGTGCCTCATAGCGCCGCGCCGCTTCGGCCAGCAGCGGGCCGCGCGCGGCGACCGGTTGCTCGAAGGCGCGGTCCTTGATCAGCCGGGCGCCGAGGGCGGCGATCTCCGGGTCCGATTCGGCGTCGAGCCGAAGCTGGTGGAACAGATCGAGCGCGCGGCCCGTCGCCCCGGCGCGCGCAATGGTCAGCGTCGCGCGGTAGCGCAGCGCAGGGTCGTCCGGGTGCTCGGACAGCGCGGCCATGGCCCTGTCATGGGCCGAGAGAAGAAGGCCCTCCGCCTCCAGGGCCAGGACCTCCGCAAGGCTTTCGGACATCATTTCCTGCCGCGCGAGGGACTTGATCCTAGAAGGCAGCGCCCGCGCCGGGCAATCCGTGACGCTCGTCCATGGCGCGACGGCGCGGGCTGTGCCAGAAGGCGGGCGTTCCGGATGCCGCCCATGCCGCATGACGTCTTCCTGAGCTATGCGTCAACCGATCGCCCCGCCGCCGATGCCATCTGCGCGGCGCTGGAGGCGCGCGGCATTCGTTGCTGGATCGCCCCGCGCGACGTCCCGGCCGGGGCGGATTGGGGCGAGGCGATCCTGACCGCGATCGGCCGGGCCCACGCCATGGTGCTGGTGCTGTCGCGGTCCACCGCGAATTCCGTGCATGTGAAGAACGAGGTCGTCACCGCGGTCTCGCAATCCCTCGCGCTGGTGCCGGTGCGGATCGAGGATTGCCAGCCGGGCGGCGCGCTGCGGCTGCACCTCGCGGGGTCGCATTGGCTGAACGTCTATCCGCTGCCGGTCGAACAGCACGCCGACCTGCTGGCCGCCGGGGTGCGGCTGGCGTTGGCGGCCGACGCGACGATCGAGATTCCGCGCGCCCAGGCGGCGG
>NZ_JBYCZL010000049.1:0-25919 GCF_057586215.1 Roseomonas sp. SRI_022
CAGGCCCGGCGGCAGGGCAGGGCCAGCGGATGCCGCTTCCGCCGCCAGCGCGGCGATGCCCGGCCGCAGCGTCGCCAGCGCGGTTTCGAGTGGCTGCGCCGGCGCGGCGAGCAGTTGCTGCGCCGCCGCTTCCTGCAGCCGCCGCAGCGACAGCAGCGCCGCGAGCCGCGCCTCGGCCGGTGCGGCCGCCGTGTCGATGGCATCGCTGGCGGCTTCCAGCCCGAAGGCCTCGGCCGCGAGCAGCGCGGCGCGGCAGGCGGCGACCGGGTCGGTCGCCATGGTCAGGCGCGCCAGCGCCGCGCAGCCCAACCGGTTCGCCACGGCATTGGCGACGATGGTGGCAACCAGGTCACGCCGCAGCCGGTGCCGCTCGATATAGCGCGCATAGGTCGCCTGCAGCGGATGCGGGAAATAGGCGACCAGCGCGGGCAGCAGCGCCGGTTCGTCCGGCAGGTCCGATTCCGTCAACGCATCGGTCAGCCACAGCTTGGCGAAGGGCAGCAGCGCGGCGATCTCGGGTCGTGTCAGCGCATCGCCTGCGCCGATCCGCCGCGCCATCGCCGCCGCATCCGGCAATCCCGCCACGGCGCGGTCGAGCAGCCCGGCATGTTCGAGCGTTTCCATCAGCGCCGCGTGGGCGGAAAGGTCATCCGCGCCGCCCATCTGTTCCAGCGTGATCGTCAACGATTGCTGGTGGTTGTCGCGCAGCACCAGGCCGGCGACCTCATCCGTCATCTCGCGCAGCAGCTCGTCGCGGTTGCGGCGTGTCAGCACCCCTTCGCCTTCGGCGTCGGCGAGCAGGATCTTGATGTTCACCTCATGGTCCGAGGTCGAGACGCCGGCGGAGTTGTCGAGCGCATCGGTGTTGATGCGGATGCCCTGGCGTGCCGTCTCGATCCGTCCGGCCTGGGTGACGCCGAGATTGGCGCCTTCGCCGACCACCTTCGCGCGCACCTCGTTGCCATTGATGCGGATGCTGTCATTGGCGCGGTCGCCGGCATCGGCCTGGGCTTCCGTGCTGGCCTTCACATAGGTGCCGATGCCGCCGAAATAGAGCAGGTCGACCTGCATGCGCAGGATCGCCTGCATGATGGCGGCAGGCTCGGCGCGGTCGGCGTCGATGCTGAGCATCGCGCGCGCCTGCGGCGACAGCGGTAGCGTCTTCGCATTGCGTGGGAAGATGCCGCCACCCTCGCTGATCAGCCGCGCTTCGTAATCGGCCCAGGAGGAACGCGGCAGGCGGAACAGCCGCTCGCGCTCGGTGTAGGACGCCTCGGCATCCGGATCCGGGTCGAGGAAGATGTGGCGATGGTCGAAGGCCGCGCGCAGCCGCGTCTTGCGGGACACGAGCAGGCCGTTGCCGAACACGTCGCCCGACATGTCGCCGACGCCGACCATGTCGAAGGGCGCATCCTGCACGCTGCGGCCCAGCGTTTCCTGGAAGTGCCGGTCGATCATCACCCACGCACCGCGCGCGGTGATGCCCATGCCCTTGTGGTCGTAGCCGGCGCTGCCACCCGAAGCGAAGGCATCGCCCAGCCAGAAGCCGTATTCCGCCGAAAGCCCGTTGGCGATGTCGGAGAAGGTAGCGGTGCCCTTGTCGGCGGCCGCGACGATATAAGGGTCGTCCCCGTCGCGCCGGATGATGCCGGGCGGCGTGACCACCGCCGTGCCCTGGTAGTTATCAGCGAGGTCGAGCATGCCGCGGACAAGCATCTTGTAGCAGGCGATACCTTCGGCCTGGAACGCTTCGCGGTCGGAAGCCGGCGGCGGGTGCTTCAGCACGAAGCCGCCCTTCGCGCCGGTGGGCACGATGATGACGTTCTTCAGCCGCTGCGCCTTCATCAGGCTGAGGATCTCGGTGCGGAAATCCTCCCGCCGGTCGGACCAGCGGATGCCGCCGCGCGCCACGGGCCCGGCGCGCAGGTGGCAGCCTTCCATGCGCACGCCATGGACGAAGATCTCGCGCCAGGGGCGCGGCAGCGGCATCTCCCCGGCCAGCGCGCTGTCCAGCTTGAAGGCGATGGTGTCCTTGCCCTGGAAGAAGGTGGTCCGCAGCATCGCGTCCAGCAGCACGCGCAGCCGCGACAGGATCCGGTCCTCGTCGGGATTCTCGATGCCGTCGAGCAGCGTCGTCCAGGCGGCTTCCGCCTTCGACGTGTCGCGGTCGGTCGCCTGCGGGTCGAAGCGGCGACGGAAGATCTCGATCAGCAGCCGCGCTGCCTCGGGCTGGGCGGACAAAGCCGCTTCCACGGAAGCCTGGGCGAAGGGGAAGCCGACCTGCTTGGCCCAGCGGAACATCGCCCGCAGCAGCCAGCATTCGCGCCAGTCGAGTCCCGCGCGCAGCACCAGGCGGTTGAAGCCATCCGCTTCCGCAGTGCCGTCCAGCAGCGCCGACAGCGCGCCGAGGATTTCGTCGAAGCGGTCCTCCGGGCAATCCGCGCCGGCTTCCAGGCGATAGATGTGCAGCACGGTCGGCGGCCCATCGGCCGGCGCCAGGTGATAGGGCTGTTCCTCCACTGCCCGCAGGTCGAGGCTTTCGAACAGCGGCAGCGCATCGGCCAGCGGCAGCGGCCCGCCGGCATTCGCAAGGCGCAGGGTCAGCGCGCGCGGACCCGCACCCGGGGCGCGCAGAAGATCGGCGCGCGGACGGCCCACCGCGATGGCGCGTTCGGCGAGCAGGATGTCCGCCACGCCCTGCGCGGCCGTCGCACTTTCCCGATAGGCGGGGGGGAAGGCGTCGCGCCAGCGGGCGAGCCGCGCGGCGGCCTCGGCTTCGCCTTCGGTGGCGGCAAGCGCTTCCGCCAGCCGCTCCCCGAAGCCGCGCGCGGCCTGCGCGATGGCGGCTTCCAGCACGTCGGCGTCGACATCGGGCACTTCGCCCGGCCGCGTCGCGATGATGTAGTGGATGCGTGCGAGCGGCGCGTCGCCCAGCGCGATGTAGAAGGCCGAGAGCCGCCCGCCATAGGCGCGCGCCAGCATTTGCCCGACGCGCTCGCGCAGCTTTGTGTCGAAGGTGTCGCGCGGCAGCCAGGCGATGGCCGAGACAAAGCGCTCGAACGGATCGGCCCGCACCGCCAGGGCCACGCGCGGGCGGATCGTCAGGTCGAGCGCGCGCCGCGCACCGTCCAGCACCACTGCTTCGGGGGCCTGGAACAGCTCGTCGCGCGGCCAGGTATCGAGGATGTTGCGCAGCGCGCGGCCGTCATGGCTGTCGGCCTCGATGCCGGCGAGTTCCAGGATGTTGTCGACCTTGCGGCGCAGCAGCGGGATGGATCGCGGATTGCGGTTGTAGGCGGCGGCGGCGAAGAGGCCGAGGAACAGCCGCCCGCCGATGACGCGGCCATGGGCATCGAAGATGCGCGTCGCCACCACGTCGGCATGCTGCGGGCGATGCACCGTCGATCGCATATTGGCCTTGGCCACGCTCACCGGCGTCGCGTGGGACAGCGCTGCCAGCACCGCGGGCGGGATGGCCGACAGGTCCCGCAGCGCGTCGAAGACGGGCACGGCGGGATCGCGCAGCAGGCCGAGATTTTCCTCCGGCACGATCTCCAGCGTGCCGTCGGCATGGGCGGCGTAGCGGCGATGGCCGAGCAGGACGAAGTTGTCCTCCGACAGCCAGCGCAGGAAGGCGGCCGCTTCCTCGGCATCGGCGCCGCCGGGGGCCGCCACCTCGGCCTCGGCCCCGTGCAGCAGGCGCAGCATGGTCGGGAAGGCAGAGGTGGCGGCCCGCACATCGGCCAGGGCGTTGGCGATGGCGGCTTCCAGTGCCTCCAGCGCCTCGGCCGGCCGGGACGGCGCGCCGGACAGCACCGGGCCGGCAGCGCCCAGGGTGACGCGCATCATGCTCTCGCGCGCCGTGGCGGCGGGATCGATGGCGAGCAACTGCCCCGCCCCGTCGCGCCGCACGCGCAGCACGGGGTGCAGCAGGGAGGCGACCGCCCGGCCGTGCAGCGCGAGGGCCGCCAGCACCGAATCGACCAGGAAGGGCATGTCGTCGGTGACGATCTCGGCGACCGGGCGGGCGCCCGTGACCGGACCGGGGGGCAGGATGCGGACCTTGGCGGTGCCCGGCGCGCGCTCGGCGGCGAAGCCATAGAGGCTGGCCGCGGCGGCAGCGATCGCCTCGGGCGGAGTGGCGGCGAGTTCCGCGGTCGGCACGGCGGCATGCAGCGCCCGCAGCAATGCGGCGGCATCGGGCGGCAGGCCGGGGGCCTGGGCGGCCAGGGCCTCGGCGGCGCCGCGCAGGACTTCCTCCCGCGTCGTGTCGGGCAGGGCGCGTGTGTCGTCCGCCATGGCTGTTCCTCCAGATTCTTGGCCCCGGCGGAGCCTGCGCCGGGGTGGGTCCCGGCGTCCAGCCCGACGCTGACGCGATCCCATGATCCAGGCTAGACTTCGCGGCATGAAGATGACGTTGCAAGACCTGCTCGCGCCCATCACGCCGGAACGCTTCTTCGCGGAGTTCCACGACCGGCAGCCGCTGCATGTCGAAGGCCATCCCGCGCGCTTCGCGGACGTGCTGGACTGGGCCGGCATCAATCGCCTGCTCGACATGTCCCATATCTGGACGGAGACCAGCTTCCGCCTGGTGCTGGACAGCGTGCCGGTACCGCCCGCGCAATACAGCGTGAAGGCGACCTCGCGCGACGGCGCATCGGTGCTGCAGCCGGTGGCGGAGAAGGTGCAGGACTGGGTGCGGCGCGGTGCCTCGGCCGTGATGAACGACGTGGACAGCCTTTCGCCCGGCCTCGCCGCCATCTCCGATGCGCTGGAGGATGCCGGGCTCGGGAAGGCGCAGGCGAATGTCTACATCTCCTTCCAGCAGCACAAGGCGTTCCACTCGCACTACGACACCCACGACGTCTGGGCGGTGCAGGTGGAAGGCGAGAAGACCTGGAACATCTGGGAGGGCCGCGCGGAATACCCCATCCCGCATCCGATCTTCCGTGGCCAGAAGCAGGATCACCACGACCGCGCCAAGGGCGCGTTGCTGCGACAGGTCACGTTGAAGAAGGGCGACATCCTGTATCTGCCGCGCGGCTGGTATCACGATGCGCTGGCCGAGGCGCCGAACTCCGTCCACATCGCCTATGGCGTGCACGCGCCGCTCGGCATGGATGTGCTGAACATCCTGTCGGAACGCGCGTTGTACGACGTGGAATTCCGCAAGCCGCTGCCGCGCCAGGATGGGGCGGCACCAGGGAAGTACGCGCTGTCGCAGCAACTCGCGGCGCTGGGTGCGCGGCTGAGCGACCTCGCGAAGGACCCCAAGGTGCTGGAGGTGCTGGAAGGCTTCATCCGCGATTATCGTTTCCGGCGCGGCGGCTTCGACCTGCTCGCCGCGCGCGACGGCGCGCCGGCCGCCGCAGCACCCGCCGCTGCCGCCCCTACCGGGCCACGCTTCCGCGTTGCCGATCCCAGTGCCAAGCCCGTGCGGCGCGGCAATGAGTTCGGGCTGCGGACGAATGGCGGCGTCATCCCGCTGTCCTTTCCCGAGGTCGAGGCGACCGCCTGGGTGCTCGCCCGGCCGGTGGTGGCCGAGGCGGAACTGGGCGCGGCCTGGCCGGCGATCGACGCGGCCGGGCTGATCGCGCGGCTGCGCAAGGCCGGGGTGCTCGCCGGACCATGATCCGCCTGCTGTTCGCCCTCGGCATCCTCGCCGGCCCGGCCCTGGCCGAGACCGCTCCCTTCAACTGCGTCGGCGCCGAGCAGTTGGAGGACGACGTCTTCTCCATCCCCTTCGCGCGCGGATCCTCGCGGCTCGGCGATGCGGCCCGTTCGCCGATGGATGCGGTGATCGAGGCGCTTGGCGGCGAAGGCGCCCGCGTGGCCTGCATCCTGGGCCATGCCGGGCAGGAGGGCGGGGCGACTACCTCCATCCGCCTCGCGGCCGAGCGCGCCCGCGCGGTGACCGATGCGCTGGCCGGCCGTGGCGTGCCGCGCGAACGGCTGCGGTCCGAAGCCCGCAGCGCCCAGTTCAGCCCGCGTGTGCGTGCGGCCTTGCCGCCATCGCGCACGGTGACGGTGGTGGTGCTGCCGGCGCCCTGAGAATGCTTCGCAAACCCGCCTGAGACGTGCGTTTTTCCCGCCCACCGTGTCCTGGCTGCGCTTGCGGAGGACATGGCGCAGCCGTCATCCTGCCCGGTGCTTGGATCCCCCCGAAAGGCCCTTCATGCGCCTGCCTTCACTGGCGATGGCCGTCTGCATCGCTCTGGCCCCTCTGATGGCCTTGGCGCAGCCTGCGCCCCGTTCCGCCGCTCCCCAGCCGCCCGCGCGTGAGCGCGAAGCCACGATCACCAACCAGTCGGGCCAGACCCTGCGGGAGCTCTATGCCGCCCCGCCGGGTTCGGCCGAATTCGGGCCGGACCTGCTGGGTTCCGACACCGTGCCCGACCGCGGCAGCTTCCGTGCGCGCATCCAGGGTGCGGCCTGCGACCTCGAATTCCGCGCGGTCTATCAGGACGGCACCGAGGACCGGCGCCGGCAGAACATCTGCCAGAATCGCCGCGTGCAATTCGGCGACACCTCGATCCCGCTGCGCGAGCTGACGGTGCGCAACGAGACCGACGCCATCCTGCTGCAGATCTTTGCCGCGCCGCCCAATGCGCCCGGCCGCGGCCCCGACCGGCTGGGCGAGAACATCATCCCCGCCGGGCGCGAATGGCGCGTGCGCCTGGGCCGCACGCGGGACTGCATCTTCGACGTCACCGCGGTGTTCGAGGACGGCGAGGAGGAGACGCGCCCCGCGCTCAACCTGTGCCGCGAAGCCCGCGTGATGTTCGGCGATCCCAATGCGCCGCGGCGAGAAGCACGCATCAGCAACACCGGCGACCGTGCGATGCGTGAATTCTATGCCTCGACCCGCGCGCCGACATCCTGGGGTCCCGACCGGCTCGGCACCGATATCCTGCCCGCCGGCGGCGACTTCACGCTGCGTGTGCGTGGCGCCGCGTGCCTGTGGGACCTGCGCGCGGTCTATGAGGATGACGCCGAGGAGGTGAAGCAGGGCATCGACCTGTGCCGGCTTCGGGAAGTCGCCTTTGACGGCTCGGGCGCACCGCGCCCGCCGGAACGCCGCGTCACCTTGGTCAACCGCCACGGCGCCATGGTGCAGGAGGTCTACATCTCCGGCAGTTCCGAGGAGGATTGGGGCCCCGACCGGCTGGGTGAGGAAGTCCTGCCGCGCGGCCAGCGGCGCGAGGTTGCCGCCCGCTTGCGCGACTGTGAGGCGGACCTGCGCATAGTCTTCGAGGAGCGCCGTGCCGCCGAGGAACGCGCCGCGATCAATCTGTGCGAGACGCCGGTGATCGTGCTGCGGCCCGGCTGGACGCTGGCCGACCGCCTCGACGAGGACGAGCCGCAGGATAACGGCCCGCGTCCGGGCAGCGTGCGCCTGCGCAACACGGCGGATGTGCCGGTTGCCGAGCTCTATGCCTATCCGGCCGGGCAGGATCGCGGACCGGACCGCCTTGGGCGCACCGTGCTCGGCGTCGGGGAGACGCTGGACTTCGCCCCGCCCGAGGGCGTCGGCTGCATTGCCGAACTGGCCGCGGTGTTCCGCGACGGGCGGGAGGTGATCCTGACCGGGCTCGATCTTTGCGCCGGGGTGGAGCTGGTCCTGCAATGAGGCGCTTCCTGCTGGCGGCGCTGCTGTGCGCGGCGGCGCCGGCGGCCGCCCAGGGTGTGCCCGAGGCGCTGCGCGGCACCTGGGCCACCGGATCCTGCGCTGACCCGACAGCCTTGCTGCACGTCACCGCGCGCAGCGTCGCCCGGCTGCCGGCCGCCGGTCCGGCGCGGCTGGTGCGTTTCCGCACCCTGCGCGACCAGGATGGATGGACGCTCGGCATCGGCGCGGGGGCGGAGGCGCCGCGCGTCATGCTGCGGGCGCAGGAGGACGCGCTCGAACTCGCCGAGCCCGATGCCAAGCTGCGCGACGACCGGCTGCCCGGTGCGACGCCCGTTACGCGCTGGCTGCGCTGCCAGGCGGGCAATGTCCGGCTGTCGCTGCTGCATGGCGAGGGCCTGGCCTTCCTGGGCACGCTGGAACGGCTGGAAGCGGTCTGCCAGGCCGGCCCGATGCCGATCTGCATCGGCGGGCTGGTCAGTGAGGCGGACGTCTCCGGTGACGGGCTGCTGTCGGTGGCGGAGGTGGCGCGGCTGCTGCGTGGCGCCGCCTGGGCGCTGGCCGTGCAGCAAGGCGGCGATCCGGACGGGATCGCTATCGCCGGCGGGCTTGGGGGCGTCGCGGCCGTGGCGGCGGCACGACTGTTGGTCGCGAGCCTCGACTACGATGACGACGGCAGGCTGTCGCCGGCGGAACTGGCGCAGGACCGGCTGGTCTTTCCCAGTGGCACGGGCAGCCCCGACGGCCGCCCCGGCACGATCGAGTCCCTGGCCGAAGGCGCGGGGCTGCTGCGGAACCTGCTCGAGCGGATCGCGTCGGAATAAGCGCCGGCCGACGCTGGAGCCGTTCCCGTTCGCCAGGCCTCACGGCAACCCGGTGAACGGCGCCCGACATGTTCATTCCGCGATTGGTATGAGCGACCCTTCTTGTGGTAGCCTGAGCCGTTCGAGGAGTCTGAGGCATGACGACGCGTGGCGTTATGCAGGGTTCCCGCAGGTCAGGCCTTATCGGCAGCCGCCGCTCGCTGCTGTGCGTGGCCATCTCCACAGCGATCGCCGCCCGCGCACACGCGCAGGGATCCGCACAACCAGGCGGAGATCGGCCGTCGATGAGAGTGACATTGCTTGGGACCGGGGCGCCTGTGCCCCTTCCGGATCGGTTTGGGCCCGCGACACTGGTCGAAGCTGGTGATCAGAAGCTGCTATTCGACGCGGGACGCGGTGCAACGATCCGCTTCTTTCAACTCCGCGTCCCGTTGGCTTGGCTCGATGCGGTCTTTCTGACTCATCTACACTCCGACCATGTGGTGGGCCTTCCTGATGTTTGGCTCACGCGGTGGCTTTTCGTGTCAAACGCCGCCGGCCGAACGACGCCGTTCCACGTCATCGGCCCGACCGGCACGAGGAACCTGATGGAAAACCTCGAACGAGCCTATGCGGAGGATATCCGCATTCGCCTGGCGGACGAGGGGCTGCCGCGCGAGGGCGTTACCATCGTGGCGGGGGAGTTTAGACAGGACGGCGTGGTCTATGACCGCGGAGGCGTCCGCGTCATCGCCTTCGAGGTGGATCACGGGGAGCACATCAAACCGGCCTATGGATACCGCATCGAATACCGCGGCCGCGCGGTCGTGATTTCGGGCGACACCCGCTACAGCGAGAACGTGGTGCGCCATGGCACGGGCGCTGATCTGATCATCCACGAGGTCGGCGCCGCCCGGCCGGAAATCGCGGACAATCCGCGCGTGCGGACGATCATGGACCACCATACTTCCCCACAGGACGTGGGCAGAGTCTTCAGTCGCGCGCGACCGAGGCTGGGCGTCTATTCGCACCTGGTATTGCTCTCGCTGGGCAACGTGCCCCCTCTCACCGCCAACGAGCTGATCGCGCAAACGCGCGAGACCTATGATGGACCGCTCGAAGTCGGCACGGATCTGATGGCATTCGACATCACGGACACTGGTGTCGAAGTCCTGCGCTGGCCGCGGTAGTAGACACGACCGCGCGCCGTCCGTTCGACGTGCAGCCAGGCACGCCATGGTTCGCATCACGCCCGCGCGGTTTCCAGCGCGGGCGCTCGCCCTGCTTATCGAAGAGCTTGATCGCGGCATGGCGCTACTGGGTTGCCACGGCTTGGAGGACGTGCGGCAGTGTCGCTGGGGTAGAGCGCCGAGCCTGGAATTACCGTCACATTCCGGCTCCATCAGTGGGTCCTGAGCCTAGGTCAGCCCCCAATGCGCCCGCAGCGCCGCCGCCGCCTGGCGCAGCGTGAGGTCCGAGGTTGGGATGAACCGCCCCATGGTGAGGTAGGCGTGCATCTGGTTCGCGACATGCAGATGCGTCACCGCCACGCCTTCCATATCCAGTCGCTCCGCATAGGCGATGCCCTCGTCACAGAGCGGATCGTGGCCGCAGGTCATGACGAAGGCTGGCGCCGTGCCGGCCAGCGAGGCCGCCCGCAGCGGGGAGGCGCGCCAGTCGGTGCGCGACGACGTCTCTGGCAGGTAGTGGTCGATGAACCAGCGCATCGTCGCCTTGGTCAGCGGATAGCCCTCGATGCAGCGATCGTAGGAAGGTCGCGCATCGGCGGCCACGTCGGTCGCCGGATAGAGCAGCAACTGGAAGCCTGGCGCGGGCACCGTGCCGTCGCGGCCCATCAGCGCCAGCACGGCGGAGAGGTTGCCGCCGGCGCTGTCGCCGCCGACCGCGATGCGCGACAGGTCGATGCGCAGGGCCGCGGCCTCGGCATTCACGAAGCGCAACGCGGCGGCGCAATCATCCACCGCGGCCGGGAAGCGATGCTCCGGCGCCAGCCGGTAATCCACCGATATGACGCAGGCGCCGAGGTGATTGGCGAGGCTGCGGCATAGCTGGTCGTAGGTGTAGAGGCTGCCGATCACCCAGCCGCCGCCATGGATGAAGACCAGGCATGGCAGCGCGGCGGCCGGGTCGGTGCCAAGGCCGCGATACCGCCGCAGCCCGATCGGGCCGGCCGGGCCGGGGCAGGTCAGGTCCTCGGCCTCCGCCACCACCTGCGGGTCGGGTTGCAGCACGGGGACTGAGGCGGCGGAGACCTCGCGCGCCTGTCCGGGCGTCAGGGTGTGCAGCGCCGGGCGACCGCTGTCGCGGATCAGGTCGAGGACGCTCCGCGCGCCGGGATCAAGGGGCATGGTCTCTCCGTCAGTCCGCGATGGCAGTCCGCAGAGCGTGCCGGGTAAGGCGGCGACGATCCAGCCCGGTCGGGACGGAACTCAGCCGCGGTCGTAGTCGAGTTCGACCACGCCGTTCGGGAACGACCGCGTGCCGGTGAGTCGCCAGCCCTGCAATTGGCCCGCCGCGCCGAACAGCCGGATGCCGGCACCGAGTGTGACCGGGATGACGAACAGCTCCAGCCGATCGACGAGGCCGCGCGCCAGGGCCGCCTGCGCGACCACCGCGCCGCCCAGCAGCCAGATGTCGCCCTCTGTCTCAGCCTTCAGCCGCGCGACGACGGCGCCGAGGTCGCCCTGCGCCGCCTCCACCCCCGCCGGCGGGTCGGGGTCGAGCGGCCGCTGCGTCAGCACCACCACGCGTTTGCCGGTGTAAGGCCACTCCGCGAAGCCGAGCATCTGGTCATAGGTCACGCGGCCGGTCAGCAGCGCGTCGATGCCCGCGAGGAAACCGGCCATGCCGTAGTCCTGCGCGTCGAAGGGAGCGAGCCAGCCGATGTCGCCATCGGCATCCGCCAGGCAGCCGTCGATCGACATGGCGGCATAGAGGATGACCCGCGCCGTCATGCGCGATGCCGCCAGCGGGCGCGCACCGCACGCACCCGCTCGATGAGGCCGGGGCCATCGCCGAACACCAGGACCCGCGCGCGTCGTGTGAGGCCGCGCAGCATCGCCTTGGCGCGCCGCATGGCCCGTTGCGCGGCCTGCCACGCCGGCAGCGCATCGAGATAGGCATGCGCGCGCGCGAGCAGGCCGACGACGAAGTTCCGCACGCGGGCGAAGGCCGCGATCGTCATCAGCTTCGGTTCTGCCACGGCGTAGAGATGCGCCGCGACTGCCGTGCCCAGGAACTTCGCGCCGACGAGCAGCGTCACACCCTTGATCACGTGCCCGCCGCCGATCAGCCAGACCGCGGCGAGCTTCAGCGGGATCAGCCCGAGCATCGGGACCAGGAACAGCAGCAGCACGACCCGCGCATCCAGCCGCGCGATCAGCCGTTCCAGCCCGGCGAAGATCGGCAGCCGCGCGATCGCGGCGCCGAGCCGGCCGGCCCAGCGCCAGATCGTTTCCTCCAGCACGACCCAGAGGAAGGCGAGGAGCAGCAGCGGAGCGCGCAGCATGCGGCGAAGATGCAGCATGGCCGGAGCCTAGCGGACTCCGCCGGGGATTTCCTCCGGCAGGGCGCAGATCTCCTCCTGCCGCAGCCAGGCGGAGAAGGAGGCGTCGGCGGTCACCACCGCAAAGGGGATCGCCAGCAGCAGGGAGGCGAGCACCGGCGCGACCAGCAGCAGCGCGAGCGGCGAGGCGATGGCGAAGGCGGCGGTGAGCACGATCCCCGCGAGCGTCGCCGGCCAGAACTGCCGCGCCGCGTCGAACCAGGACACGCCCCGATCGGCCCGGTTCTGCGGCACCCAGCCGACCTTCAGCCCGAAGGGCACGGCAACCAGAAACAGCGACTGCGCCATCAGCCGGGCGGGTTCCATCAGGGTCGTGAAGGCGATCTCGGCGGCCGCGTCGCGCAGCACCTCCTCGCGCCCGCCATAGGTCGCGGCGAGTTCCGGCTTCAGCAGCATCTCGGCATAGCCGGCGAGCTTCGGCGCGTAGTAGCAGGCCCATCCTGCGAGCAGCAGCAGGATCAGCCAGCCGGTCGGCGTCGACTCGCCACCGCCGGTCAGGGCATTGATCGCGGCCAGCAGCAGGATGGCGCAGCCGAGCGGCGCGCCCGCGAACAGCAGCATCGCCTGCACCAACTGCCAGCGCGCCATCCAGCTCTGGCCCGGAAGGCGGAGCAGGGCCAGGTACTGCATGTTGCCCCCCGCCCAGCGGAGGTCGCGGATGATGAAATCGCCGAAGGTCGGCGGATTGGCCTCGGTGCTGCCGCGGTCGTCCGGCAGCACGCGCACCTTCCAGCCGGCGGCGATCAGGCGCGTGGCCTCCACCTGGTCATGGGACAGGATGCGCGAGCCGTCCGGCAGCGGGGCGAGCCGGCAATGCTCGCGGAAGGGCTCGATGCGGATGACGGCGTTGTGGCCCCAATAGGGGCCCTCATCGCCCTGCCACCAGGCCTGCCCGGTCGCCCAGGTGCGCATGCCCTGGCGCATGCCGAACTGGAACAGCCGGGGAAAGGCGGCGCTGGCCGGGCGGCCATGGATCAATTGCTGGACGATGGCGAGCTTGGGGTCGGCTTCCAGCACCGCGACCAGGCGCAGCACGGCATCCGGCGTCATCGACGAATCGGCATCGAGGCACAGGAAGTAGTCGAGGCCCTCCGCATGGCGGTCGAGGAAGTCCATCACGTTGCCGGCCTTGAAACCCTCATTCACAGCGCGGCGACGATAATTGGTGTCGGTGCGGCCCTTGGCGAAGGCGCGGATGGCGGCTTCCTCCGCCAAGGCGGCCGGGCCGGCGGGCGTGTCCGACAGGATCCACAGGGCGAAGCGGTCGCCCATGCCGCGCACCGCCAGCCCGTCCATCAGCCGGGCGAGCGGCGGCAGGACGCTCGTCATGTCCTCGTCGCGGATGCAGATGGCGATGGCGGTGCGGCCCTGCGGCGGACCCGGACGCAATTGCCGCAGCGCCGGCAGAACGGCGCCGACCGGGTCCTTCGACAGCAGCAGTATCGCAAGGCCCACCAGCGCGTTGGCGGCGGACAGCGCGCTCCACGGCATGGTGCCGAGGAAGCACAGGAGGATCAGCACCTCCCACACCGTCCAGCCGCCCGGCGCGAGCACCGCGACGGCCAGATGCAGCAGCCCCGCCATGATGAGCACGGCGAGGGCCACGAAGAGGATGCGGCGGAGCAGGATGGGTTCGGTCACGCCCATTTTCTATGCCTGGAGCATCGCGGGATTGCGAGCTTTCTGTCCGGCACCCGGCTGAACGATCCGCCGCCGTTCGAATCAGTCGATCTGAGCGCCGGATGCCCGCACCACCGGCGCCCATTTCGCCACTTCGTCCCGCATGAAGGCATCGAAGGGTGCCGGGCCGAGCGGCCAGGGTTCCGCCCCGTAGTCGCGCAGGCGCTGCGCGATGCCGGGGTCGTTCAGCGCGGCGACGATCTCCCGCCCCAGCCGGTCGCGGATCGCCATCGGCACGCCGGCCGGCATGGCGACGCCGTACCAGGAGGCAACGTCGAAATCGGGCACGCCCTGTTCCATCAGCGTCGGCAGGTCCGGCATGGTGCTGGCGCGCTGCGCCGTGGACACGCCGAGCGCGCGCAGCATCCCGGCCAGCACCTGCTGGCGGGAGACCGGGGCGTTGTCGATGTTGAACAGCACTTCCCCGTTCAGCACGGCGGCCATCGATGGCGCGGTGCCGCGATAGGGCACGTGCGTCACGTCGATGCCCATCCGCATGCCGAACAGCAGGCCGCCGAGATGGGAGGAGGTGCCCGACCCGGCCGAGGAGAAATTCGCCCGCGCCGGATTGGCACGGCAGAAGGCCACCAGTTCCTGCACCGTCTTCACCGGTCCGTCGGCCTTGACGATCATCACGTTGGGCATCGCCGCGATGCGCGCCACGCCCGGCAGGTCCTTCAGCGGATCGAAGGACAGGCGGCGATACAGCGTCGGCCCGATGCCGTGCGAGGCGATGTGGTTGACGTAGTAGGTGTAGCCGTCGGGCGCCGACCGGGCGGTCAGTTCCGCCCCCACCATGCCGCCTGCGCCGGGCCGGGGGTCCATGATCAGCGGCTGGCCGAAGACCTCGCGCAGCCGGTTCTCCATCATGCGCATGAAGATGTCGGAAACCCCGCCGGCCGACCCGCCGATGATGAAGCGGATCGGCTTGTCGGGCCACGCGGTCTGCGCGCGGACGGATGGGGCGGCCAGCAGGCCGCCGGCGGCGCCGGCCAGGGCGCGTCGGGTGATCATCTCGTACTTCTCCCCCCTCTAGGACTTTCGACAGCAGCCTAGGGCAGGGAGGGGGCGTGGCGGAATGGCTGATCGCGCCACGCGCGCCGGTAAAACCCGGATGCCGAAGGTATCTGGGTTTACGGCGCGCAGGGTTGGCGTGGCGGCTGCGCGTGGGACAGAGCCAAACCCGAACTCCATTGGAGTTTGGGTCTATCAGAGCACCGGGCTGAACATCGTCAGCGTGTTCTCCCACAGCCGGCGCGGGATCGACCGGCGCCGCAGCCGTTCCGGCAGGACCTCCGTGGCGTCGCGCAGATACGCGTCCTGCCGCTCCCGGATCTCCCGCGCCACCGTTTCGGAATGCAGCAGGATGTTGTTCTCGAAGTTCAGGTCGATGCTGCGGCGGTCCATGTTCGCCGAACCGACCAGCGCCACGGCGCAATCCGGCACCAGCGTCTTGGCGTGCAGCAGCCCGCCATGGAATTCGAACACCCGGACGCCGGCGGCGAGCAGGTCCGGGTAGTAGGCCCGGCTGATTGCGCCGACCGCCCAGGAATCGTTGCGCGCGGGCAGGATCAGCTTCGTCTCGACGCCACGCCGGGCGCAGGCGATCAGTGCAGCGAGCAGCGGCGCATCCGGCACGAAATAGGGGGTGGAGATCACCACCTCCCTCTCCGCGCCGCCGAGCAGCGCGACGAACACATCCGACATTGCGCCCTTGGGCGAATTGGGGCCGGTGCCGAAGGCAATGGCGGGAAAGCCGCCCGGCGTCGCCGCGGGCGGGTCGGAGGCGAGCAGCGCGGTCAGGTCCTCCCCGGTCTCCGCCATCCAGTCGGCGGCGAAGAGAAGCTGGTTCTGCAGCACCACCGGCCCTTCGAAGGACAGCATGATGTCCACCCAGGGGGCGAACTTCGCCTTGATGCGGAATTCCGGGTCGGAGCAGTTCTGGCTGCCGCAGAAGGTGACGCGGTTGTCGATGACGACGATCTTGCGGTGGTTGCGCAGGTCCACCCGGTTGCCGAGGAACACCAGCGGCCCGCGCGCGATGGGCAGGGCGCTTTGCAGCCGCACGCCGGCCTCGGTCATGGCGCGCCAGTGGCCCGACCGCACCAGCGGCCGCGACCCGATGCCGTCGGCGATGACCCTGCAGGTGACGCCGCGCCGCGCGGCGCGGCACAGCGCCTCGACCACCTTCAGCCCGTTGGTGTCAGCGAGCCAGATGTAGAAGGACAGGTGAACCGTGCTGGCCGCGGAATCGATCGCCGCGACCATCTCGGCGATGGCCGCGTTGGAATCCGGTGCGAGATGGGCCGTGTTACCCCCCACGGTCGGGCCACGGGCCAGTGCCTCGCACAGCCGGAAGGCCGGCCGGAAGCGTTCCGGAATGGCGTCATGCGCTGCCGCGGCGGCCTCGCTGCCGGGTCGCGCCTTGCGCGCCAGAAGGTCGAAGACGGCGACGGAACGGTTGCGCAGCCGCCGCGCGAGCCAGGGCTCGCCCACCAGCAGATAGACGCCGACCCCCACGCCCGGCAGCAGCAGCAATGCGAGGACCCAGGCGGCGCGCGACATCGGGTCCCTGCCGTCCACCAGCAGGGCGCGCAGGATGACCAGCAGATGGATCACCGCGAAGGCGGCGACCAGCACGAGGTGGGCCGACGGCAGCATGATGCCCGGGCGTGCCTGGGATCGGCGGACTTGTCCACCGCGATGCGGCGCCGGGCGCTTCCGGCCGCGTTACCGCGCCGCCAGCAGCAGCCGGTTCACCCGTTCCATCGCCCGCGCCAGCGCCGCGAAATCCTTGGCGAAGGCTTCCCGCGACACGCCCTTGGCGGCCAGTTCGTCGCCGATCGCGCCGATGCTGCGCTGCCCATCCACCCGGGCGAGGATCGCCTGCGCCAGGCGCGGCAGGGCGATCGGCACGCTCAGCCCATCGAAGGCGATGCGCAGCACGCCATCGGCGGGGATCGTCGCCGCCAGCTTCGCGCCGTCCAGTTCGCGCAGCACCGGCACCGAGGCCTCGTCATCCCAGGCCGGGGCCTGCGGTGCCTGGCCGGCGCGGACGCAATAGGCGATGTGGATGCCCATGTTGCCGGACGCCGCCTCGGCCAAGGCGGCGCGCTGCACCGGGTCCAGCCCCGCGGTGCGTTCGCGCAGCCTTGGGTCGGTCAGGAAACTGTCGGGATCGTAGCGGAAGGGTTCGACCAGGCAGCGGATCTCGAGCCCCGCCGCCGCGACCAGCGCGGCGAGCTGCGGCACGGTGAAGGCCACGTCGCGCGGGTTCAGCAGCAGGTCGTAGAGCCCCGCATCACCGCCCTTCACATGGTCGGTGATCCAGGGGTTGCGGCGCAGCCAGTTGGTCTCGGGCAATTGGCGCCACAGGCGCTTGGCGGTTTCGACGCGCTCGCGCGGCGGCTGGTCGGGCGGTGCGATCAGCCGCAGCGCTTCCTGCACCATGTAGACGCCGGTGCGGCCATGCGGCGCATAGACCATCAACCCCACCCCGCCGCCGGGGGCGAGCACCGACACCAGTGCCTTCAGCCCCGCGAGCGGGTCCGGCAGGTGATGCAGCACGCCGCAGCAATCGACGTAGTCGAAGGGACCGAGGCCGCTGGCCGGCAGTTCGAGGATCGAGCCCTCCTCGAATCTCACGTTTTCGAGAGATCGCGCCGCGACGCGCGCCCCCGCGACCTTCCGCGCGCCGGCAGACCGGTCGAGCCAGGTCACGGTTCCCGGTCGCCCGGCGGTGGCCATCTGCTGGGCGAGCATCAGCGTCGCGTCGCCCGACCCGCCGCCGGCCATCAGCGCGTTCAATGGCCGGGAAGCCGGGCGCCGGGCGCCGAAGATCCAGTGATCGACCTCCCGCAAATGGCTCGGGCTGCCGACGATCAGGCGCTTCGCCTCATCGCGCGGATCGCGCTGCGGGTAGGGATAGGCTTCGTACTGGGCGGCCAGGGCGGCATCGGCAGCGTCGCTCATGGCCCGCCTGTTACGCCGGGACGCGGCGCGCGGCCAGACGGCGCGCGGTTGCCCCGGGGGGCGCAGCTTCGTATCTAGGGGCCATGCGAACGCTTCTCCTTGTTCCGGCCCTCGTGGCCCTGGCCGTCGTGCCCGCCCTGGCGCAGCAGCGCGGTGCCGCCAGCACGCCGCAGGGCCCCCGCCGGCTGGGCGATTTCCAGTCCTGGACCGCCGCCGTGCACAGCGAGGGCGGGCAGAAGGTCTGCTACGCCTTCACCCGGGCGTCGCGGACCGACCCGTCGCGTGAGGGCGTGATCCTGACGGTGACGCACCGCGCCAGCGGGCGCGACCAGGTGGCGCTTTCGGCGGGATATGCCTATCCGCGCAATGCGGCGGTGACGGTCACGGTCGGGCAGACGGCACTGCCCTTCTACACCGGCGGCAATTCGGCCTTCGCGCGGGACGGCCGCGCGGCGGTCGCCGCCTTCCGCGGCGGGTCGCAGGCGGTGGCGCGCGGACCGCGCGCCGGCGGCCGCGGCAATGCCACCGACACCTTCACCCTGTCCGGCTTCTCGGCTGCCTACGATGCCATCAGCCAGGAATGCCCGGCGCCACGGCGATGAACGTCATCCTCCCCACCGACGGGCTGGAGGACGCGGAGCGCGCACGGATCCTCGCGAAGGCAGCGATCTTCGCCCCGCCGCCGGCCATGTTGCCCGACGGGCGGCGCGACCTGGTCGGGCTGTCGCGTGACGAACTGACCGCCGAAATGGCCGCGATCGGTGAGAAGCCCTTCCGCGCCAAGCAGCTCTGGCACTGGATCTATCACCAGGGCGAGACCGACTTCGCCAGGATGACGACGATCGCGAAGCCGATGCAGGCGCGGCTCGCGGAACGCTTCGTGGTCGGGCGGCCGGGTGTCGCGACCCAGCAGGACAGCGCCGATTCCACCCGCAAATGGGTCTTCGCCTTCCGCGACGAACAGCGCGTCGAGACGGTCTACATCCCCTCGGCGGATGAGGATCGCGGTGCTGTCTGCATCTCCACCCAGGTCGGTTGCACCCTGTCCTGCAAGTTCTGCCACACCGGTACGCAGAAGCTGGTGCGCAACCTGGGCGCGGCGGAGATCGTCGGCCAGTTCATGGCGGCGCGCGATTCCTACGGCGAATGGCCGTCGCCGAAGGACGGCACGGCACGGCACCTGTCCAACATCGTCGTCATGGGCATGGGCGAGCCGCTCTACAATTACGAGAACGTCGCCAAGGCGCTGAAGATCGTCATGGACCATGAGGGCATCGGGCTCTCGCGCCGCCGCATCACGCTGTCCACCTCCGGCGTCGTGCCGATGATGGATCGCTGCGGGGCGGAACTCGGGGTCGGCCTGGCGGTGTCGCTGCATGCCGTGACGAACGAATTGCGCGACGAGATCGTGCCGCTGAACCGCAAATACCCGATCGAGGAACTGCTTGCCGCCTGCCGCCGCTATCCCGGCGCGTCCAACGCGCGGCGCATCACCTTCGAATACGTCATGCTGCGCGGCGTGAACGACAGTGAGGCCGAGGCGCGCGAGCTGGTGCGCCTGCTGCGCGGCCTGCCGGCCAAGGTGAACCTGATCCCGTTCAACCCCTGGCCGGGCAGCGCCTACAAGACCTCGACCTCCGAGGCGATCCAGCGCTTCGCCGCGATCCTCAACGATGCGGGCTATGCCAGCCCGATCCGCCGGCCGCGCGGACGGGACATCCTTGCGGCCTGCGGGCAGTTGAAGACGGAAAGCGAGCGGAAGAAGGCCTCCGCGGCCTGAAACGGCGGCCTATTTCTCGACCTCGCCTCCGGCCTCGAGCCAGTTCTTGAAGCCGCCGAGGTTGCGGACCTTCTCGTAGCCCATCTCCTTCAGCGTCTTCAGCACCAGGGCGGACCGCCCGCCCGAGGCGCAATAGGCGACGATCGTCTTCGCCGGGTCGAAGGCCTTGTCATGAGAGGCCGCGGTGGTGTCGGCGCGGAACTCCACCAGGCCGCGCGGGACCGCGACGGCGCCGGGCACCTTGCCGGAGGCGGCCACCTCGGCCGGTTCCCGCACATCGAGGAACAGCACGTCCGGGCGGCCGACCAGGCCCTTGGCCTCCTCGGCGGAGATCCTGGGCACGGCGGCCTCGGCGGCGGCGAGCATCTGCTGGACGGTGAGGGGCATTCGGTCCTCCTTGTGGGTCGTGGCCGAGACTAGGCACGCCCGCGGGCATCCGGCGAGGGGCCGGCCTGATGCGACGGCGCTACTCCCGGATATCGGCCACCTGTGCCCCGGTCATGCGCAGCAGGTCGGCGGGGGAGGTGCGGAACACATGCTGGGGCGAACCCGCCGCCGCCCAGACCGGGTCGAGTGCCATCAGGTCCGCGTCGAGCAGCAGGATCGGTGGCGCGAGATGTCCGACCGGCGAGACGCCACCGATCGCGAAGCCCGTGGTGTCGCGCACCCAGACCCCTTCGGCGCGCTTGACCGGCTGGCCGATCGCCGTGGCGACCTTGGCCATGTCCACCCGGTTGGCGCCGGAGGCGATGACCAGCACCGCCCGTGGCCCGGCGCGGAAGACGATGGATTTGGCGATCTGCGCCACGTCGCATCCGACCGCGGCGGCGGCCTCGGCGGCGCTGCGGGTGCCATCGGGGAAGGCTGCGATGGTGTCGGGGTGGCTGGCCGCCAGCAGGGCGGCGCGCACGCGTTCGACGGAGGAGGAAGCGCTCATGCCCGCCCCGCTACCACAATCCGGCCCCGGCCCCGAAGGCCAGAACGCCCGCCCCGCCGAGCGCGATCAGCGTCAGCGCGATGCCCGCTGCGCGCAGCGGGACGATGTCGGGGTCGCGTGACATGCCGGCCGCATGCAGCACGCGCCCGGCCAGCATCGCCGCACCCAGCCCATGCAGCGGCCAGGCTGCCGCCCCGCAGAGCTCGGCGACCGCAAGGGTTACGACGAACAGGGGCACATACTCCGCGAAATTCGCGTGCACCCGCACGGCGCGTTCGAGCGCCCGGTTGCCGTCGGTGCCGAGCATGACCCCGCTCGGCTGACGCACTGCGAAGACGCGCAGCGTCAGCAGGATGAACAGGCCGATCAGCAGGCCCGCATACAGGGCGGTGACATGAGGCATCGAAATTCCCCGGTTCGACAGGCGGCCCCCGCCACGCCATATCCCCCGCGTGACCGAACCCCTCGCCCTATACATCCACTGGCCGTTCTGTGCCGCCAAGTGCCCCTATTGCGACTTCAACTCGCATGTGCGCGACCGGGTGGACGACACCCGCTTCCGCGACGCCCTGCGCCGCGAACTGGCGCATGAGGCCGCGCGGGTCGGCCGCCGGCCCCTGACCAGCATCTTCTTCGGTGGCGGCACGCCGTCGCTGATGGCGCCGGAGACCGTAGCCGCGCTGATCGAGGATGCGCGCGCACTGTTCGACGCCGCCCCGGACGTCGAGATCACGCTGGAGGCCAACCCCACCAGCGTCGAAATCGGCCGCCTCGCCGCATTCCGCGCGGCGGGGGTGAACCGCGCGAGCCTCGGCGTGCAGTCGCTGGAGGAGGAGGCGCTGCGCTTCCTTGGCCGCCGCCACGATACCGCGCAGGCTATTGCGGCCCTGGAGGCCGCACGGACCATCTTCCCGCGGCTGTCCTTCGACCTGATCTATGCCCGCCCAGGCCAGGAGGAAGCGTCCTGGCGCGCCGAGCTGCGCCGCGCCCTCGCGCTCGCCGCCGATCATCTGTCCCTGTACCAGCTGACCATCGAACCGGGCACGCAGTTCGCAACCCTGCATGCGCGCGGGGCCTTCGCCCTGCCGGAGGGCGACGCCGCCGCGCGGCTGTATTTCGCTACCGCCGAGGAAGCCGCCCGCTTCGGCCTGTTGCCGTATGAAGTCAGCAACTACGCGAAGCCGGGGGCCGAGAGCCGGCACAACCTCGCCTATTGGCGCTATGGCGACTACCTCGGCATTGGCGCCGGGGCGCATCAGCGCGTGCTGCAGGATGGCCGGATGATCGCGACGCGCCGCCACCGCGCACCCGAGGAATGGGCCGCTCGCGTCGAGCGCGACGGCCATGCGGCGGTGGAGGAGGAGGCGCTGACCCCCCGGGACCGTGCACGGGAAGCGCTGCTGATGGGCCTGCGCCTCGCCGAGGGGGTCGATCCCGCGCGCATCGCGGCGCGGTCCGGCCTGCCCTTCGAACAGGCGGTCGATCCCGCGATGCTCGCGGCGCTGCTGGATGAGGATTACCTGGCCTGGACGGCGGAAGGCCGGCTTCGCGCGACGGCGGAAGGCATCGTCAGGCTGGATGCGTTGCTGCCGGTGCTGCTGCGGTAGGCAGGACGACAGGGCCGGCGTGCGGCCGGGCGTGAGGCAACGGTGCGGATGCCGGCCGGGCCGGGAGGCTGGCGGTATCGCACGCAACCTCCGCGCAAAGGGGGAATCCGATGCGCGGAGGATGCCGCGCGGTGCCGATGGGGCGACCGCGCGTGGAGCAGGGGCTCCGATCCGGGGGACAGCCAAGCGGCTGCCCGGGATCAGACCGCGCGCAGGGCCGGCTGTTCCGGCGCCGCCAGCAGCTTGGCTTCCGCCGTGCCCTTGGCCGCTTCGGTCATCACGCCGCGGAGGTCCTGCAGGAAGGTCGTGCCCTTCGGCGTGCGCTGCACGAGGACGCTGCGGCGGTCGGCCGGGTCCACCTTGCGGCGGGCGAGGTCAAGCTCGCCAAGCCGGTCGAGCGCGCGGGTGATCGCCGGCTTCGAGACGTTGAGGTCCGAGGCGAGGCCACGCACGGTATGCGGGCCTTCGCCCAGATAGACAGTCAACAGCACGGCGAGCTGGCGGGCCGACAGGTCCGGTCCGTCGCTGCGGACCAGCGCGACGATCGTCTCGCGCAGAATGCCGATGTGCTGATCGGGGTTCCCAGGGAGGGTCATAGGTTCTTCCTTACTGTGTTTGGGGCGGCATCGCCGCCCGTCTGGTGCCTTTTGTGGCGAGGGAAAGCGCCGAGTATCTCAAGGACTCGACGCAGGGTGGTAGTCTTGTGCCATGTCCGCAATCATGGCGTGTAGGGCGCGTGCGCATTGCGCTTCGCCGCCCTCGGGTCGGCCGGCGCGCTGCATATCATTCCACGCATATAGATCAAGATGGGCCCATTTCATTCCGGGGGGCACGAAGCGGCGCAAAAACAGTGCCGCGACGACCGCCCCGGCCATGGGCTTCTGGGCCACGTTGGACAGATCCGCGAAGGGGCTGTCGAGCCAGGGGTCGTAGCCATCATGCAGCGGCAGGCGCCACATCGGGTCCTGCACGGCGGCGCCGGCAGAAAGCAGCCGGGCGGCCAGCGCATCGTCGTTGCAGAACAAGGCCGGCAGGTCCGGCCCCAGGGCCGCCCGCGCGGCGCCCGTCAGGGTGGCGCAGTCGATGATCGCCGCTGGCGACTGTTCCGCGGCGAAGGTGAGCAGGTCGCACAGCACCAGGCGACCTTCCGCGTCCGTGTTGCGGATCTCGACCTTCAGGCCCTTGCGTGTGCGAAGCACATCCATCGGTCGCATGGCAGTTGCTGAGATGGCGTTTTCCACCGCCCCGACCAGCACCAAGAGGCGGACCGGCAGGGCGCTGCGCATCACCATTTCGGCAACGGCAAGAACGACCGCGGCGCCGCCCATGTCCTTCTTCATGCGCAGCATGCTGGCCGAGGGCTTGAGGTCCAACCCGCCGGTGTCGAAACAGACGCCCTTGCCGCACAGGGCGATCAGCGGCCCGTCCGCCGCGCCGGTCCAGCGCAGCACGGCCACGCGCGGTGCACGGGGGCTGCCCGCGCCGACCGCGGCGACCGCCGGGAATTCCTGGGCCAGGGCCTGGCCGGTGATCACCTCGCAGGCGGCGCCGTGGCGGCCAGCCAGCGCGGCGGCGGCCTCGGCCAGTTCCGCCGGGCCGAGATCGGCCGCGGGCGCGTTGATCAGGTCGCGGGCGGCGCAGATGGCTTCGGCCATCATCACGGCCTGCCTGGTCCCTTCGCCCGCTTCCAGCAGCGCGGGCGCGGACCCGCCGGTCTTGTGGCGGCGCGGGCGATAGGCGCCGAGCGCCCAACCCAGGGCGGCGAGCGACGCATCGCCTTGCCCCGGCGCAAGGCGCCATGCGCTGCCCGAGGGCAGGGCGCGCGGCAGGCCACCATAGGCCCAGGGGCTGGTTTCGGCGCCAAGGCCAATGACGGCGCCCGCCAGCCCATCGGGGCCGGGCAGCAGCGCGTGCTCGCCGGATGCGGCGGTGAAACCGGTTGCGCGCAGGAATGCCGCGCCCGCGGGCGGCATCGCGTCCAGCAGGCCCGGCAGCCCCTCGGGCCGCACCGCATGCAGCGGCAAGGCCGCAGGCGCATTGGCCGTCAGGCCTTCAAGCATCGTAAACTCCCGTTGACGCCCGGATCGCAAATTCGTGATCTCGAATGCGTAACGGCGTTGTCATACCGCGTGGGGCGCCCGAAAGCCAACGTTGCCAGGGCGCAACTGCGTTATGCATGGTGTGCAGTGCAGCAGGACTTGTCGGCGCTGCGCAGGCAAACCTGGCACCACGGTCAGGCAGTGCGGCAGCCGTTCACGGGCCTCGGGCGGGGCGGATCGGCGTGCCGGCCAGGAGCGCATCGGCGAGTGTCTCGGCAAGGCAGGCATAGCCACGGTCGTTGTGGTGGAGCCCGTCGGCGATCAGCAAGGCCGATGGCGGGACGCCGGCGGCCGTCCAGCCATCCATCATCGCCCCGCGGGAGAACAGCGACACCCCCGGCGTGGTGGCGGCGATCTCGGCCAGGATCGCGTCGAAGCGGCGGTTGCCGGGATTGGCGTCGATGCGCGGGGCGCGCTGGTTGTCCATCAGCACGACGCCGATGCCGGCCCGGCGCAGCATGCCGACCCCCTCGCGGACGAAGCGCGCGAAGGCCTCCGGCGCCATGCGGCGCATCGCGGCATTGGCGCCGACTTGCCAGATGACGAGGTCCGGCCGCTCGGCGATCACGTCGCGCCCGATGCGGTTCGTCATGGTGTCGGCGTCTTCCCCGCCGACGCCACGGTTCAGCACCGTGACGCTTGGGCCAAGGGCAGCGCGCAGCCGCGCTTCGAGGACCGCAGGATAGGCATGCGCCGCATCCGTCGCCCCCGACCCGGCGGTGGAGGAGGAGCCGAGCGCGACGATGCGCAGGCCATTCGGGCGCCGCAGGGCATCGGCGAGGGGGGCGGAGACGATCGCCGGATGGCCTGGGCCGGGGCATGCCGTGGCTTGGGCGGTGGCGGCAGGCATGGCGAGCGCCAGGACAAGAAGGGCGCCTCGAAGGACGCTTGGCACGCCGCGCCATCTCCGCGCCGTGCCCGCCGGGCAATTCCGATCCGGCCTCACGGCCGCGCCAGGCAAGGCGGTTCGCGTCATCTCGGCCCCAGAGCACGCAGCACGCGCATCAGCCCCTCCTGCCAGGGTGGCAGTCGCACACCGAAGGTCGCGGCCAGCCGCCCGCAATCCAGCCGCCCATCCGCCGGCCGGACGGCACGGGTCGGGTAATCCGCGGTAGCGATGGCCCGCACCGCCGGACGCGGCCCGCCCGCTGCGAAGATCGCCTCGGCGAAGCCATGCCACGTGGTGAAGCCGTCCCCAGTCGCATGAAACACGCCGCGATGGGAGTCCTGCCAGCCCTCATTGCGAATACGCGCCAGAACGGCGGCGATGGCATCGGCGAGGTCGGGTGCCGCGGTCGGGCTGCCCTGCTGGTCGGCGACGACGCGCAGTTCCGGCCGATCCGCCGCGAGGCGCAGCATGGTGCGCAGGAAATTGTTGCCCGTCGCCGCGAAGACCCAGGATGTCCGCATCACCAGCGTGCGTGGGTTTCCGGCCAGCGCCGCCCATTCCCCGGCCAGCTTGGTCCGGCCATAGGCGCCGAGTGGATTGGGTGCATCCGCCTCGACATAGGGCGCGCCCTTGCGCCCGTCGAAGACGTAATCCGTCGAGACCTGGACCAGTGGGATGCCGGCAGCGGCGCAATGCGCGGCGATCAGCGCCGGGCCGATCGCATTGGCGCGGAAGGCGCCGGCCTCGTCGTCCTCCGCGGCATCGACGGCGGTCCAGGCGGCGCAGTTCACCACCGCATCCGGCCGCGCCGTGGCGAAGGCGGCGGCGATGGAGGCCGGCGCGTCGAAATCGAGATCGGGGCGGCCGAGGAGGATGGCCTCGAAGCCCTTGCCGGGCAGTGCCGCCGCGAGGCCGGTCGCGAGCTGCCCGCCCCGTCCG
>NZ_JBYCZL010000050.1:0-19647 GCF_057586215.1 Roseomonas sp. SRI_022
CGTCCGGGCGCGGGCCGCGGCGGTCGTCCCGCCGGGGGCCACGCTGGTCGTCGCGCTTCGGGCCGCGCTGCTGCTGCTGGTCATCGCGACGCGGGCCGCGATGGTGGTGCTCCTGCCGCGGCGGCCGGGCATGGGCGATGCGCGCCGGGGCGGGCGGGCCGAAGGCGGTCTCCTCGAGCACCTCGGCCGGCATCAGGCGGAAGCCCATGGCGTCCAGCACGGGGCCGAGCATGTCGCCCTTGATCCCCAGCCGGCTCGCGAGGTCGCCCGGCAGCAGCGCCGGGGCGCGGCGTGTCAGGTGGCCGATCTCGCCCGCGATGCGTTCCGCGACGTCCAGGCGCAACAGCACCGGGCCGGCCGGCAGCCAGCCCATCGTCTCGGCGAAGCCGCGGGGCCAGTCCTCCCGCGCGGGAATCGCTATCAGGCCGCCGCCCGGCAGCTTCGGCGCCTCGATCCCGCGCAGCAGCGACCAGAGCTGCGCGCGCAGCGCCATCGCCTTCGGCTTCATCGCCTCCGGCACGAACAGGGCGTAACGCCCGGCGCGGATGCCGATGGTCTTCAGCTTCTGCCGAAGGTCGGGGCGGATCTCCGGATCCGTGCGACCCATGGCGAGGCCGAGTTCCTCGCGCAGCCGGAAGGCCGGGCCGCGCAGGGTGTTGTCCTCGGCGGCCTTGCCCTCGGCGGCGAAGACGGCACCGAGCTCCCGCTTGATCAGCGCCTCAAGCCAGGTCGCCAGGCGTTCGCGGATGCGCTCGCGCTGCGCGCCGTCGAGGAATTCGGACGGCAGCACCTCGACCTGCGGCTTGGAGGGTTCCGGCCCGGGCTTGAGCTTCGCGATCTCGGCGATGTCGCCAAGGCCGGCCGGCATGTTCGGCGCGTGGGAATAGGCCCAGGTGACCTTGTGGCCGGGCGTCAGCGCGAAGGCATCGTCCTTGGCCGCTTCCAGCATGGCGACGCGGCGGGGGATCTCGGCGGCCAGCGCACGGCGGGCGGCGCGCAGCACGACGCGGCGCTCCTCCTCCTCGACCGTTGCGGAATCGGGTTCGAAGGAGAAACCCTTCACCGTGCCGACCGGATGGCCTTCCACCACCACCTCGCCACGACGGGTGACGGCGGAGAGCAGTTCCTCCTCGCTGTCATCCATCTTGCGGATCAGGTGGGCGGCGCGGCGATCGACGAAGCGCGCCGTCAGCGTTTCATGCAGCGCGTCGGAGACCATGTCCTCGGCCCGGCGGGCATCGGCCTGCAGGGACGGCGCGTCGTCGATCCAGTCGTTGCGCGCGGCGATGTAGGCCCACACACGGATGGCGGTGATCCGCGCCATCAGCGTGTCGAGGTCGCCATCGGCGCGTTCCAGCACGGCGAGGGAGGACGCCACCCAGTCGCGCGGCAGCTTCCCGTCCCGGGCAAGATGCGTGAACAGCTTGGCGCAGAGCGCGGTGTGGCTGTCATCCGCCAGCTTGCGGAAATCCGGCACCTGGCACGCTTCCCACAGCAGCCGCACGCGCGACATGGTGTCGGCGAGGCCGCGCACATCCTGGTCGCGCGACAGTGCTTCGAGCGTGATGTGATCGACCGCGTCATGCCCCTTGGTCAGCCCCGGCTGGGGCGGCGAGGCCGCGAGACTGCCGAGCAGCGCGTCGATCGAGGTGAAGTCGAGATCCGAATTGCGCCAGGCGATCTGGGCGATCGGCTCGAAGGCGTGGGTTTCGACTGCGGTGACGATCTCATCGGGCATGGTGGGGCATTCGGCGGTGGTGCCGAAGGTGCCGTCCTTCATGCCGCGCCCGGCGCGCCCGGCGATCTGCGCGACTTCCTGCGCGGTCAGGGGGCGCGGCTGGGATCCGTCGAATTTCGACAGCGCGGCGAAGGCGACATGATCCACATCCATGTTCAGGCCCATGCCGATCGCATCCGTCGCGACCAGGAAATCGACTTCGCGGTTCTGGTACAGCGCGACCTGCGCGTTGCGCGTGCGCGGCGACAGACGGCCCATCACCACCGCGCAGCCGCCACGCCGGCGGCGCACGGCCTCGGCGATGGCGTAGACCTCCTGCGCCGAGAACGCGACGATGGCCGAGCGCGCCGGCAGGCGCGTCAGCTTCGCCGGGCCGGCATAGGTCAGCTGGGACAGGCGCGGGCGCGTCTCGATCTCGGCGCGCGGCACCAGCCGACGCAGCAGCGGCGCGATCGTCTCGGCGCCGAGGAACATCGTCTCGACCATGCCGCGCGCATGCAGCAGCCGGTCGGTGAAGACATGCCCGCGATCAGGGTCGGCGCAGAGCTGGATCTCGTCCACCGCGAGGAATTCGACAGGGCGGTCGAGCGGCATCGCCTCCACCGTGCAGGCGAACCATTTCGCCTCGGGCGGGACGATCTTCTCCTCACCCGTTATGAGCGCGACGTGGCGTTCGCCCTTCTGCGCGACCATGCGGTCGTAGTTCTCGCGCGCCAGCAGGCGCAGCGGGAAGCCGATGATGCCGGATGAATGGGCAAGCAGCCGCTCGATCGCGAGATGCGTCTTGCCGGTATTGGTGGGGCCGAGGACGGCGCGAACCCGGGGTTCGAACATAGCGCGCAGACGTTCCGAAAGAGGGGGCGGGCTTCCGTCGCATGGGGCGCCGCACTTGTCCATGGCGGAGCGTTTCGGCATGGCTGCCGCGTGACATCTTCCGCCCCGCGTTTCGCCATCCTGTTCATCGCGCAATTCGGCGCGGTGGGCGTGATGATGCCCTTCATTCCGCCCTTGATGGCAGCGGCGGGGCTGTCGGCAGGCGAGGTCGGCGGCGTGCTCGCGACCGGCGCGGCGATGCGGCTGGTGGCGGGGCCGGTCGGCGGGCGCCTCGCCGACGCGCTGGGACGGCCGCGCGTGGTGATGGCGGGTGGTGCCGCGCTGGCGGCGCTGGCGGCCTGCCTCTACGGGTTGGCTCAGGGGCTGCCGGGCCTGCTCGCGGCGAACCTGCTGATGGCGATGGGATTCGCCGCGGTGGTGCCGCTTGGCGACGCCATGGCGCTGCGCGCGGCGCGGGAGGAAGGCTGGGATTACGGGCGCGTGCGCGCGCTGGGATCGGTCGCCTTCATCGTCACGGCGGGCCTGGGCGGGTGGCTGGCGGATCGCGCGGGAGCGGGCAGTATTGCCTGGCTGTTGGCCGGCGCCCTGGCGACGGCGGGGCTGGCCGCGCTCGCGGTGCCGACGGCAGCCGTGCCGGCGCGGCGCGGCGGCGGCACCTTCCGCGCGGTCGCCACCCTGCCGGGATTCTGGCGAATCCTCCTGGTGGCCGGGCTGATTCAGGGCAGCCACGCGGCCTACTACGCCTTCGGGTCGATCCATTGGGAACAGGCGGGCGTGCCGGGCATGGCGATCGGGCTGCTGTGGTCCTGGTCGGTCGTCGCGGAGGTGGCGTTGTTCGCCTGGGGCCGGCCGCTGGCCGACCGGCTGGGGTCGCGCGGCCTGGCCTTGGTCGCGGCTGCGGCGGGGGTGCTGCGCTGGGGCATCACGGCCGAGTCGGTCGCGCTGCCGGCGTTGGTGTTGGCCCAGGCGCTGCACGCGGCGACCTTCGGGGCAATGCATCTCGCCACCATGCGGGTGATGCAGCAGACCATCCCGCCGGCGGTGGCGGGCACGGCGCAGACGCTGCTCGCGGCCGGGATCGGGGCGGTGATGATGGTCGCGACCCTGCTGGCCGGGCAGGGCTATGCGGCCTTCGGGCCCTCGGTCTTCTGGGGCATGGCCGGGATGTGCGCCGCGGCCGCCATGCTGCGGCTGCGCCCTGCCTGAACCGGGCTGATCGCGCCAAGGGCGAGAGTGCCTGTCACGCCGCGCGCAGGGCGCGCATTATCCCCGCGATTCGCGAAATCTTGTCGCCACATTTCAGCGAATCGGGCAGCCGAACCATCACTTGACAACTTTCGGGCGAGTAACAAACCTGTGTTCTTCGCGCAGAAGGCGCGATGCTCCCAGGCGGATAGGAGATCCCAATGGCGGAAATGACCTTCACGATCGCCGGTGGCCCCGGGATCGAGGTCCATGTCGAGGAGGTCGACGGCGATCTCCGCTTCACCGTCTCGGTCCTGGGTGAGGGCGGGCTGACCGCCGACCTGCGCGGCTTCTTCTTCCAGGTGGCCGATGAAAGCCTGCTGGGCGGCCTGACGCTGAGCCAGGGCGGAACCGGCGTGACCGAGTTCCGCGCCAAGGAGGACAGCGTCATCGACCTCGGCCAGGGCGCCAACATGCAGGGTGCGGCCAGCCCATTCGATGTCGGCGTCGAGATCGGAACCTCGGGCACGGGTCGCGACGACATCCATAGCGTGAGCTTCGTCCTCTCCCACGCCACCGCCGACCTGTCGCTGAGCCTCATCGCGGCGCAGGAGTTCGGCGTGCGGATGACCAGCGTCGGGGGCGAGGGCGGATCGCGGTCGGGCGGGTTGAAGCTGGTCGGGACCGCTTCGGAGGTGCCGGAGGGCAACACCCCGCCGGAGGCCTTCGGCGATACCGCCACGACCACCGAGGATGCGGCGATCATCATCAATGTGCTCGGCAACGACGGCGACGCCGACGGGGATGCAGTGACGGTGTCGTTCGTCCCGGCGACGAGCGCGAGCGGCGCGGCGCTGACGCTGAATGCGGACGGGACGATCTCCTACGACCCGACAGGCTCCGCCGTGCTCGGGGCGCTGAACAACGGTCAGAGCGCGGCCGACAGCTTCGCCTACACGATCAGCGACGGGCATGGCGGGACGAGCACCGCGATCGTGCGGGTGACCGTCAATGGCGTGACGGATGGCACCGAGCCGCCGGTGGATGGGTTCCTCGGCCAGACGCTGGCCTACAGCTACGAATACCCCGCGGGCCCGTTCTTCTACGGCACCGATGTCACGGTGTCGGCGGCGGTCGAGGTGCCGGACCTGCAGTCCGCGACCCCGAGTGAGTTCACCCTGGGCAGCCTGAACATCACCGACAACCAGCTGATCTTCACCTTCGCGCCCGGCCAGACATTCTTCAGCGGCGGGTCGTTCAACGGGATCCGGATCGTGGACCAGCTCGGCACGCTGGGCGAGATCACCGGCGTGTCGATCAACGACGCAAGTACCCTCACCGACGCGCACGGACTGGTTGCGGACGACATCTCCGTCACGGCGGACAGCATCGCGGTGGACTTCGCCGATGTCGCCTACAGCATGGCGACCGGCCCCACGCTGATCCTCGACGTCTTCTTCGCCTGAACAAAGGGCACGCGGCTGACACGCAACAGCCGCGCCGCCCCGGCAGTACGATCGACACCTGTGCGCGAGGTTTGCATCGCTGTGGACAGCGGCAGGCGGCCTCGCGCATAGTTGGACTCGCTTCGTAAGCCCAACGAACAACATGCGCGAAGCACAGCCCGGAAGACCCTGTTCCCAGGAGCCACCGCCATGGTTGTGCTGATGCCGCGGCCCGTCGTGCCGCGCCCCCGCAATGCAATCCACTATCTGCGCCGCCGTCGTGTCATGGCCGCAGGCCTCGGCGCGGTTGCCGCGCCCGGCTTCGCGCGGGCCCAGGCGCCCTGGCCGCAGCGGCCGCTGCGTGCCGTCGTCGGCTTCCCGCCGGGTGGCGGCACGCTCGACGCGGTCGCGCGCGTGCTGGCACCGCGGCTCTCGGCCGCGCTCGGCCAGCCGGTGGTCGTCGAGAACCGCTCCGGCGCAGGCGGCGCAGTTGGCGCGGAATACGCCGCGCGGGCGGAGCCCGACGGCCATACGCTGCTCTTCACCAGCCTCGGCCCCGGGGCGATCCTGCCGCACCTGATCGCGAATCCGGCCTGGCGGCCCGAGGACCTCGCCTCGGTCGGCCTGATCGGACGCAATCCCGTGGGCCTCTTCGTGCGCGCGGACGGGCCGGCGGACCTCGCCGCCCTGCTGGCGGCGGCCCGTGCCCGGCCTGGTGCCATGACCTATGGCAGCAGCGGTGCCGGAAACCTCAGCTACCTCGGCATGCGCATGCTCGAACGCGTCGCCGGGATCGAGCTGCGGGACGTTCGCTATCGCGGCATTCCACCGGTGGTGATGGATCTTCTGGGCGGACGGCTCGACATGGCGCTGGACTCGCCACCCGCCTGGCTCGCGCATGTGCAGGAGGGTCGGTTGCGCATGATCGCCGTGGCCTCCGCGACGCGCTGGTCCGGCGCCCCCGGCGTTCCGACCTTCGCCGAGGCAGGCATCGCCGGCATGGAGATGCAGAACTGGCAGGGCCTGCAGGTGCCGGCGCGGACGCCGCGCCTGGTGGTGCTGCGGCTCTCCGCGGCGCTGCGCGCGGCCCTCGAGGAAACGTCCGTGCGCGAGGCGCTGGGGCGGCTCGGAATCGAGCCGCTGGCCTCGACGCCGGAGGAGATGGACCGCCTGTTGAACGAGGATTCGGCGCGCTGGCAGCGTCTGATCAAGGAAGCAGGGATCGGCCCGGACTGAACGCGATGCCCGTCGATGCGCCGGGCGTCCATCAGAACAGGCTTGATTGCGGCGACCGGCGGCCCGATCTTCCATCCATGGTGCTGACCGCCACAATCCGTCGCCGTCTGGCCCAACCGGGGTGCCTCATCGCGGGCAGCTGACCCCGGCGATGCGCGCTGACGCGCCGCCGCCGGGGAGCGCCCTTTGCGATCCATCCCGACACCACAAGGAATTCCCATGCTTGCGACCACCACCCGGCGCGCCACGCGGCAGCGCCCATCCATCACGCTGTCCGAAGCCGACCACGACATGCTGATCGGCCTTGCCGAACGCGGCGCCCGCAGCAACCCCGAAGCCGCCCGCCTGTTGCTGGAAGAAGCCGACCGCGCCGAGCTGGTGCCGGCGGCGCGGCTGCCGGCCAATGTCGTCGCCCTCGGGTCCCATGTCGTCTTCACCGATGCGGCAAGCGGGCTGACGCGCCGCGTGCAGATCGTGCTGCCGGCGGAAGCCGATATCGGGCAGGGGCGCGTCTCCGTGCTGTCCCTGGTCGGCGCCGGGCTGATCGGGCTGAAGGCGGGACAGTCCATCGACTGGCCGACCCAGGACGGGCGGCTGCGGCGGCTGTCCGTCGTGCAGGTCGAAGCGGGCTGACGGCAGGACGGGCGCAGCCCCTTCCACCAGAAAGGGCGCGGCCCCTTGCGGAACCGCGCCCCCTGGCATTCTCCGGCGATGCCGGGCGGCGTCAGGCCGCCTTCGCCATCCCGCGCAGCACGTAGTGCAGGATGCCGCCGTTCTTGTAGTACTCGACCTCATCGGCCGTATCGACGCGGCACAGCACCTGCGTCTTCACCTGCGACCCGTCGGCGCGGGTGATGACGACGTCCATCATCATGCGCGGGGACAGGTTCTCCACGCCCAGGATGTCGATCGTCTCGTCGCCGGTCAGGCCCAGGGACTGGCGGCTCTCGCCGTCCTTGAAGACCAGCGGCAGCACGCCCATGCCGACCAGGTTGGACCGGTGGATGCGCTCGAAGGATTCGGCGATCACCGCCTTTACGCCCAGCAGGAAGGTGCCCTTCGCCGCCCAGTCGCGGGAGGAGCCGGTGCCGTATTCCTTGCCGCCGAGAACGACCAGCGGCACGCCGTCCTTCTTGTACATCATGGCGACGTCGTAGATCGGCGCCACCGTGCCCGACGGGTAGTGCTTCGACACGCCGCCTTCCACGCCCGGCACCATCTCGTTCTTGATGCGGATGTTGGCGAAGGTGCCGCGCATCATGACCTGGTGGTTGCCGCGGCGCGCGCCGTAGGAGTTGAAGTCCGCCTGGCGCACCTGGTGTTCCAGCAGGTATTCGCCCGCCGGGGACGCCTTCTTGATCGAACCGGCCGGGGAGATGTGGTCGGTCGTGATCGAGTCACCCAGCTCCGCCAGGATGCGCGCGCCCTTGATGGACCCGACCGCGCCCGGTTCCATCGTCATGCCCTCGAAGTACGGAGGGTTCTGCACGTAGGTGGAACCGGAATTCCAGCGATAGGTGTCGCTGTCCGCATCGACGCGGATGGCCTGCCACTGCGCCGGGCCCTTGAACACGTCGCCATAGCGTTCCTGGAACATGGCGCGGGTGACGACGGCATGCACCGTGTCCGCCACTTCCTTCTGGGTCGGCCAGATGTCCTTGAGGAACACCGGCTGGCCGTCCTTGCCCGTGCCGATCGGCTCCTTCGTCAGGTCCTTCTTCACCGTGCCGGCGAGCGAGTAGGCGACCACCAGCGGCGGGGAAGCGAGGTAGTTCGCGCGCACATTGGCATGCACGCGCCCTTCGAAGTTGCGGTTGCCCGACAGCACCGAGGTCACGACCAGCTTGTTGCCCTCGACCGCATCCACGATCGGGTCGGCGAGCGGGCCGGAATTGCCGATGCAGGTGGTGCAGCCATAGCCGACCGTCTGGAAGCCCAGCGCGTCGAGATAGGTCTGCAGCCCCGACTTATCGAGGTATTCCGTGACCACCTGCGATCCCGGCGCGAGCGAGGTCTTCACCCACGGCTTCGCCGTCAGCCCCTTCTCCACCGCCTTCTTCGCGACCAGGCCCGCGGCCACGAGCACATAGGGGTTGGAGGTGTTGGTGCACGACGTGATCGCCGCGATCACCACGTCCCCATGGCCGAGGTCGTAGTCCGCACCGGCCACCGGCACGCGCAGCTCGGCCTTGTCGCCCGGCACGCCCATGGTGCCCGCCGCGAGGTCCTTGCCGAAGGCGCCGCCGACATTGCCGAGCGCCACGCGGTCCTGCGGACGCTTCGGGCCGGCCATGGACGGCTCGACGGTGGACAGGTCGAGTTCCAGCGTGTCGGTGAAGACGGGGTCCGGCGAGTTCGCCTCGCGGAACATCCCCTGCGCCTTCAGGTAGTCGCGCGTCAGGTTGATGCGGTGCTCGTCGCGGCCGGACAGGCGCAGGTAGTCGAGCGTCGTCTCGTCCACCGGGAAGAAGCCGCAGGTCGCGCCGTATTCCGGGGCCATGTTGCCGATCGTCGCGCGGTCCGCCAGCGGCAGGTGCGCGAGGCCGGGGCCGTAGAATTCGACGAACTTGCCGACCACGCCCTTCTTGCGGAGCATCTGCGTGACGGTCAGCACCAGGTCGGTCGCCGTGATGCCCTCACGCACCGAACCAGTCAGCTTGAAGCCGATCACGTCGGGGATGAGCATGGCGATCGGCTGGCCGAGCATCGCCGCCTCGGCCTCGATGCCGCCGACGCCCCAGCCCAGCACGCCGAGGCCGTTGACCATCGTCGTGTGGCTGTCCGTGCCGTAGCAGGAATCCGGGAAGGCGTAGGTGTCGCCGATGTCGGTCGAGGTCCACACCACCTGCGCCAGGTATTCGAGGTTCACCTGGTGGCAGATGCCAGTGCCCGGCGGCACGACGCGGAAGTTGTTGAAGGCTTCCTGGCCCCAGCGGAGGAATTCATAGCGCTCGCCGTTGCGCTCGAACTCGATGTCCACGTTCTGCTGCAGCGCGGTCGGCGTGCCCGACACGTCCACCATCACCGAGTGGTCGATGACGAGGTCGACCGGCACCAGCGGGTTCACCTTGCGCGGATCGCCGCCGAGCTTGAGCAGCGCGTCGCGCATCGCGGCGAGATCGACCACCGCGGGAACGCCGGTGAAGTCCTGCAGCAGGATGCGGGCCGGGCGGAAGGGCACTTCCTTGGTCGAGCGGCCTTCCTTCACCCATTCCGCGATCTTCTTCGCGTCGTCCACGGTGTAGGAGCGGCCATCCTCGAAGCGCAGCACGTTCTCGAGCAGCACCTTGAGGCTGTAGGGCAGGCGCGAGATGTCGCCGATGCTCTTGGCCGCCTCGGGCAGGCTGAAGTAGTGATAGGTCTTGCCGTCCACCGCGAGGGTGCGGCGGGTCTTCAGGCTGTCCTGCCCGATCATCCGCATGGTTGGGGTGCCCTTCCTCAGATCCGAGCCGCCCATTCGCGGCTGCACAAACGGGCGGGTTAAAGCATGGCGGCCGGCAGCGGTCCATGGATTGGGGGCGGGATTGGCTGATCCGGGCGAGACGGTGCTTGAGGCGCGCGACATCGCCTGCCTGCGGGGGGAAAGGGTCGTCTTCGCGGGCCTGTCCCTGGCCCTGCCGGCCGGGGCGGCGCTGCTGCTGACCGGCGCCAACGGCGCGGGCAAATCCACCCTGCTGCGGATGCTGGCCGGCCTGCTGCGCCCGGCCGAGGGAGCCGTGTCTTGGGCCGGGCAGGATGTCGCTGCCGACCCCGCCGCCCATGCCGCCCGGCTGCGCTACCTGTCGCACCAGGACGCGCTGAAGCCGGCGCTGACGGTGGCCGAGAACCTCGCCTTCTTCGCGGCGCTGTGGGGCGGTGCGGTGGCGCCGGCGCTCGCGGTGGTAGCCCTCGACGGGCTGGCCGACCTGCCGGCGCGGGTGCTGTCCTCGGGCCAGAAGCGGCGCCTGGCGCTCGCGCGGCTGGCGCTGGCGCCCGCACCGCTGTGGCTGCTGGATGAACCGACCACAGGGCTCGATGCCGCCTCGGTGGAACGGCTCGCGCCGTTGCTCGCGGCGCATCGCGCGGCAGGGGGCATCGTGGTCGCGGCGACGCATATCCCGCTGCCCCTGCCCGATGCGCGGGAACTGCGGCTGTGAGGGCCTTCACCGCCCTGCTGGGCCGTGAGCTGCGGCTCGCCCTGCGGCACCCGGCCGATACGCTGGCGGCGGTGCTGTTTTTCGTTCTCGTCGCCGCATTGTTCCCCTTCGGCGTCGGCCCGGCGCCGGAGACGCTGGCGCGCCTCGCCCCCGGCGCGCTGTTCGCCGCCGCGCTGCTGGCCGCGCTGCTGCCGCTCGACCGCCTGTTCGGCGCGGATGCGGAGGACGGGACGCTCGACCAGTTGCTGCTGTCGGGCCTGCCGCGCGGGGCGATCGCGGCGGGGAAGGCGCTCGGTCACTGGATCACCACCGGCCTGCCGCTGCTGGCCGCGACGCCGGTCGCCGCGGCGCTGCTGAACCTGCCGGTGGAGGCCTGGGGCGCGGCGCTGGCGGCGCTGGCGCTCGCCACCGCGCTGCTGTCGCTGCTCGGCACGGTGGGGGCGGCGCTGACGCTCGGCGCGCGGCGCGGGTCGGTGCTGCTGCCTCTGCTCGTGCTGCCGCTGGCGATCCCGGCGGTGATCTTCGGCGCCGCGGCGATCGAGGCCGCCGCCGCCGGGCTGTCGCCCGCGCCCTTCCTGCTGCTGCTCGGTGCCGGCGTATCGCTGGCGCTGCCGCTGGCGCCGCTGGCGGCTGGGGCGGCGCTGACGGCGGAATAGATGGACCGGGGCTCCGCCACCGGTCCGGAAGCGGGAACTCCCTGCCCGGGCAGGGCGCCGCGCCCGTCCTGCGCGACTGTCATCGGTCTCGTAGACGTGATGTATCTCAACGATACGTAAGCGATTCCTGACGCGGCCCGGCGTTGTTGACGCCGACCGCGGAAGCCGAGGAAATCCCTGGGGTTCCGCATGGCAGCCGACGAAGCCGGTGCGCATCGCCCCGCATCTTGAGGCGAGTTGCGCGCAGCCGCGCTACCGCTGGTCGGTGGCATCCGGTCCGGGGCGGACCGTATGTTTTCGTATCGATTCGCCGGCCCGGGACCGCATGACGCGCCCGCCCGGCGATGTCTTGAACGGTTGCCGCCACAACGGCGGCGCCGTGTCCGCTTTCCCCGGGAGGGACACGTCGCCCATGGCAGATTCGTCGAACAGCTTGCCCGACGACGTCATCATCACGCTGCGCCCCGTCGCGGGCGGCGCCAACACCATCGAAATCGATCGCCTGCAGGATGGTTCCTACCGCGCGACGCATCGCGCCGGGCTGGGGACGCTTGAACTCTGCCGCACCGACGATCTGGAACGGCTGCTGCGCCAGTTGAACGAGGCACTGATCTCCGGGACGCAGTCCGGCTACGTCGCCGCCGTGCGCAACCTGCACGATTCGGAACTGACGCGGACGGCCTGACCGGCCGCGCTATTCCGCGCGCAGCGGCCGCGAGAGCAGCCGTGCCATCGCCTCCGGCACCGTGATGCGTTCCGCCACCAGGTCGGCCACCGCCTCGCAGATCGGCAGTTCCACGCCCGCCGCCGCCGCGCGTGCCACGATGGCCGGCGCCGTCGCCACGCCCTCGGTCACGCCCGCGCGCGCCGCCAGCACTGCGGCGAGGCGTTCGCCCCGCCCCAGCGCGAGGCCGAGCGACATGTTCCGGCTGCCCGTCCCCGCGCAGGTCAGCATCAGGTCGCCGAGCCCGGTCAACCCCGCCGCCGTTTCCGCCCGCCCGCCCAGCGCCACCGCCAGCCGCGACAATTCGGCCAGCCCGCGCGTGACGAGCGCGGCGCGCGCATTCTCACCCAGCCCCGCGCCGATCACCGCGCCGGCGGCGATGGCGATGACGTTCTTCGCCGCTCCCCCGACCTCCGCACCGATCGGATCCTCCCCGCCATAAAGCCGGAAGGCGGGGGAGGAGAGCAGCGCCAGCCCCGCCTCCCGCAGCGCCGGATCGGCGGCGGCGATCACGGCGGCGGCGGGCAATCCACGCGCCACCTCATGCGCGAAATTCGGCCCCGACAGCACGCCCGCCGGCACACCCGGCCGCAATGCGGTGATGATCTCGAGCGGCAGGCGCAGCGTCGCGGCCTCGACGCCCTTGCAGCAGGCGAGCAGCGGCACCGCGCGCTCCGGCATGTCCGCCAGCACGCGCGCCAGCGCCTGCGCGGGGACCACGAGCAGCGCCAGCGCGGCACCGTCGAGCGCTTGGCCCGCATCGGCGGTGACGACCATCGCGTCGGCCAGCGCGACGCCGGGCAGATACCGCGTGTTCTCCCGCGCGGCGTTGATGGCCGCGGCGCGCGCGGCGTCACGCGCCCAGAGCGTCACGTCGCAACCCGCACGCGCGGCCTGGATGGCCAGCGCGGTTCCCCAGGCGCCGGCGCCGAGGATGGCGACGCGGGGCGTCATGGCGCGGGCGGCGCGGAGAGGGGCTTTGCCCCTCTCCGGACCTCTCCCCACCAAAGGCCGAAAGGCCTTTGGAAACGATCACCTGGTGCCCGGCGCCGCGGGCAGAGAGAGTGGCCAGGGCGCGCCCTGCACCACGATGGTCCATCATCCTGGGCATCGGGCACAGCGGCCACGCGCCAGGATGGCAACCCGCGTCGCGCCCAACGCCAAGTGCCGGCATTCCAAAGGGCACTGCCCTTTGGTGGGGAGGTCCGGAGGGGCAAAGCCCCTCCGGCCTGCACCGGCCTCATTCCGCCACCACCCGCGTCACCGCCACCCCCGCTCCGCTCTCGCTTTCCAACGCCGCCAGCAGGGCCGACAGCACGTCCCGCGCCGCATCCTCGAACCCAAAGGGCGCGTTCGCCACCAACAGCCCGCTGCCGTTCAGCCGGCGTGGGTCAGTCGGCTCGCGCAGCCACATCTCGGCGGCGATCACGTCCCGCGCGCCTGAACCGCGCAGCGTGTCGTGGAAGTCGCGCACGGGCGCGCGGTGCTTCACGGGATACCAGGCGGCGATGATCGCGGCGCGGAAGCGGCGCTGCACTTCGGCGATGGCGCCGGCGAGGCGCGCGAATTCCTCATCCTGCTCGAAGGGCGGGTCCAGCAGCACCAGGCCGCGCCGCTCGGGGAAGGGGGTCAGGGCGCGGATCGCCTCATAGGCATCGCGCCGGTGCACGGCCACTTGCCGGTCGCGCGCGAAATGGGCGCGCAGCGCGGCGTGGTCTTCCGGGTGCAACTCGCAGCAGGCGAGCCGGTCCTGCGGGCGCAGCGCGGCGCGGATCAGCGCCGGGGATCCGGGGTAGCGCGTGGGGAAGCCCTCCGTCGCCAGCGCCGCGACGAAGGGGGTGAGCGGCCCTTCCGTGATCCCCTGCAGCCGCAGCGCGCCGCGCGCCGCCTCCCCGGTGCGTGCGGCCTCATCGGCCGACAGGTCGTAGATCCCGCGCCCGGCATGGGTGTCGAGCACGGCGAAGGGCGCCTCCTTCCGCTTCAAGGCATCGAGCAGCAGCAGCAGCAGCGCGTGCTTCAGGCAGTCGGCGTGGTTCCCGGCATGGAAGGCGTGGCGGTAGTTCATGCCGCGCCCGCCAATTCCGCCAGCGGCCAGCGCGGGCGCGGGCTGTGGTCCATCGGGTCGGTCAGCCCGGCGCGCAGCCTTTCAATCCCGGCCCAGGCCACCATCACGGCGTTGTCGGTGCACAGCCGCAGCGGCGGGGCGAGCATCGGCACCCCGGCGGCCGCGGCCGCACCAGTCAGCGCGGCGCGCACCGCGCCATTGGCCGCCACGCCGCCGGCGACCACCACGGCCGTCGCATCCGGCACCATGGCCAGGGCGTGCCGCGCGCGGTCGGCCAGCACGGCGGCGACCGAGGCCTGGAAGGATGCGGCCACGTCGTCCCGTCGCGCCCCCTGGGCCAGCGCGCGGGCCACCGCGGTCTTGAGGCCGGAGAAGGAGAAATCGCACCCCGGCCGCCCCAGCAGCGGCCGCGGCAGCGGCACCGCCTTCACATCGCCCTGCGCCGCCAGTCGTTCCAGATGCGGCCCGCCCGGCCAGGGCAGGCCCATCAGCTTCGCCGCCTTGTCGAAGGCCTCCCCCACCGCGTCGTCCAGCGTGGAACCGAGCCGGCGATACCGCCCCAGCCCCTCCACCGCGACGCATTGGCAATGCCCGCCCGAGACCAGCAGCAGCAGGTAGGGAAAGGCCGGTGCGCCCGCTTCCACGAGCCCGGGCAGCCGCGCCGTCAGCGCATGCGCTTCCAGGTGGTTCACCGCGACGAAGGGCAGCCCCTGGGCGATCGCCACGCCCTTGCCGAAGGAGGCACCGACGATCAGCCCGCCGATCAGCCCGGGGCCGGAGGTCGCCGCCACCGCGCCGAGGTCGCCGTAACTCAGCCCCGCCCGGCGCAGCACCGCCTCCGCCAGGCCCGGCAGGGCGGCGAGATGCGCGCGCGCCGCGATCTCCGGCACCACGCCGCCGAAGGCCGCGTGCTCCTTCTCCTGGCTCAGCACCGCCTCGGCCAGGATGGCGCCATCCGGGGCGAGCACGGCGGCGGCCGTCTCGTCGCAGCTGCTCTCCAGCCCCAGCACCGGACCGCGCAGGACAATTCCATCTTTCGCACCCATGGGCGGGGTTCTTAGGCCGTTCGGCACCGGCCCGCACCCCCACCCGGCCCGGCCGCGCGCGGATGTCCGGGCCGGTGCCGTTTCCGCGAGTGCGGAAAACGTCTGGAGCCGTTTCCGTTCGCCCTCGCTCACGGTAACGACTCTAGGCTTTTGTTTTTGCGAGCATCTTCACCCGACCAGGTGATTTCACCTGATCGGGATCTGCTCTAAGACGCGCGCATGGCCCTTGCCCACCCCACGGCCGTGCCGAAGCACCGCCGGTCCCTGCCGCTGCGCGTTGGCACGCGCGCCTCTCCGCTCGCCCTGTGGCAGACGCGGGACTTCCTCGGCCGCGTCACCCGCTTCTGCCCCGTGCTGCGCGACGCCAAGGCCTTCGAGGAACATCCGATCAACACCTCCGGCGACCGCATCCAGGACCGGAAACTGGCGGATATCGGCGGCAAGGGGCTGTTCGCGAAGGAGATCCACGAGGCCCTGCTCGACGGCCGCGTGGATTTCGCGGTGCATTCGCTCAAGGACCTCGAGACCGAGATGCCGCCCGGCATCGTGCTCGCCTGCACCCTGAAGCGGGAGGATGCGCGGGACTGCCTGCTGCCCGGCCCGTCCCTGCCGCCCTGCGACCCGGCCGACCCCTTCGCGGCCCTGCCGCACGGGGCGGTGGTCGGCACATCCTCCGTCCGCCGCCAGTCGCAGCTGCTGCACCGGCGGCCCGACCTGCAGGTCGTGATGTTCCGCGGCAACGTGCAGACCCGCCTGCGCAAGCTGGCGGAAGGCGAGGCGGCGGCCACCATGCTGGCGCTGGCCGGGCTGCGCCGCATGGGGCTGAACCCACCGGGCAGCGTCGCCATCGACCCCGAGGAGATGGTCCCCGCCGCGGGCCAGGGCATCGTCGGCGTCACCGTGCGGGCGGATGACACCGAACTGCACGAACTCCTCGCCGCCATCGAGGACCCGGAGGCGCGCGCCGTCTCCTCGGCCGAACGCGCCCTGCTGGCCGCGCTGGACGGGTCCTGCCGCACACCGATCGGCGGGCATGCGCGGCTGCTGGAGGACGGACGGCTGCGGCTTACGGGGCTCGTCGCCCGCGCTGACGGGACCTTCCTGCTGAAGCGCACCGAGGAAGGGCCGGCGAAGGACGCGGTACGGCTGGGCGAGGAACTCGGGCGGGCGCTGCGGCGGGACAGCCCGGCGGATCTGTTCGCGTAGCGCGGCCGAGAGGGGCGCCGCCCCTCTCGGGCTCTCCCCGCCAGGGGGCAACGGCCCCCTGGACCGCGGGGAATTGGCGCCGAACCGGCGATCGTTCTCGCAATTGGCGTGGTGATGGAGTATGTTTTCCCAACCAAGGGGCGAGATGCGGTCGAATGGGGAGAATAAAGGAATAAAAGTTTAAAATCGTAAAGTTTAAAGTGGTGCGCGTGTCGGGCTCACTCGCGGGTCTTCCGCGCATGGAGCAGGCGGAAGGCCGGCGGCGTCAGCACCGTCACCAGGAAGATGCGCGTCACGTGCAGCGTCACGATCAGCGCAACGTCCATCCCCAGCACCTTGCCGGTCAGGCTCATCTCCGCGACGCCGCCTGGCGCCGTGCCAAGCAGCATCGCCCCGAAGGGCTCGCCGAAGGCCCAGGCGAGCGCCGCACCGGCCACCGCGCAGCCGACCATCAGCTGCACCACCTGCATCACCGCATGCGGCAGGAAGCGGCGGAGGGGGCGGATCGTCTCCCGCCCGAACGCCGCACCCAGGCTGACGCCCAGCATCACCTGCGCCAACGCCGACAGCCACGGCGGCACGCCCGACAAGGCGAAGCCGGACGCGGTCAGCGCCGCCGTCACCGACAATGGCCCGAGCATCCAGCCCGCCCGCACGCCGGACCACACCAGCAGCCAGCCGGCCAGCAACCCGCCGCCCACCTGCAACGCCAGGATCGCCGGCAGGAAGGGGAGGATGGTGGAGGCCTGCGGGATGTCCCCCTTCAGCCCGGCCAATGCGAAGATGTTGGGCACCAGCACGACGACGGAACAGACGCGTAGCAACTGCGCCAGCGCGACCGGCGCCGGCCGGCCGCCATAACCCTCGGCGAGCATCGCCATGTCGGCGACGCCCCCCGGAATGGAGGCGAACCAGGCCGTCGCCATGTCCACCTTCGCCCGCTTCGCGAGCAGCGGCGCCAACGCCCCGCCGATCGCCAGCGTGACGATGGCCGCGAGCAGCAGCAGCCCCGCCTTCGACGCGAGCAGCGCCGCCGTCGCGGGCGTGAAATAGGCCCCGAGCGCGATGCCGATGATGCCGAGGAAGCCGTTGCGCACCCGCGGGTCCGCTTCCGCCGGCAGGCCGGCCAGGCGCGTGCCGGCAACCGCGACAAGCGCGCCGATCAGCCAGGGCAGCGGCAGGTGCAGGACCCAGAAGATGGCGCCGCCGGCCGCGCCGACCACGGCGCCGAAGATCAGGCGCAATGCCTTCGTCGGGGTCACGGCGTGCCGCCCGCGCGGGTGTCCGGGGGCTGGCGAATCTGGGGTGCTCCTTCGTCGATTCCGCCGGTGCGGTGGTACGGCGCCGGCGTGGCCGATCCTCGCACGCAAGTCCCGCGCCACGAATACCGGTTCCTCCGGAGGTTCACCCTTGCGGCTCCGGTATCCGCACGCTGCCGTCCCACCAGCGCCGCACGTCGCTCAGCCGATGACGATCCGATCCCGCCCGTCGGCCTTGGCGGCATAGAGGGCGCGATCCGCGGCGCTGAGCGCCGCCTCCAGTGCCGCCGCATCAGCCCCCGCACCGATGGTCGCGACGCCGGCGCTGAACGTCACCCGGCATTGCGGTGCGCCGGGATGCGGCACGCTGTCTGCGACCAGAACGCGCAGGCGCTCGGCGACCTGCGCCGCGGCCGCGACGCCATCGCCCGGCAGCAACAACACGAACTCCTCGCCACCCAGGCGGCCGGGCACGTCGGTCGCGCGAACCGCCCCGGCGATCGCGGCGGCAACGCCGCGCAGCACCAGGTCGCCGGCGTGATGGCCGAAGCCGTCATTGATCGCCTTGAAGCGATCGAGGTCCAGCATCAGCACGGAGCAGTCGCCATCGGTGCGCCGGATGACGGCCAGTGCCGGCAGCGCGCGCGCGAAGAAGCCCCGGCGATTTGGTAGCCCGGTCAGGATGTCGGTCTCGGACATCGTGGCCAGTTGCGCCTCCAGCATGTCGCGACGGCGCCAGCTTTCGATCAGCAGCAGAAAGAAGGTGGGGACCAGGACGTCGAGCGTGACCCAGAGCCAGTCGAGCGGTTCGTTCTCCGGCGCCGCGCCGCGCAGGGCGACGACCGTGGCGTCGAGCGCTGTCAGGCCGGCCACCGTGAACAGCATCAGCGTCCCGAGCAGGCGCACCCCGCGGCGCCAACCATCGCCGCGCACCGCCAATGCCCGCGTCACGCCGTAGCCGAAGGCAGCCAAGGCCAGGACGGCCGTGACCGCCCGCAGCCCGACATGCAGAGGGACCTCCCAGCCCATCATCCCACTCCGAGACCCCCCTTGTCGGACTGTGGCCGACTTCGTTCCGCATTGGATGACGAGACGGTCCGGGAACAGCGCTACGCCGCAATCACCCCGCGCAGCCCCGTCATCCCGCCGCCGGCACCGAGGCGGGCGCCGACCAGGCGATCCGTCCGACCTCGCCGCAGGCGCTGCATTCGGCCTTCCACGCGCCATGCTCGGCGCCGCAGGCGGCGCAGCGCCAGACCGGCGCGCCGGGGGCATTGGCGGCGCCGCGCAGCCAGCGCGCCTGGGCGGCGCGGGCATCGGCGGTGTCGCCGTGCTCGGCTTCCTCCAGCTCGGCCAGCATCAGATAGGCGCGGCGGTCGGCCGCGCCGGCGGCGACCAGCGCTTCCAGCTCGGCGCGCGCCCGGCCGGTCAGCCCGGCATCGAGAGCGGTCCGCGCCATCAGCAGCCGGCTTTCCGGATGGTCGGCGTTGCGGTGGATCAGGTCCTCCAGCGCCTTCACGCGGGCGAGCTTGGCCGGCGTGCCGGCGAGCCAGGCCATGCCGATATCGGGATGCGGCGCGGCCATCCAGGCCTGTTCCAGCACGACCCGCGCCTTGCGCGCGCTGCCCGCGGCGGCAAGCCGCTTCGCATGCGCGATGGCGGCCGGCGCGAAGCCGGCATCGGCGGCGAAGGCCTGCTTCTCCAACTCGGCGGCGCGGGCGGGGTCGCTCTCCTGCTCGGCGGCGGCCAGCGCGAGCGCGGCTCGCGGCCCGCCGGGCGGGGACAGCGCCAGTGCCTCCCGCCAGTCATGGGTGCGCAGCGCCAGCACCTGGCGTTCCTCGCGCAGCCAGGCCGCACCTGGCTGGGCGGCATCGGCTTCCTTGGCGAGGCGATGCGCGGCCTCCCAATCCTCCCGCTGCATGGCCTGGCGCAGCAGGCCACGCAAGCCGAGGAAGCGGGCATCGGGGCGTTCGGCCAGTGCCTTGAAGGCATCCGCCGCCATGTCCTCCCGCCCCGCGAGCCGGGCGGCCTCGGCAGCCAGCAGCAGGGTCTGCGGCGTGTCGCCGAGCAGATGGCGGGCGCGGCGGACCTCGACGCGCGCGGCCTCGGGCGTGCCG
>NZ_JBYCZL010000051.1:0-19080 GCF_057586215.1 Roseomonas sp. SRI_022
GGGCTCGGAGATGTGGATAAGAAACGGGCCAAGAAGCGTGCCACCGCCGCCGAAGCCACCCAGCGGACCGCAGAGGCCGCCGCGCGCGATGCCGTCGCGCGCGCCGCCACCGCCGAACAGGCTCGTCAGCGCGCCGAGGACATCGCCCGCCAGGCCGCGGCCGTGCAAGCCTCCGCCGAGCGCGCGCGGGCCGAGGCTGAACGCGACGCCTCCGCCCGTATCGCCGCGGCCGAACGTGCCCGCGCCGAGGCCGACGCGCTGCGCGCCGAAAGCACGGGTCGCGCCGGGGGTGCCGAGGCGCGCGCCGCCGAACAGACCCGCCTCGCCGACAGTGCCCGCGCCCAGGTCGCGCTGCTGACGCGCCAGATCGAATCGCTGCGCGCCGAACTCGCCCGCCTCGTCACCGCTCTCGAACTGGAAGAAGCGGCCGGGCGCGACCGGGAGGCGCAGATCTCCCTGCTCGGCCAGCGGCTGAATGCCGCACTCGCCGCCCGGGTCGAGGAGCTTCAGCGTTTCCGCTCCGACTTCTTCGGCCGGTTGCGCCAGGTGCTCGGCGAAAGGCCAGAGGTCCGCATCGTCGGCGACCGCTTCGTCTTCCAGGGGGAGGTGCTGTTCGCCCCCGCCTCGGCCGACCTGTCCGAAGCCGGGCGCGCGCAGGTGCGCGACCTCGCCCGCGTGCTGCTGGAGGTGACGCCGCAGATCCCGGCGGAGATCGCCTGGGTGGTGCGCGTCGATGGCCATGCCGACCGCACGCCGATCCGCTCGGCCCGCTTCGCCAGCAACTGGGAACTGGCCGCCGCGCGCGCTATCGCAGTGGCGCAGATGCTGATCGCGGAGGGCCTGCCGGCGAACCGCGTGGCGGCGACCTCCTTCGGCGATACCCAGCCGATCGAGGCAGGCGAGAACCCGGCCGCCTATGCCCGCAACCGTCGCATCGAGGTGCGGCTGACGGACCGGTAGCCGGCCCCCCTACGCGAACACCGCCTGCTCCAGCAGCAGCACCAGTTCCCGCCCCGTGCCCGGTTCCCGCACCCCGCCGGCGAAGGCGAGCGCCACCTCGTTCATCCCGGCCCGCAGCGTGAGGTCGAGCACGATCTCTCCGGCCTCGCGCAGCCCGGCGCCCTCGATCTCCAGCAGCGTGGGCGTGCCGCCATCCAACGTCACGCGCATGCCCTGGCGCGGCGCCAGGCAACGGTAGCGCAGGGCCAGCCGCGCCGGCCCCGCCGCATCGGTCTCCACCACCAGCTTTGCGTCACGCGCTACCACCCAGCGCACCCCAGCCGGCACGCCAAGATCGGGGAACGGTCCCTCGGTCGGGCCAACGCCTTGCGAAAGATCCCAGCGCAGGCGCGGGCCGCTGTGCGGGGGCAAGGGCGGCGGTTCGACCGGTCGTGCGGCATTTGTTTCGGTGAGCGGGCGCGTCGTGCCGGCAAGCGTGGTCGCCTGGGCCGACAGCAGCGTGACGCCCTGCCCAGCCGCCGCCTCGGCCACCAACTCCCAGGCCGCCCCCTCGCCGGCAGCGCGCAGCAGGGCCGGCGGCAGCGTCGCGGTGCCGAGCCATGTGCCGTCCGCCTCCGCCGACAGCAGCAGCCTTGCCGCCGCACTGCCCAGATGCAGCGTGACGGCGGGCGGCGGCAGCGCGGGATCGCAACGCAGCCTGAAGGCCAGCAGGCAGGGCCGGTCCTGCGCCGCGGTGAGGTCCCCGGCGATGCCGGGCGCCAGGACCCAGCCCGCAGGCGGTGCCGCCCCGCTGCCGACCCGCAGCAGCGGTAGCGGCATCGCCTCCAGCCCCGCCCCGCCCGCCGCCGGACCCAACTGCATGCCGCCGACCAGCACGCCGAGGTCACGCGCATCGTTCTGCGGCCGATAGGTGTGGGGCAGACGCAGCCGCAGATCGACGCGCGGCTTCGCACGCCCCGGGCCCGGCCCGCGCAGCGTCAGCCGTGCCCCACGCCCTTCGCGCTGCCAGCCCAGCGTCACCCCCGCATCGGCCCCGACCACCTCGGTGCGGTCGAGTTGCTCGGCCCCGAAGAAGGACAGCAGCGAGATGTCGAGTTGCCACGGCTCCGCGAAGGGCCAATCGAAAGCGATGGACGGTTCCTGGGTTGCCCAGCGCACGGTGCGCCCGTCCACCGATTCCAGCCGGTGCCAGCCGCCATCCAGTCGGGCGAGGTCGACCACCATGGTCGTCGGCCGCGCCACCAGGCTCGCCGCCGCCTTGTGCCGGACCCACAGTGCGGCGATCTGGTCGATCAGCGCCGCCGCGCCATTCGCCGCGCAGTATCGCGCCGCCGCCGCCGCCGATTGCGCGGCGAGTTCGTCGATGCGCGGCAGCGCCGCGGCGAAGGCTTCCGCGATCGCCTCCGGGCTGTGCGCGCCATAGGCGACATACCCAGCCCCCCAGTGCCGCGCCTCGTTCTCCAGCCAGGTGCCGGCGGGAACCACGACGGGGGTGCCCAGGCTGATCGCCTCCCACAGCACGCCCGAGGACTTCCGGCGGTACAGCGCCGGGTCGTAAGGGAACAGCGCGATGCCGACGCTGCGCACGAGCGCGACATAGTCCGCCGGCGACAGCCGGCCGCCGGCGAGGTCGAGGGTCGCCACGCTCTCGGGCAGTGCCTGCAGCGCCTCGGCCGCCGCCTTCGCTGCGCCCCAGGCGGAATTGGCATTCACATGCGCGACAAGGCGCCAATCCGGATGCGCGGCGGCCAGGCGCGGGATCAGGTCCGGCAGCAGCGCCACGCCCTTGTCGATGCGTGCATCACCGGCGAACAGCAGGGCGTGGCGCGGCGCGGATGGCGGCGTCGGCCCGGGCTCGGGGCGGATCGGCAGCGGATGGGCTGGGATCGGGCGGCCGAACAAGGCACTGAATTCGGTCGCGTGCTGCCCGCCGCTCGCGAACAGGTGGACGGGCGGCCCGTCCTCCTGCGCGGCACGATCGGCCAGGCGATAGAACAGCGCGCGCAGCGGATCCTCGACCACCCGCCGCCCCTCCGCATCGACCGCGAGGCCGGAAGGGAACATCAGGTGCAGCAGGAACAGCGGCGCCTCGAGCGGATCGAAGCCCTTCATCCAGCCGATGTATCCGGCGAGGTGGTTCTCGGTGACCGTCGGCACCAGCACCGCGTCGGCCGCGCGGAATTCCGAGCGCGGCAGCAGCGCCAGTTCTGATTGCAGCAGGTCGTTGAAGTGCCGCCAGTCGTCCATCGCCCCGGTGATCGGGTCCTTGTGCAACTCGGCATAGGTGCTGGCGGTGAAGTGCGGCAGGATCCGCACGCCCTCGATCGCGGCGGCGGCGAAGCGGCGATTGGCGACGATCGTCACCGCCTCCCCCCTCGCCCGCGCTTCCCGCGCGATCGCCATGTCATAGGCCAGGTGATGCCCGGCTTCGCCTTCGAGGTTGGGGTCGAGGATGACGAGGGCCATGGGACCTATTCGGTAAGGGCGGCGACGAAGGCGCCGAGGGCGGGGCTGCGGGCAAGCGGGTACTGCGCGAGATGAGCGAGCACGGCCGCGACGGCCTGCCCCGTCGCGGCATCCGCCCGCGCCGCGACCAGCATCTCCGCGACGACGCCAAGCGCCGAGTCGAGTTCCTGCGCCGCCAGCGCCGCGACGACACGGCCACGCCCGGCCTCCAGGTCATAGGCCGCGCGCCGCGCCGGGGCACGTATCGCGCGCGGGGCGAGCAGTGTCAGGGTCGGCGAATGCCGCGGACGCAGCAGGAAGACCACCCGGCAGCGCAGCGGCGGCGCCGGGGCCTCGATGGTGAAGGCGGCGCCCGCCTCGGCAGTGGTGGCGAGGAAGGCGGCATCAGCGAGCGGCAGGAAGGCGGTCGGTGCGCCGGTGGACGGCAGCAACCGCGCGGCACCGGGGTCCGGCCAGCCCTCGGCAAGGATGGCGAGGCCGCCGGTCGAGGGCGCGCGGAATTCGGCGATGACGGCGCCGGCGGCGTGGCGCCAGTCGGCGGGCGGGAGGAGGAGGGTTGTCATGCCGCGCGACCAGAGAGGGGCTTTGCCCCTCTCCGGACCTCTCCCCACCAAAGGGCAGTGCCCTTTGGAATGCCGACACTTGGTGCCGGGCACGAATTGCGCGCGACACGGTGACGGTACGTCGGAGACGATTCCGGGCGCCGTGCCCCGCGGCCGCGCACCATTTCGACGCCCCCGCCGCGCCCATCGCCAAGTGCCGGCATTCCAAAGGGCACTGCCCTTTGGTGGGGTGGTCTGGAGGGGCGAGGCCCCTCCAGGGCTTCCTGCGCCCTCATCCCCGCACCAACGCCTCGTACAGCGCCGCATGTGCTGCCGCGATCCGCCGCCAATCCAGCGCCTCAGCTCGCACTCGTGCTGCGCGGCCGAGGGCTTCCGCGCCGGCGGGGTCGCGGGCGAGGCCGAGCACGGCGTCGGCGAGCGCCCGCGCGTCGCCCGGCGGGACGAGCCGTGCCGCGCCAGCGGTCATTTCGGCGACGCCGCCGATATCGGTGCTGACGATCGGACGGCCGCAGGCCATGGCCTCGAGGATCGCGTTGTTGGCGGTGGCGTCACGCAGCGGCAGCAGCAGCGCATCGGCGTCGCGATAGGCCTGGCGCAACGCCTCGTCGGTCAGGCCGGTCTCGATGACGACGCCGGAAGGCGCACCGGCGGGCGGGGTGGGGGAGATGACGCGCAGGCTGGCGGCCAGCCCCGTCTGACGCAGCAGGCCGAGCGCGGCGAAAGCCGAATCATGATCGCGGAGCCAGTGGCCGACCGAGAGCAGACGGAAGCCCGGCCCCGGGGCGCGCGGGCCAGGGGTGAAGAAGTCGGCATCGATGCCATGAGGCAGGATGTGGATGCGGGCGGGGTCGATCTCGGAGGGGATGGCGGCGCGCTGCGCCTCGCACAGCAGGATGATGGCGTCGAGCCGGCCGAGCAGGGACGCGTTCATCATGCGCGCCAGCAGCGTCGGTGGCTGGTGGAAGGTCGCCGCCATGATGGGCCGGCGGCCGCCAGCGAACAGGGCGGACGGCAAGCGCGGCAGCAGCCACAGCGCCAGTTCCCCGTCGATCGCGTGCAGGATGTCGGCCGGTGCCGCGGCGCAGGCGGCGAGCAGCTCTGCCTCGGCCAGCCAGGCATTGCCCTGCTGGCCGAAGGGCTCGGTGCCGAGCAGCCGGCCCCATGCGAGGTAGTCTGCCGCGCGGTCCCCGGCCAGGGCGGCGCCAAGCGGCGTGGCGCGGATGTCGGTGGAGATGCTTTCGGGCAGGTGGCGCAGGAACTGATAGGGGCCGGACCGCGCCCCGTGATGGACGTGGCGCGCATGCAGCGCGAGCAGCCGCGTCACGCCGGTAGCGGCCGGGGCCGCAGGCGGCGGCGCGAGCCCCGCGACCGCCGTACCACCTTCCTGGCGCAGCAGGAGGTTGGCGGGGAAGCGCAGGAAGGCCGCTTCGGGCCGGGCCGAGACCGAAACCGGCGCGCGGCGGAAGGCGCCGAGGGCGCGGGCATGCGCCGCTTCATCAGGGGCGGTCATGCGGACTGGCTGCGCGATCTCCTCATACAGCGCGGCGAGTTGCGCACCGATCACGGGCAGCGCGTTCTCCGCCTCCACCTGCGCACGGGAGGACGCGCGCAGCCCGGCATCGCCATGGTACTGCGCGACGTAGCGCAGCAGCGCCTCGGCAAGCGCCTCGGGCTCGGGCGCGGCGGCGAGGACGCCGCTCGATCCTTCCCGCACGATCTCGACCAGCCCGCCGACCGGCGTGGCGAGGCAGGGCGTGCCGCAGGCGAGCGCCTCCAGCGCGATGTTGGGGTAGTTGTCCTCGAGCGAAGGGATGCAGGCGAGATCGGCGGCGCCGAGAATGTCGGCGAGCACGGCGTCGTCCTCGACTTCCCCGAAGGCGAGCGTCGTCAGCCCGTCCCAGCCCGGCAGCGGCGACTTGCCGAAGCCCGCGAGTGCGACGCGCGCCCCGGCCGGTAGCGCGGCGGCGAGGCGGCCATCGTCATGCAGGCGGCGCAGCGCCTCGATCAGGATCGCGCCGCCCTTGCGCCGCTCGCGGTTGTCATAGGCACCCAGCACCAGCAGCAGATCATCCGGCCCGATGCCGAAGGCGGCGCGCAGCGCGGCGCGGTCGGCGCGCGGGACGAAATCCGCGGTCTCGATCGGGTTGGGGATCACCGCGATGCGGCAGCCACCGAGGATCGTGCTCTCCGCCGCGCGATCCGCCATCCAGCGTGACGGTGCGACGATCACCGGACCGGGCGCGGACCAGGCGGCGCGCTTCTCGGCGAAGGCATTGGGCACCAGCGACCAGGCATCGTGCAGTTGCGGGCATTGCAGGCAGGCGGTGCGGTATTGCTCGCAGCCGCCCGGGTAATGGCAGCCGCCGGTCATCGGCCAGAGGTCGTGCAGCGTCCACACCACGACGCGCCCTGCCGCGAGCCAGCGCCGGAGTGCCGCCGGCGGCACCGACCAGGATGTCCAGTGCAGGTGCAGGATGTCGGCCGCGGCGACGAGGGCCTGGCGATCCAGCGCAAGGCCCGGATGGGCGATCGAGAACAGCGTGTTGGTCGCATCCGTGCGCGCCGTCTGCACCACGCCCCATTGCACGCGGTCGCGCAGCACGGTGGCGAGCGCAGCCTCGGCCGGGTCCTCCGGCGGCGTCGGTTGCAGCACGATGTCGTCCGGCGCGCGCGCCACGCCTTCCGCGAAGGCGAAGGCCGACAGCAGCCCGGCCTGGCGCGCAGCGAGATGGGCGCGACGGCCCGCGCGCCCCGCGCCGCCGCCGGCACCCGTGCAGAGATGGACGACGGTCCTTGCCAAGCAGCGGCCCCGCTTTCCCCGATCCCGCGGCCCCGGATGCACCGCTGCCGCCCCCGGGATGCCGGGCACGGTATCCGGCGCCTAACGCCCGGCCCGGCCAGCGTCAAGCCGCAGGCGCGGCTTCCGCCACGCGGCTCGCCATGCGATCCTTCCTTGCCGGCCCGCACCCCACGACGAGAGCATCCCTGGCGGCCGGGCCGGGGATCGGCCGCTGCCGGTATCGCGCATGGCCTCACCTCGGGAGTAGTCGCGTTGAAGCTGCCGGAGCACCTCGCTGCGCGGACCATCGTCACCATCGCAACCCAGCGCAGCGGCACCAAGGCCTTCGCGCAAGCGCTGAACAGCGGCGCCCTGGTTCGCTCGGCCTACGAGATCTTCCTGCCGAACAACCCGGCAGGCAGCATCACCCGCGCCTGGGCGGCGCATCTCGGCGCGCATCCCGATTTCGGCTTCTCGCAGGAGGAGCTGACCGCTTTCCTCGACGACTTCCTGACCAAGCTGCACGCGTCGACCGACCGCGACCATCTGCATTTCGACGTGATGTACGACAATCTCGGCGTGCTCTCGGCGCTGTGGACCTATCCCATCGGACTGCCGTGGCGGAACTTCCTGATGGGCTACATGCGCAGCCGCGGCATCCTCGTCGTGCACCTGATCCGCGAGGATGTGCTCGCCTGCTTCGCGAGCAACATCATCGCCCAGACGCGCAACCTCTATCACACCGACAAGGACATCCCGGAGAAGGAGGAAGCGCCGATCACGCTCGATCCCGAGCGCGCTCTGCACTACGTGCTGCCGGTCGCGCGCACACGCGAACTGGTGCGCGAGGCCTTCCGCGGCCATCGCCGCTATGTCGAGCTCACCTATCCGCATTTCATCAAGGACGACCACGTCGCGCCCGATGCGGTGAACAGGATCGCGACGCTGCTCGGTCTCGCGCCCGATGCCGCGGCCGGGCTGTTCGGCCCGATCCGCATGCGCCCGACCGCGCCCGACAAGCGCCGCCTGATCAGCAACTACGACGAGGTCGCCGCCCATATCGCGCCGGCGCTGGCGAAGCTCGCCGAACCGCGCGGGCAGCGCTGGTAGCATTATCGCGCGCATGAGCGACGACGATGTCCTCCGGGCCGCGCTCGCGGCCTTCAACCCGGCGCGATGGCCGGTGCGCAGCGTCGACCGCCCCGATGCCGCACCCGATCCGCAGGACGGGCCGGCGATCATCGTCATCCGCGGCGCCAACGACCCGGCTTTCGACCGCGTGAAGCGCCGCTTCACCGAAGTCGGCGTCATCGGTGGCACGACGCCGGCCTGGATCGGCGCGACGTCGCCACCACCCCTGCCGTCAGGCTCATCCGGGGCGCTGATCGTCTCCTTCTACACGCGCGCCACCCGCTACGAAGCCTATGCAGAACGTCTGCGGGCGAGCCTGGACCGTCAGGGCGTGGACTACGAACTGACCGGTCTCGACGTCCCGGGCAGTTGGGAGATGGTCTGCGCCTTCAAGGCGGAATTCATCCAGGATCAGTGGCGCCGCACGGACCGGCCGGTCATCTGGCTCGACGCCGATGCGACACTGGAAGGCCCACCTGGCCTGCTCTCCGCGCCCGGCGCCGACTTCGCCATCCACAAGCATGGCGGGTGGAAGTTCTCGGCCGGCTCCATCCTGTTCGGGCGCAACCCGGCGGCCGAGGCGCTGCTCGACCGCTGGGTGCTGCGCTGCCGGGCGGATCCGCGGATGTGGGACCAGAACCACCTCGACGCCGCCTGGGCGGATGTCTCCGCGACCATGCCGCTCGTCACACGCTGGCTACCCTCGGGCTACTTCGCGGTCTGGGACAATTACGACGCGGCGACGCTCGGCCCGCCGGTCGTGCTGCAGCACCAGGCGTCGCGCGGGGAGGCCCGCACCGGGCGCAAGCAGGAAGCCCCGCCGCCGCAGCCCGAGGCGCTGCGCATCGCGCGCCGGGCCAGCCGCTTCCTGCGCGGGCCGGGCAGCCAGTTCGAGGGTGCGGCGCAGTTCAAGCCGGAGACCGCCGGGATCGCTGGCCTCGGCCCGCATCTGCGCGCCCTGGCGGAAGGCCATCTGCCGCTGGTCGATATCTGCTGCGGCACCACCGGCATCGCCGCCGCCTTCGCCGCGGATGAATACATCGGCGCCGACATCCGGCCCGAGGCGCTACTCGCCGCGCGCACTGCCCTGCCCGATCGCCGCTGGCGCGTGCTGATGGAGGAATATCCCTACCCTGCCGGCGGAACCGCGCTGCTGCTCGACGTGCTTGCTCATGTGCCGGATGCGTCGCTGCCCACGATCCTGGGGCACGCAGCGACGGCAGCACCGCGATTGATCATCTGCGAAGCGCTCGGCCGTCGCAGGCGGGTTGCAGGAGGCTTCCATCGGGACGCGGCGGAACTGGTCAGCGCCTGCGCCGCGGCCGGATGGCTTCCGGACGGGCAGGAATCGACCGAGGGCGAGCGGGAGATCCTGCTGTTTCGCCGCGGGTGAGCGCGAGGGAAGGAGCAAGGCGACCCTTCGGTCCCGCCTAGGCTTCATCCTCCTTCGTCGCATCGTCCGGTGCTTCCGCGGCCGGTCGGTCGAGCCGCCGCACCACCGTGTCGAGCTTCCGCAGCCGGGCCGCCACTTCCAGCAGGATCGGTCCCGCGACGTCGTCGAGCGCCGCGACCTGGCCCACGCGCCGCAACAGGTTCACAACCATGTCGCCGCCAGGCTTGAACACCGTCATGCCGTCGAACAGTTCCACGCTACCGGGCCGCTGGCGCTCCGCCGACCGGGGATAGAAACGCCGCTCGGTCTCGGCGAGCTTGGCGAGGTTCGCGAACACCGTGCCGGTCAGCGCTACGGAGCGCTGCACCGGGGTGTGCCCGTGATCGGTCAGCGTGTCGCAGGCCGAGACCAGCCAGCGCAGCGACAGTTCGCGCCGCAGGAACGCGCCTTCCTCTGACCAGAGTCGCAGGTATAGCGGCAGGAAATGCGCCACCGCCAGGCGCCGGCGCAGCGCCACGACGAAGCCGGCATGCAGCGGAAGCAATTCGCTGCGCCCGATGAATTCGCTGCGCAACTCGTTCACGTGCTCGAAGAAGTCGAGCCGGCGGCCGCCGAAGGCAGGCCCGCGCCGCTCGCCACGCGTGAAGGCGTTGTCGACCGCGCCGACCGTCACCTCCCGGAGTGCCGAGAAATCCATCCCGGCCGCGGCGTAGTCGCGGGGATCGCGCCGCGGCGGCCGCGCCGCCGATGATCCGCCGGCCCTGACGCCGCCGCCCGTCACACCGCTGCCGCCGCGCCGTCGCGCAGCGCTTCGGCCAGGCTGCTGCCGCCTTCCACGGCCCAGTTCGGCCGCCCGATCTCGTCCAGCGTGCGCAGCACCAGGTCGCGATTGGCGAAGGCCGAGGTGACGTCCCAGCGTCCCTGCTTGACGAGGCGGCTCGACATTTCGAGCGCGCCGACCGCACCCGCAAACCGCGCGGCGTTGCGCAGCATGACGGGGTCGAGCAGGTCGATATAGCTCACCGGCAGGAACAGCTTTCCCGCGGCATCGAGGCCGTTCAGCACCTCGTCATAGAACTGGCGGAAGCTTTCGCGCGCCGACAGGAAGCGCTTCGGCTCGAATTGCAGCGGCGGCGCCTCAACCCGCGCCGCATTGCCCGACAGCGCCCAGACGCCGGTGCGGTTGGCGGTGAGCTGGGAGGAATGCACCGCGAGGAAATTCGGCCGGAACAGCACGATGCAGCGCCAGCCCGGATCCATGATGATGCGCCGCCGCAGGTCCGGCGCATGGTTCGGCAGCAGCTTGATGCCGAGGACCGGCGTCGTGCATTCGCGCTCCAGCCGGCCGAGGAAGGCCAGCGGATTGGCATCGCGTTCCGCCTTGAGCGCGTTCTGTGGCCCGGTCGCGAGGTGGACGCTGCTCGGGTTGAACGGTTCCGTGTGGAAGGTGACGTCGGGCAGCGAGCCGAGGCTGCTTGCGAGGTAGTTGGTGCCGGTCCTCGGAAAGCCGAGGATGACGACGCGATGCCGTGGACCCGGCACGGCCATCATCCCCCGATCCCTGGCGCCCGGGGCTTCACCGCGCCGCCGCGCTCGCCTCGGACCGCGTCGCGCCGACGCGCTGGGCCAGCGCCGCGGCCATGAACTCGTCGAGCTCGCCATCCAGCACGGCGTCCGGATTGCCCTTCTCCACGCTGGTCCGCAGGTCCTTCACCATCTGGTAGGGCTGCAGCACATAGGAGCGGATCTGGTGACCCCAGCCGATGTCGGTCTTGCCGGCTTCGACCGCGTCGGAGATCGCCTCGCGCTTGCGCAGTTCCAGCTCGTAGAGCCGGGCCTTCAGCATCTCCATCGCGATGGCGCGGTTGCGGTGCTGGCTGCGGTCCTGGGTGGAGGCGGCGATGATGCCCGTCGGGATATGCGTGAAACGCACGCCCGATTCGGTCTTGTTGACGTGCTGCCCGCCGGCACCCGAGGCGCGGAAGGTGTCGGTCTTGAGATCGGCCGGGTTGATCTCGATCTCGATCTTGTCGTCGATCACCGGATAGACATAGACCGACGCGAAGGACGTCTGGCGCCGCGCGGCGGCGTCGAAGGGGCTGATGCGCACCAGGCGGTGGACGCCGCTTTCGGTTTTCAGCCAGCCATAGGCGTTGGGGCCGCTGACCTGCACGGTCGCCGACTTGATGCCGGCCTGCTCGCCTTCGGACTGTTCGGTCAGCGTCACCTTGTAGCCGCGCCGTTCGGCCCAGCGCATGTACATGCGCAGCAGCATCTGCGCCCAGTCCTGCGCCTCGGTGCCGCCAGCCCCGGCGTTCACTTCCAGATAGGCGTCGTTGGCGTCAGCCTCGCCGGACAGCAGGCTCTCGATCTCCAGCCGCTTGGCTTCCGCGGCGAAGCCTTCGAGGTCGGCCATCGCGGCCTTGATCGTGTCCTCGTCGGCTTCGGCCTCGGCGAGTTCGATCAGGCCCAGCGCGTCGGCGACGTCGCGTTCAAGCTTCTGGACACCCTCGACCTGGCCGGCCAGCCGCCCGCGTTCGCGCATCACACGACCGGCTTCGGCGGCATCGTTCCACAGGGTGGGGTCCTCGGCGCGGGCGTTCAGCTCGTCGAGGCGGCGGACGGCGGCATCCCAGTCAAAGATGCCTCCTCAGCAGGGACACCGAGGCGGTGATCTGCTCGTTCAGGGATTCTGCTTCAGCACGCATGGGACGCGCTCAATAGAGCCCGCCCAGGTTGCTGTCGAGGCCGGTGGCCGAGGCGCCGCCGCCGCCCCCGCCGCCGCCACCTAGGCGGCGCGCGGCATTCTCCGTGCCCGGCCGGAATGCCTCGAGGATCGAGCCGTTGCCGATGTTGATGCGCACCAGGGCAACGCCCGGCGGTGCGCGGAATGGCACCGCCGGGCTGTCGCGCAGCGCGGCGGCCAGCACCTGGCGGAACACCGGGGCGGCATTGCCGCCGCCCGTCTCGCCATTGCCGAGCGTGCGGGGGTCGTCATAGCCCATCCACACCGCGATCGCGATGTCGGGGGTGAAACCGACGAACCAGTTGTCCTTGTAGTCGTCGGTGGTACCCGTCTTGCCCGCGATGGGGCGGTTCAGCCCCTGGCCCGCCCGGGTGCCGGTGCCGCGTTCCACCACGCCGCGCAGCAGGGAGACCATCTGATAGGCGGCGATCGGATCGGTCGCCTGATGGCGGATCCGGTCGGCCCGGTCCGCATCCGGCCGGTCCGGATTCTGCGGTTCCGGCGGGTTGGCCAGTTCGGGCGGGCCGTCATCGGGGCTGGTGGCGGAGCAAGTCGCGCAGGTCCGGCGGTCGGCGCGCCAGATCACCCGGCCGCGGCGGTCCTGCACGGAATCGATCAGCGTCGGCGGGGTCCAGACACCATTGTTGCCGAAGGCCGCATAGGCGGCCGCCATGCGCATCACCGTCGTCTCGCCGGCGCCGAGCGACATGGCGAGATAGCGCGGCATGTTGTCGATCACACCGAAGCGCCGCGCGGCGTCGCTGACCGCATCCATGCCCACCTGCTGCGCGACGCGCACGGTGACGAGGTTGAGGCTGCGCTCCAGCGCCTGGCGCATCGTCACCCAGCCATTGGCCTGCCCGGCGGTGTAGTTCTGCGGCCGCCACAGCCGGCCGCCCGACATCACCTCGATGGGTTCGTCGAGCAATTCGGTGTTGGGCGGAATGCCCTGCTCCAGCGCGTTGATGTAGACGAAGGGCTTGAAGGAAGAGCCGGGCTGCCGCTGCGCCTGCGTCGCGCGGTTGAACCAGGACCGCTCGAAGGACCAGCCGCCCACCATGGCCAGCACGCGCCCGGTCTGCGGGTCCATCGCGACGACCGCGCCTTCCACCTGCGGCATCTGGCGCAGTTCGACGCGTTCGGGCCGCGCGGAACGCCCCTGCGCGGGCATCTGCGTCGCCATCTGCTCGACGAAGACGACATCGCCGACATTGACCACCTGGTTCATGCGGGAGGGCTGGCCGCCCATCCGCCCGTCACGCACCGGCCGCGCCCAGGACGACAGGTCCTGCAGGTACATCAGCCCGGTCTGCGGCTGCGGCGCGCCGCGCCCGCCTTCCGGCCGTTCGATCCAGCCGACCCGAGCATCGGTGGCGCGGACTTCCAGCACGACCGCGAGGCGCCATTCCTGCAGGCCGCCCGGCGGGCGCTGGTAGGCCTCGAGCGCAGGCATCCATTCAGTCGGCCCGGCGGCGATGGTGCCGAAGGCGCCGCGCCAGCCGCCGCGGCGGCGGTCGTAATTCACCAGCCCCTCGCGCAGCGCGCGCTCGGCCGCCGCCTGCAGCTCGGGCTCCAGGCTGGTGCGCACCACAAGGCCGCCCATCGTCGTCTGCTCGGCGCCGAAGCGCTGGATCAGCTCGCGGCGGACTTCCTCGGTGAAGTGCTGGCCGACGGGCACAACCTCCGGCCGGCGGGTCGGACGCGGCACGATGGGCTCGGCCTTGGCGTAGCGCGCTTCCTCCCGCGTGATGTGGCCGTCCTCGGCCAGCCGGTCGATCACCCAGTCGCGCCGGGCACGCGCCGCTTCGGGGAAGCGCATCGGGTTGTAGTTGTTGGGCGCCTTGGGCAGCGCGGCGAGGAAGGCGGCCTCGGCCAGCGTCAGCTCGTCGAGGCCCTTGTTGAAATAGGCCTGGGCGGCGGCGGCGACGCCATAGGCGGATTGGCCGAGGAAGATCTCGTTCAGGTAGAGCTCGAGGATGCGTTCCTTCGACAGCGCCTGTTCGATGCGCACGGCGAGGATCGCCTCGCGCACCTTGCGCATCAGGGTGCGGTCGTTGCCGACCAGCATGTTCTTGGCGACCTGCTGCGTGATGGTGGACGCGCCACCCATCCGCCGGCCGGAGCCGTAATTCTCGGCCGCCGTCAGCAGCGCGCGCCCGATGCCGAGCGGATCGATGCCGGCATGGTCCCAGAAGCGCTGGTCCTCGGCCGAGACGAAGGCCTGCTGGATGCGGGGTGGGATCGCCTCGATCGGCACGAAGACGCGCCGTTCGGTCGCCAGTTCGGCGGTCAGCCGGCTGTCCGCGGCGTAGATCCGGCTCATCTGCGGGGGGTTGTAATCGGCCAGCCAGCGATAGTCGGGCAGGTCCTCGGACACCTGGCGGTACACGCCATAGGCGGCGACGGAACCGACCAGGCCACCCACCACGAGCAGCAGGAACAGCAGGCGGAACAGGCCGAGGCCGCGGCGGCGGCGCTTGGCGCGGGCCGGCTTCTCGCGGCGCGGGGTCTCCTGCGGGGGTTCCTCGGGCCGCGGGGCGTGGCCGGGCTCGGCGCCGCGCCGTGCCGTGCGGCGGGGGTCGAGCGGCGCGTCGGCGCGAAGTTCAGGCGTGGTCATCGGCAGACAGATACACCCTCATGAGGCATGGAGCGACACGCGATTGGCGGTTCCCGCCGCACCGCACCACTTGGGGCGCGGCAGCGCCGGAACAATGCGCGCGCACCGGCGCGTTTCACCCGACCGGGGCCGAATCGAGCCAGTGCTTCACTGCCCGCGACAGCGCGAGCGACAGCCGCGCCCGGTGGGCCGGTTGCTGCAATGCCGCCTCATCCCGCTGGTCGGACAGGAAGCCGAGTTCCACCAGGGCGGAGGGGATCTCCGGCGCCTTCAGCACGACGAAGGCGGCCTCGCGATGGGTGTTCGGCAGCAGTTGCACCTCCTCCCCCAATTCGCGCACGGCCAGCCGCGCGAGCCGGTTTGAACCCGCCCGCGTCTCCTGCCGCATTAGGCTGATCAGGATGCGCTGCACCTCGGGGCTGACGGAGGGCAGCCGCAGCCCGCCGGCGAGATCGGCGCGGTTCTCCCGCTGCGCCAGCGCTGCGCTCATGGCGTCAGAGGCCGTTTCGGACAGGGTATAGACTGAGGCGCCGCGCGCCCCCGGGGCGGAATCCGCGTGCAGGGAGACGAACAACGCGGCCTCCCGCCGCCGGGCGATCTCGACCCGGTCCGCCAGAGGAACGAAGACGTCGCGCGACCGGGTCAGCAGCACGCGACAGGTCCGGGCGGCCTCCAGCCGTCGTTTCAGTTCGAGTGCCGCGGCCAGCACGATGCGCTTTTCCAGTACGCCGGTGGCGCCGATCGCGCCGGGGTCGCGCCCGCCATGGCCGGGATCGAGCACCACCAACGGCAGCGGCCCGGCCACGCGCGCGGTCCCGGCCAGCACCTCCCGCCCAACGCGCACCGCGGCTTCGAAGCGGGCGTGCGACACGGAGGCGATGTCGATCACGATCTGCCCGTCGCGGGCGGGGCCGGCGGCCGGCAGGGCCGGGCCCGCGAGGTCCAGCACCAGCACGTCATCCGCCGCGACGAAGCGGGCGGCGCGCACCGGCCCGGCGCCGCGCAAGGCAGCACGACCGCGCCATGTGGCGCCCGGCAGATGTATGGTGAGCCGCAACGGGTCGGCTGAGGGACGGATCGACCAGCCTTGCGTGGCATCGACCGACAGCGTCAGGCGCGCACCGCCGCGCGTTGCCGCCAGAGCGGCTCCGGTCAATGTACCAGCCCGCGCCAGTGACGGCGCGGCGGTGGCGGCAAGCAGGCCGAGCCCCAGCAGGGGGCGCCGGCCGAAGCGCGACATCGATACGGTTCCCTGTCCCCCGGTCCAATCCCCCGGACCGGCAGACAATATGTCATGTATTTCAGATATTTGCCATGGTTGATTTGAAGTGGCGTGGTATCTGGCGGCGCAGGCATCCGGCCCGATGCCCGCGCATCGGGCCGCGAGCGCAAAGCGCGACCGCGCCCAACCCGTCCGTCGCGCCCGGCGCGCCAGCCCAGGGCGCAAAGGCAAGCCGGCCGCATGGCCGGCGCCCGCCGTTTGAGGGATAAAACCAAGGACTCAGCCCAATGCCGCGCATCGGGCCGGCACCTACCGTTTGAGAGGCACGACAAAAGCACCTCACGGCTGCCTTGTGGCAGCCGTGAGTGACGACTATGGTGCCCTGCCCCGGCGGCAACCGCTGCGGGCGGAATCCTGGGCAGGATCGCCCGGCGCGCGACCCGAGGGCTCAAGGCCGGGCGCGTGGCCGGCGCGACGAGACGGGAACCCGGCCTGGAGCCGGGGCGGCATACTCGCCCCCCCGCGCATTCCGTGGTTCAGCCGGGTGCCTTCCTGCCGGTTCCGCCAGCGCGGAGACGGGTGCGCGTATGGTCCGATCCGCCCCCAGCCGGCGAGCGGACCGCCGCACAGCGTCGCCGGCCCGCCCGTGCCTGGGACCACCGCGACACCGCGGCCGTTCAAGGGTTACCGGGGCAGAAACCAGGCGCGCCCACCCCGGGCCTGCATCGCCATGCGCGGTGCGCGGCCCACCGAGCGAGGACGACCGCCGCCGCATGCCAAAGGACGCAGCGCCGCGAATCCGTCTTTGCCCGGGCCCCGCCATTCCGTTGCGCCGCAGGCCCCGCCGCGGCGCGGAGCATTGCTTCCCATGACCAAGCGCATGCTGATCGATGCATCACACCCCGAAGAAACACGGGTGGTGGTGCTGGACGGCAACCGGGTCGAGGAATTCGACCTCGAGACCGCCACCCGCCGCCCGCTGAAGGGCAACATCTACCTGGCCAAGGTGGTGCGGGTGGAACCCAGCCTGCAGGCCGCCTTCGTCGAATATGGCGGTAACCGCCACGGCTTCCTCGCCTTCGGCGAAATCCACCCCGACTACTACCAGATCCCCATCGCCGACCGGCAGCGCCTGATCGAGATGCAGGCCGAGGACGCCCGCGCCGAGGAAGAGGCGGATATGCCGCCGGAATCGGCGATGGACCGCGCCGCCTGGAACGGCGAAGGCTCCGAGGGCTGGACCAATGGCGAGGAGGCCCCCGCCGAGGCCGCGCCCGCCGCCGAGGCCTCGACCGAGCTGGCAGCGGCAGCCCAACCGCTCGACATGGCCGATGACCGCATCACCGGCACGCCCGATGCCGGCCTGCCGATCGAGCCCGGCGCCGAAGCCACGGTCGAGGCCGCCGCGCCCGAGGCCCCCGAGGCCGAAGCGGCAGCGCCCGAGGCACAGGACGGCGAAGCCTTCGAGGATACCGGCCGCGTCGAGAGCCTGCCCGCCGAGGAAGCCCCCCCGCCCCCCGAGACGATCGGTGGCGAGGACCTGCCCGCCGAGGGCGAAGGCGAGGAAGACCGGCGCGAGCGCCGTATCCCGCCGCGCTTCCTGCGCCACTACAAGATCCAGGAAGTGATCAAGCGCCGGCAGATCATGCTGGTGCAGGTCGTCAAGGAGGAACGCGGCGGCAAGGGTGCCGCGCTCACCTCCTACATCTCGCTGGCCGGGCGCTTCTCGGTGCTGATGCCGAACTCGCCGCGCGGCGGCGGCGTCTCCCGCAAGATCACCTCGGCCGCCGACCGCAAGCGGCTGCGCGAAGTGGTCGAGGAGATGAGCCTGCCCGACGGCATGTCGCTGATCGTGCGCACCGCCGGCGCGCAGCGGCCCAAGCCCGAGATCAAGCGCGACTGCGAATACCTGCTGCGGCTGTGGGACAGCATCCGCGAACGCACCCTGTCCTCGACGGCGCCGGCGCTGATCTATGAGGAAGCCGACCTCATCAAGCGCTCGATCCGCGACGTCTATGGCCGCGACATCGACGAGGTGGTGGTCGAGGGCGACGACGCCTACAGCCAGGCGCGCGAGTTCATGCGCATGCTCATGCCGGCCAATTCCGGCCGCATCCGCATGCATCGCGAAGCCGTGCCGCTGTTCGCGCGCCACAATGTGGATGCGCAGCTCGACGCGATGCATTCGCCCGTCGTGCAGCTGAAGTCCGGCGGCTACATCGTCATCAACCAGACCGAGGCGCTGGTCGCCATCGACGTGAATTCGGGCCGCGCGACGCGCGACCGGCACATCGAGGACACCGCGCTGCGCACCAACCTCGAAGCGTCGGACGAGATCGCCCGGCAGCTTCGCCTGCGCGACCTCGCCGGCCTGATCGTCATCGACTTCATCGACATGGAGTCGTCCAAGCATGACGGGATGGTGGAACGGCGCCTGAAGGAGGCGCTGAAGCACGACCGCGCCCGCATCCAGGTCGGCCGTATCAGCCATTTCGGCCTGCTGGAGATGTCGCGCCAGCGGCTGCGCCCGTCCATCGCCGAGCAGACCTTCGTCGCCTGCCCGCATTGCCAGGGCCGCGGCACCGTCCGTTCCGTGGAAAGCAGCGCGCTGCAGGTGCTGCGCGCGGTCGAGGAGGAAGGGGCGAAGCGCCGCGCCGCCGAGATCTGCGTACATGTCGCCGCCCCGGTGGCGCTGTGGCTGCTGAACCGCAAGCGCGACAAGCTCGCGGAGATCGAAGCCCGCTTCGGCATGGCCGTGCTGTTCGAACCCGATGACACGCTGATGGGCCCGGCGCTGAAGATCGAGCGCCTGCGCGCCGCCGAGCCCGTCGCCATCCCGAGCACACCATCCGCGCTGCGCATGGACTACGCGCCCGAGCCGGTCGATGCCGAGGAGGAAGCGGAGGACACCGACGAGTCCGAAGCCGCCGAGGAGGGTGAAGCCGCTCCCCGTCGTGCCGAGGAGAGCGCCGAGGACGGCGAGCGCCGCCGCCGCCGCCGCCGCCGCCGCCGTGGTGGCCGTCGCGAGGACGGCCGCGAGGGCGCCCCCGGCGCCGAGGCGATGGCCGCGGGCGAAGGCGAGGCTGAAGGCGAAGGCGAGGCGGATGCCGAGGGAGAGGGCGAGGCCGAGACGGCCGAACCTGCCGAGGCCGCCGATGCCGGCGAGGCGACTGCCGCCGAGGCCGGTGACGCCGACGCCAAGG
>NZ_JBYCZL010000052.1:0-18147 GCF_057586215.1 Roseomonas sp. SRI_022
GCCTCCCGTGCCGCGGCATCGCGTGCCGCGGCCTCGCGCGCCAGCTGCTCCTGGCGTTGGCGTTCGACCAGCGCGGGGTCCGGCCCGGCGCCGGGGCCCATCAGGAAGAACCAGGCCGCGGCGGCCGCCACGACGACCGCGCCGGCCCCGCCCGCGATCAGGCCGATCGGCGCGCTCTTGCCGCCGGCCGCTGGCGTTGCGGGGGACGGCGCCGCAGGGCGCGGCGCAGCACCCGGCCCGCCTGCCGGCCGGGCCGAGACCATCGTCGCATCGTCATTCAGCCCGGGCAGGCCGGGCAGCCCGGCTGGTTCCGGCGCGGTCGCCGGCGCATGGACCGCCTGGCGGATCGCCTCGGCGAATTCCGCGGCCGAGCGGTACCGGTCCTCCGGCCGCTTCGCGAGCGCACGGGAGATCACCGCATCGAAGCCGCGCGGCGCCGTGACCGACAGGGTCGAAGGCGGCGGCGGTTCGGTATGCAGCGCCTTGTGCATCACGGCCGAGAAGCCGCCCTCGAACGGCTTCTCCCCGGTCAGCAACTGGTACAGCATGACACCCGACGCCCAGATGTCGGCGCGCAGGTCCACCGGTTCGCCGCGGAACTGCTCGGGCGCCATGTAGGACGGCGTGCCGATCAGCGTGCCGACCTGCGTCATCGAGGAATTCTCGAGCCTGGCGATGCCGAAATCGGCGATCTTCACCTGCCCGTCGGTGGTCATCATGATGTTGCCGGGCTTGATGTCCCGGTGCACCACGCCGCGCTGGTGGGAATAGTGCAGCCCGGCGCAGACCTCCCCCATGACGCGCACGATCTCGGGGATCGGGAAGCGTTCCTGCTTGTCGAGCCGGCCCTTGAGGCTGCCGCCCTCGACCAGTTCCATCACGATCCAGGCTTGGGTCGCGTTCTCGCCGTAGTCGTACACGCCGACGATGTTGGGGTGGGACAGCCGGCCGGCGGCCTGGGCCTCCCGCCGGAACCGGGCATGCGCCTCCACCGCCTCGGGGTCGCTTTCGTTCGGGCGGTTGACGACCTTGATGGCGACGCGGCGCTCGATGATGCGGTCCACCGCGTCATAGACCGTGCCCATGGCTCCCGCGCCGAGCGTGCCGCGCACCTCGTATTTCTGGTTCAGCTCGGCTGGCAGCATGGGCTGAGGCGGTCTCCGGCTTCCGGCATCGGCAATGTTGCGATGCTACAGCCTCTTGCGCGGGATGTCGTCAACACCCCGTGTGACAGGCCGTGCCCCGCGACGCCGGTCACGCGGGGCGATCCATCATAGGCGTGAGGGTGGCGCGGCGGCCGCGCTCGGGCCGGCCGGCCCGCCGCGACGGCCATCACCGATCAGCACGAAGGGCGCCCAGTAGTAGGGATGGGCGAAGACCGCGGGAAGGTTCCGGCCGGCCTCGTCCAGGATGAGCAATTGTGCCCCGCGCAGCGCGGATGAGGAGGTCGCGCCGCCCTGCTGGCGCCGCAGCGTGTCGGCCACCGTCAGCGCGGCGGCGGCGTCGTCCACCGCCCAATGCGTGACCATCAGCCCGCGCGCCCCGGCATAGAAGAAGGCGCGGGCCAGGCCCGACAGCGCCTCGCCGCCGCCCTCGCCACCCGGGCCGCCGGTGTTGCAGGCGGACAGGATCACAAGGTCGGCATCCATCTTCAGGTCGAGCACCTCGCTCGCCTTCAGGAAGGCCGGATCGGCCGAGGGCGCGCCGCCGGGCGGGGAGGCGACGATCGAAGGTTCCGTCAGGCAGGACAGCTCGCCGGGCAGCAGCGCATGGGTCGCGAGATGGACGATGCGGTACTGGTTCAGCGTCTGCCGCCGCAGCGCGGGAATGGTGAATTCCGCCCCCAGGATCGCCCGGTCGGCCGCGGCGCCGAGCAGTTGGCGCGAGGCCAATACCTCCGCCCGCGTGCCCGGCAGGCGTCCCAGCCCGGTGGCCAGCCGCGCATCCCGCCCGCAGCGGTCGGCGGGGAAGGACCGCGCGAACTGCGCCGCCGATGGCGGGACGAAATCGCCGAAGCCGATATAGGGCAGGGGGGCCGTGGACCCCGTGCCGGCGGCGCGCAGCGTCACCAGCGTCTGCGGGGATGGCACGTGCACGATGGCGTGGCGGCGCACCAGCCAGGCGGCGCCGCCCAGCGCATCGGCGCTGGCCGGCTGCGCCAGCAGCAGCCCGAACGGCAGGGCGAGCAGCGGCCCGTCCGGCGCGACCACCAGATTCTCCGCCCCGTCGATCGTGGCGGCGAGCGGGGCAACCAGCAGCCGGTGCAGTTCATGCGCCGCATCGGTGTCGAAGCGCGGAATGCCGCTGGCGCCGAGTTCGGAGGACCGGCGCACGCGGGTGACGAGCGCTGCGACCGCATCCTCGCCGATCGGGATGCGGCGGGCATCGACGCGACCGTCGCGCACCACCATCACGAAGCCCTGCTGCGGCCCGAGCAGCATGGTCAACAGCGCCTCGCCACGCCCCAGCGCGCGCGCGACGCTGTCGGCATCGACGGAAGCGAGCAGGAGCTGGCGATAGCCGGGGGCGGCGGCGGCGACCTCGCCTTCCGCCTGCGCGCGGCGCTGCTGCGCCGAGGCAATGCGTTCGTCGAGTGCTGCGTTCTGCGCGCCGGAGGCATCGCGCTCAGAGAACAATTCGCGCAATTCGCGGTCGGCATCCTGCAGCCCGCGCACCGCGCCCTGCACTGCCGGATTGCCCTCCGACGCGCCGAGCCGGGCCGAGGCCTGCTGCACGAAGCGCGCGGTGCTGGAACGCTGGGCGAGTTGGGCGGCGCCGAACATTTCCGCGCGCAGCCCCGGGGCGAGGCCCGGATTGGCGTTGGCCTCCTGGTCCAGGGCGTCGAGGTAGGAGACGATCAGCGGTACGCTCAGGCCGATCTGCCGCGCGCGCAGGATCGCGGCACCGGCGCGGAAGGCGGCCAGCGCCTCCGGCCTGCGGCCGGCGCGGATGCGCTGCTGTCCCGCGAGGAACAACGTCACCGCTTCGGGCCGTTCGCCAGGTGCTGCGACGCCGAAGCGCCCGGCGGCGCGTTCCAGCAATTGCGCGGCGGTCTCGTTGCGGCCGAGCCGGATATCGGCGCCGGCCTCGGTGCGCATGGCGCGGCCGACCATCATGTTCGGCTCGAGCCCCGCGCGGCGCAGCACTTGGCGCGATTCATCCACCAGCCCGGCGGCTTCCGAGGCGCGGCCGCTACGCACCAACGCCACCGCCCGGTTGCGCTTGGCCTCGGCAAGGCCGAGCACAGCCGACTGCACCACCGGGTCGGAGACGAGGTTCATCGAATCGGCGTCGCGCGAGGCGCTGGAGGCGGGGATCAGCACGGAGTAGCGATCCTCGGCCTGTTGCAGCAGCCCGATCGCGGCCGCGGGGTCGCCGGCATTGAGCGCATGCAGGCCACGGTAGTGCAGCAGGCGCGCGGGCGTGACGGGGTCCGCCGCATTGGGCGCGAGCGCGGCGGCGCGATCCAGCAGCACGCCGGCCTCGGCCAGGCGCTTTTGGTTCGACAGGTTCACCGCGAGATGCAGCATCGCGGTCGCGGTATTCGCGTTGTTGCGCCCGAGCACGCGTTCCTGCACGGCGAGGGCGGCGCGATAGGCATCTTCGGCCGCCGCGAAGTTTTCCGTCTGGTTGAGGTCGCGCCCGAGCGCCATGAGCTGTTCGTAGCGCCCGACATCGGCGGCGCCGAAGGCATCGGCCGACAGCCGCGCCACGGCGAGTTCGAGTGCGGCCGACCGCCCGCCGGACCCGCCGCCCCCGCCGCCCGACTGCCCGGTGGCGAGGCGTTCGATCACCGGCAGGGAGGTCGCGACGCCATCCGCCACGACCGGGCCGGAGGGACCGCGGGTGACGAGCGCCACATGCGGCCAGCCGCCGGCGCGCCGCGTGCAGGCGAGCAGCCGTGCCTCGGTGCCGCCGGCGATGGTGGTGCGCGTCGGCGCGCCGCAGGTCACGCGCTGGTCCAGCCAGGCCCGCCACAGGCCCGAGGCCGCGATGGCGTCGAGGTCGGCGGCGCTGCCGCTGCCCGACATTTCGATCACGCGGGCGGCGGGCTGGGTCCAGCCACCGCAGAACACCTCCCGCGAGCGCAGCACGGGCCGGTCGGCGGGGGCGGCGCGGCCGGGCTGCACCTGGCAGGGCTCGTTGCGGGCGTCGTTGCCCGCGGGCTCCCCGGCCGTGGCGCCGGCTGTGCGCGTCACATAGGCGTCGGGCGACGGCTCCGTGCAGGCCAGCAGGCCGAGCAGGGCGGCGGTGGCGATGATCGGGCGCACCGGATCAGTAATCCTCATCGGCGACGTTGGGCAGTTGCACGTCGGGGTCGGTGATGGCGCCGCCCCACAGGCGGATGTCGACGCGCTGCGGCGGTGCCTGCGGGATGGTCAGCACCTGGCTCGGCACCACGCAGTTGATCGAGGAGACGACGCAGCCATTGATGCGGTAGCGCGTCAGCGCCCCGGTGCTGGCCGGACGCGTGCTGTCGGCGAAGCGCGCGGCGCTCTGCCCGCTGACCGGCGAGCCCGACACGTCGACGAGCTGGCCGGTCAGTTCCGCCGACCCGCCGGTGCCATGGATGCCAAGGCGGCCGGCCGAGACGATGGTTCCGGTGGCGGTGCCTCCGTCGAGCAGCAGGAAGATCGCGCTGCGCCCGGCATCGATGTTGATCTGCATCGTTCCCGCCGGGGCGGAGGAGGCGGCGCCGAAGGCGCCCGGCGCCTCGGTGCCCGGCACGCGCACATGGGTCGCCTGCTGGTTGGCGGGCAGGCCGATGATGTCGGGTTCCACCACGGTCAGCGGATCGGGCACGATCCCGGCGGCGCGGGTGTCGAAGATCACCGCCGGCAGCACGCCGTCGCGCGGGCGGACGGTGATCATGCTGGGCGTCGTGATGCCGGCCGGTGCGCTGAAGCCGACCGCCCGGCCGATGACGTAGGTGCCGCCATCGAGGGTGAGCGTCCCCGCCGCGTCCACGTCGAGCGTGCCGGTGGTGATGACGTTGTCGCGCAGCGTCACCGTGCCGCCGGCGAGGCGGATGCTGTCGGTCGAGGTCAGCGTGCTGGAGGCCACCACCAGGCCACCGGCGGTTTGCAGCAGGATGATGGTCGGGTCGATCTGGAAGGACTGGACCGTGATGCCCTGGCCGGCGGTCAGCCGCACCTCGCCATTCGCGGTGATCTTTCCGTTGGCGAGCGTGGCGACGCCGCCCGCCGTCATGGTGAAGTCGCTGGCCGCCAGCGCCTGGCCCGCGAGGCTGAGCGAGCCGCCCGCCGAAAGGCTGACGCCCTGGGCCGATTGCAGGTAGCCCGACTGCGCCAGGCCCGCCCCGGCCGCCAGGCCGATCGGTCCGCCCGCGGTCAGCGTGCCGGTGCTGGTGATCCCGCCACCGGACAGCCGCATCTCGCCGCCGACCGAGACCTGCCCGGACTGGGTCAGCAAGCCGCCGGCCGAGAGATAGGCCGCCGCGGCCGTCAGCGTGCCGGTCTGGGCGAAATTGCCGCCGGCCGAGGCATCTACCGCGCCGCCGGCCGAACCGGTCGCGGCGAAGTCGAGCGAGCCGCCCGCGCGCAGCGTCAGCCCGGCACCGGCCTGCACGAAGCCCTGCACCGACATCGACTGGCCGGCGCTCAGCGTCGCGGCATCCCCGGCGATGAGCGTGCCGCTGGCCGTCAGCGCACCCCCGGCCGTGGCGTCGAGCGTGGAGCCGGCGCGATGCAGCGTGGCGAGGGTCATCCCCGCCCCGGCGGACAGGGCGAGCGCGCCGCCCGCCTGCACCGAGGCATTGCTCTGCAGCGTCGTGCCGGCGGTCAGCGTCGCATCGGTCGCCGCGGTCAGCGTGCCGACCAGGGTGAGGGGCCCCGAGGTCGCGGTGAGGGCCGCCGCGCCCCCGGCAGTGAAGGTGCCGGTGGCGGCGAGGCCGCCGCCGCCCTGCAGGGTCAGGTCGCGTGCCGCGGCAATGCTGTTCGTCGCATTCAGCGTGCCGCCCGCGACCAGCGTCGCGTCGGTGCCGGCGGCGATGCGAGCTGCCGTGGTCAACCCTGCCCCGGCGGCGGCCGCCACCTGGCCGGTCGCGTCGATCGTGCCACCCAGCGTCATCGCGCCGGTCCCGGCGCGCAGCGCAACGAGCGGCCCGCCGCTGATCGCGCCAAGGGCCGCGAGCGTCGTCCCGGCATCGAGTTGCACCATGCCGCCCGCGTGGATGGAACTGCCCGCCGCCGCCGAGATCGCGCCCAGTGCCGCGATGGTGGCGTCGCCGCCCGCGGTGCCCGTTGCGGTGTAGGTCACCGCGCCATTGGTCGCGAAGGTCGCCGCGCCGCCGGAGGACCAGGTGCCGTCGACCTGGATCCCGCCGCCGGACCCCACATCCAGCACACCGAGGGCGGTGAGCCGGTTGGACAGGGTGATCATGCCCAGCGCGTTCAGGTCGATGTCGCCTCCGGCCGTGATGGCCGCCGTGTTGACCAGCGTGCCGCTCCCGGTGACGACATCCCCCGTCGCGCCGATCGTGCCGGCGAGCGTCATCGCACCGAGGCCGGCGTCCAGATCGACCAGCGGCCCGCCGCTGATCGTCCCGCTTGCCGAGAGCCCGGTCCCGGCATGGATCTGCACCGTGCCCGATCCCGTGATGGTGCTGCCGGCCGAGGCGATCATCGCGCCGGGGGTGTTGAAGGACACATCGCCGCCGCCAGTGCCGGCCGCGGTGTAGGTCAGCAGCCCGCCGGCGGTGAAGGCCGCCGCGCCGCCGGCCGACCAGGTGCCGCCGAGGGCCATGGCGGTGCCTGCGTCCAGCGTCAGCGTGCCGCCGGCCGTGATCAGGCTGGTGCTGTCGAGCGCGGCGCCGGCGGTCAGCGCGGCATTGCCGGTCACGTCGATGGCGGCGCTCGTGGTCAGCGCGCCGCCCGCCGTGGCGGCGAGGCTGGCGCCGTCGATCGTGCCGGCCAGCGTCATGGCGCCGGTCGCGCCGAGGGTGATCGGCCCGCCGGCGATCAGGCTGTTCGTGAGGTCGAGTGCCGCGCCTGCCGTTAGTGCGGCATTGCCGGTTACGTCGATGGCGGCGCTCGTTGTCAGCGCGCCACCTGCGGTGGCCGCGAGGCTGGCGCCCTCGACCGTGCCGGCCAGCGTCATGGCACCGGTCGCGTCCAGGATGATGGTGCCGCCGGCGATCAGGCTGTTCGTGAGGTCGAGCGTCGCGCCCGCGGACAGCGCGGCATTGCCGGTCACGTCGATGGCGGCGCTGGTGGTCAGCGCGCCACCGGCCGTGGCAGCGAGACTTGCGCCGTCGATCGTGCCGGCCAGCGTCATGGCGCCGGTCGCGTCCAGAGTGATGGCGCCACCGGCGATCAGGCTGTTCGTGAGGTCGAGTGCCGCGCCCGCTGTCAGCGCGGCATTGCCGGTCACGTCGATGGCGGCGTTCGTGGTCAGCGCACCGCCCGCCGTGGCGGCGAGGCTGGCGCCGTCGATCGTGCCGGCCAGCGTCATGGCGCCGGTCGCGTCCAAGGTGATGGTCCCGCCGGCGATCAGGCTGCTCGTGAGGTCGAGTGCCGCGCCCGCCACCAGCGCGGCATTGCCGGTCACGTCGATGGCGGCGCTCGTGGTCAGCGCGCCGCCCGCCGTGGCGGCGAGGCTGGCGCCGTCGATCGTGCCGGCCAGCGTCATGGCGCCGGTCGCGCCCAGGGTGATGGTGCCGCCGGCGATCAGGCTGTTCGCGAGGTCGAGCGTCGCGCCCGCCGTCAGCGTCGCATCTCCGGTGGAAGCCGTGATGGCCGCAGTGTTGGTGATCGCGCCGCCTGCGGTCGCGGTCAGGTCGCCATCCGCGCTGACGGTACCGCCGAGGGTCATCGCCCCCGTGCCGGCCAAGAGCGCGACGAGCGGCCCGCCTTCGGTGGTGCCGAGGGCCGAGAGGTCGGTGCCGGCATCAAGGCGCACCGTGCCGCCGCCCTGGATCGAACTGCCCGCCGTGGCGTTGATTGCACCCGGAGTGGTCAGCGTGACATCGCCAACACCGACGCCCGTGGCGGTGTAGGTCAGCAGCCCGCCCGCGGTGAAGGTCGCCGCCCCACCCGCCGTCCAGCTGCCGCCGAGATCCATGGTGGTCCCGGCGGTCAGGCCGATCGCGCCGGTCGCGGCCAGCGTCGCGGTGCTGGTCAGCGCGCCGGCGGCGTTTGCCGTGATGCCCGCACCGGCGGTGATGCCGCCGCCCAACGTCATGCCGGCGCCGGAGGCCAGGCCGAACGCGCCGCCGACATCGGCGATGCCGGTGAAGGACAGCGCGCTGCCCGCCGTCAGGTTCGCGGCACCGGAGGTCGTGAGCCCGCCGGCATAGTCGATCGCGCCACCGGCCTGCAGGGTCGCGGTGCCGGGGCCGCCGGTCACCGTGATGCTGCCGGTGCTCGCGACGGTCATGCCCTGGTCGGTGGCCAGCGACAGGCTGCCATTGGCCGAGACCACGCCGCTGACCAGCAGCGGCAGGATGGTGTTGAGCGACAGCACCGGTCCGGTCGCGACCAGGCCGTTCAGCTCGACGATCTCGTTGTCCTCGGGCAGCGAGATGCTGCCGCCATTCAACGTGAGCAGCCCGGTGACGACCAGTGCGCCGGCCTGCTGGGTGATGGCGCCGGCGCTGTCGATGGTGACGCTGGTGCTGCCCTGGATCAGGTCGGTCAGCGTGACCGCCCCACCCTGCAGCAGGATGACGGGCGCGGTGACGTCGCCGGCCGAAAGCCCCGCACCGGCGGTCAGGCGGACGGAGACCGGCGCGGTGATGCCGGTTGCCGCCAGCGCCCCCGCCGTGCCGAGTTCAACAACGCCCGTCGCGCCGGCCGCGGGCAGCGTGCCGGCCGAAATCCCCGTCGCCGTATCGAAGGCATTGCCGGGCAGGCCGAGCCGGAAGTCGCCCTGCGCAGTGCCCGTGACGGTCGCCACGTCGACGCTGCCGCCGGTCTGCCGCACCGAGCCACCCGCCGCACCGGGTTGGCCCGCGACGAGTTCCAACGTGCCGACGCGCACCGTCGCGCCATCGCGCAATGGCACGTCGCCGGTGACGAGGATGTCCCCCGCCGTGCGCAGCGTGCCGTCCGAGCCGATGCGGAGCCGCAACGCGGCGGGCTCGTTCAACAGCGGGCCGCCACCGCCGATCCGCGCGATCTCCGCACTGGTCAGCGCCAGCGTGCCGGCACCCGTGCCGCCGAGAGTGACTGTCCGCCCCGCCGTCTCGGGCAGCAGGTTGATCACGCCGCCCGGCGCCTGCACCAGCGCCTGCACGTCGAGGTCATCGGCGCGCAGCGTGATGGTGCGCCCGGCCGGGACGATGCTGATCGCCGCCCCCCCGCCGCCGTCGCGCAGTTCCATCATCCCCGCGCCGCCGCGGATGTTCACATCGCCGCCCGCGACGATGCCCGCCAGCGCCGCGATGCGGTTGCCCGCGTTGCCCGGGTCGAGCAGCACCGCGCCGTTGGGGAAGATCGCCCGAAGTGCGGCGACGTCGATGGCGGTGCCGGCGGCCTGCGTCAGCGCGCCGTCGCCGATCAGCGTCAGCTGGTTGACGCGCGGCGTGGCGCCGCCGGTCGCGAGCGACACCGTGCCGGCGATATCGACGCTGCCGGTCACGCCGAGCGCGCCGAGGATCAGTTCCGCCGCCGGCGCGCCGGCGGGGAAGAAGGACAACTCCGTGCTGTCCAGCGTGATCCGCCCGGCGGTGCTGCTGCCCGATGCCCCGCCCAGCACGTAGCCGATGCCCGCGCCCGCCGTGTAGGGCAGCAGCGTGATGGTGCCCGACGGCACGCGGATGGCCGCGGCGATGGCGAAGTCATCCGCGCGCAGCACCAGCGATCCGCCCGACCCGATGTCGAGCGCGCCGGTCACGCCAAGGGTCGCGTTGCCGCCGAAGCCGGCGCTGCGCAGCACACCGGAGGCGCCGGCGTTCAGCCCGAGGCCGAGATCCACGCCAGCCGCGCTGCGCCCGCCGCCCAGCGTGCCGATCGCGTTGCCAACGCGGTCGATGCTGACCGAACCGCCGGCCAGCGCCGCGAGCTGCGGCGTGCTGATCGTCCCGCCGGTCTGGGTGATGTTGCCGCCCGAGGCGGCGCCGCCGTTGAACGACCCGGTGCGCAGCAGGATCCGCCCGCCCGCGCCGGCGGACAGGCTGTCGCCGATCGTCAGCGTCGGCGCTTCCAGCGTGAGCACCCGCCCGGCGCCGACGGACAGCGGCAGGTCGAGCGTCAGCGCGAGCGCGCTGCGCAGCGTGATGTCGGCACCGGCCGAAAGCGCGTCGATGTTCTGGATCTGGTTGCGCGCCGTCCCGTCCGGGTTGGCCGCATCGAGGATGACGGATCCCGTCGCGTTCGCACGCAGGATGCCGGCGGCGAGGCGCACGCCGGCGGATTGGTCGATCGTGCCCGCACTTGCCGTCAGGTCCACCGTGCCGGTCGCCAGCACGGTGTTGAGTCGCAGCGATGGCGCGTCGAGCGTGACGTTGCCGGCGATGACGGTCCCGCCCGCGCCGGTCGCGCCTGCAGTCAGCGCGATGGTGTTGTCGAAGGTGACACCGGTCCCAGCGATGGCGGCGAGCGTGCCGACTGCGTTGTCGCCCGTCAGCGTGACGGCGCCCGACGCGGTCGCGTTCAGCACCGGCGCCTGCACGGCGGCGAGGCCCGACGCGCCGGTGATGTCGCCATTCGTCGCCGTCAATGCTGCCGTGCCCGCCGCCTGCACCGCGATGGTGCCGGCCGCGCCGGACAGCGCGATGCTGCCGGCCGAGACGGTGACGTTGCCGGTACTGCTGCGCGTGCCGAGGATCGTCGTCGCGCCGCCCGTGGCGACCGAGACGTTGCCCGTCGCGGTGGCCTGGATCTGCGGCAGGCTGTTGCCGGCCCGGTCGATCTGCACCGAGGCGCCATCGACGCGCAACGCGTTGGCGGAGAGCGTGCCGGCTGATTGCGTCACCGCGCCGGTGGCGGCGAGGTCGAGCAGGCTGGCGGCCGCACCGGCCACCGCGACGGTTCCGCCGAGGTCGATCGAGGAGCCTTCCAGCCGCAGCGTGCCGCCACGCGCGTCGAGCAGCGCGATTTCCTGCTGCGACAGCCCCGGCGCGGCATCCGTCACGCCGAGTGCCAGCCCGGCGGCATTCGTCGAACGCAGCCGCACCTGCGAACCCGGAACCGCGCCTGTCTGCACGGCCGCACCGGGGGCGAGGACGAAATCCGCAGCCTGCAGGGCGATGGTCGCGCCATCGGCCCGGATCGCCGCATCCACCGCGAGGGTTCCGCCGGTCGTGACCGACACCGTGCCGCCCGCTTGGATGCCGTCGGCCGAGGTCTCGCCTGCAACTACACGCTGGATGGCGCTGCCGATGGTGCCGAGCACGACATTGCCAGCCGCGAAGGCGCTGACCTGCCGCAGGGAGAGGTTGAAGCCACCGGCCTGGATGTCGCCGCCGCTGTGCAGCTCAAGCGCGACGGGCCCATTGGCGCCGGTCAAGTCCAGCGCCTGGCGCAACGTGATGGTACCGGACGTATCGCTGCCGATCACCAGCCGGCCGGTATCCACCCGTTGCAGCAGGGATGTCGCATAGGTGACGGCATCACCCGCGCCGCCGAGGCCGATCGTCGCGCCAGCGGTAAAGGGCAGGAAGCGCACCACGCCGCCGGGGGCGAGGAACACCGTTCCCGCCAGCCCCGGCGCGACCGTCAGCCCGTCGGACACCACCTGCACGCCGCTGCCCGCACCGGCATTGACGCGCGCCGCGACCTCGACCCCGCCGATCGCGTCGGTCAGGGACAGCGTGCCGCCGGGGCGCAGCACGATGCTGTCGGTGCTCGCCGTCGCCGCGCCCTGGCCTGCGGCGAGGCGTGTCACCTCGTTGTTGCGCGCGAGGTCGATCTCATCCCCGGCCGAGGCCGAGAGATCCCGCGTGCGGATGATGCCGCCGGTCTGCGTGATCGCGGTGCCCGCGCCCGGCGCATCGAAATCCGCGCCGGTGCGCAGGATGACGCGGCCATCGGCGGTGCTGGCGATGACATCGCCGGTCAGCGTCAGCGTCGGCGCCTCCAGCACAATCGTGCTGCCGGCGACGCCGTTCGCCGTCACGCCTTCGACCGTCAGCGCATCGGCGTTGCGCAGCGTGACGCTGGTTCCCGAAGACGGACCAAGCGTCGCGACGTGGTTGATGTCCGCCGCGCCTGCCGTCGCCCCACCGCCGTCGAGCACCACCGCGCCCTGTGCGGTAACCGCCAGCCGGTCCGCCGTGACCGGCGCGCCGAGCGACTGCGTGATGCCGCCGGATGGTGCGAGCAGTGTGATGGTGCCGCCCGCGGCGTCGATCCCCGGCGCCGCGATGACATAGGACCCGGCGCCGCGGAAAGCGAAATCCTGGCCCGTTGCGACCGATCCGGCGAGTTGTCCCACCTGGTTGAACGTCGTCGCGCCGTCGAGCAGCACCGACCCGGCCAGGGCCTGGGCAAAGAGCCGTGCCGCGTCGACCGCCCCGGCACCCTGCGTGATATCTCCGCTGCCTGCCGAAAGCGTCAGCAACCCGCCCGCCGTCGGCAGGGTGAAGGTGCCGTCCAGCGTGATGCCGCCGCCCTGCAGCAGCACGGTATTCACGCCGTCCAGCACGCTCGCGGCGCCGGCGACGGTCACGGCCCCGGCGCCTGCCTCCGACCGGCCGATGACGATGTTGCGCGCGACGAGGCCCGACAGGTTGCTGGCGGATAGCGACAGCGACCATGCATCCAGCCCGCCGATGACGATCCCGCGCCCCAGCGTCCGCTGTGCGATCACGATCGTGCCGTTGTAGGTCGGTACGCCCCCCGGGTCGCCCGCACCGACCGCGCTGTTGAGCGTCAGCGTGTCGGCGCGCAGCGTCAGCACGCCGTCAGCCGCCGAGGCGAAGGCGCCCGCATTGAGCCCGCCGCCAAGCCCCGCCGGATTGATGGTGAGGTCGGTCGCCGACAGCGTCACCGAACTGCCGAGCACGCCGGCAACGGTCGCCGCCACATCCCCCGGCAGCGGCACGGCCGTCATCGAGATCGTCGCCAGCGCGCCATTGGTGTCGAGCGCGAAGCTGCCGCTCGCCGCCGCCGCGATCCCGCGCACATCGTTGTTGCCCACGGCGAGCGCGACATCGCCGGTCGCGCGGATGCCGAGCTGGTCGGCGACGATGCGCCCGGTCGCTTCCTGCGTGATGCCGGCGCCGGCGCCGAGGCGCACCACGCTGACGGGGCTCGCCTGATCGACGCCGATCGTGCCGCGCAGCGTCATCAGCCCCGGCGCGGTCAGCGTGATGGCGTCGAAGCCAAGCGACGCCCCGGCGTTGAGCGTCAGCGTCCCGCCGGTCTCGATCCGCGCCGCCCCACCCGCCGCGCCTTGCGCGATGGCGCCGTCGATCGCGAGGTCGCCCGCGGCGTTGAAGGCGAAGGTCCCGCCCACCGTGCCGGCGCCGAGCACGCCGACCGCATTGCGGTCGGCCGCCAGCGTCGGGTCGAGCATCGCGTTGCCGCCGGCGGAAACCTCCAGCCGGCCGGCGGTGATCGCGGCGCCGGCGGCGTTCTGCAGGATGTCGCCGGTCGTCGCATCCAGCCGCACCGTGCCGGTGCCCGCGGCGATCGGCGCCTGGAGCAGGATGTTGCCGGTATCGGCGATGATGGTGATGTCGGCATTGCCGGAATCGGACGGCGCGAGCGTCCCGCCAACCGTGAAGCCCGTCGTGCTGCGGTAGCCGAAGCCATCCGCGAAGGTCACGGTGCCGAGCGCGGCCACCGCATTGGCCGCCTGCGTCAGGTCGATCGCGCCATCGGCCGTGAGGTTCAGCGTGCCGGTGGTGATCAGCCCGGCGGCGGTCTGCGTGATGGTGCTGGCGGCGTCCGCGCCGGTCGCGGACAGTGTGATGGAACTGCCGGTAAGCGCCGTGGTCAGCGGCGCCTCGATGGCGATCGCGCTGCCGGACAGGGCGATGGTAGCGCCGGCGACGGTCGATTCGACGCCCGCCGCGACGGTGATCCTGCCCGTCGTGGTGAAGGCGATGCTGTCATTGGCGTAGAGCGACCGCTCGCCGCTCGCGCCGCTCGGCGTCAGCCCGCTGGCCAGGTTGAAGTCGCCGCTGCCCGCCAGCGTGATGCCGCCCGGTGCATGGGCGATCAGGTCCACCGTCGTGCCGGTAGGCGCCACCAGCAGCCCGCCGGCGTCCTGGGCGATCGCACCAGGCGTCAGCAGCGTGATCGCTGCCCCTGGTCCATCCGCCTGGATGGCGACGGCGCCAAGATGGATGTCGCCGGCCGCGGCCTCCATGCGGATCGAGGGCGCCGTCAGGTCGGCCGAGACGGTGATGCCGCCCGCGCTCAGCAGCGACAGCGCGGCACTCGGGGCGAGTGCGTCGACCACCGACAGCCCGTTCGCCGTGATGGTCTGGGTCGCTTCGCTGGCAATGGTGGTGCGCCCGAGGCGCAGCGTGCCGGCGGTGATCGCCTCGAGATCGCCGGTGGCCAGTTCCAGCGTGTTCGCCGGGTTGCCGGCGGTGCCGACCTGCACGGCATTGCCCGCGGTGCGCGGGCCGATCTCGACCGTGCCCGCGGCACCGGCCGAGACGGTGCCGCCCGACAGGTCCAGCGCATCGACGCGGAGCGAGATGGTCCGCCCATCCGGTGCGCTCAGCGTGCCGGGGACGGTCAGGCTGTCGGCGGTGATCGCGACATCGCCGCTGCCGGTGCCGACCACGCCGCTCTGGCCCGCCGTACCGGAAGGCACGCTCAGTGCGGCGCCAACCAGCGCGACGCCGTCGCCGCGCGCCTGCGTCACCGTCAGGTCACCGGCTGCCCGGAAGGCGAGCGCACCGGTCGCGCGCGCATCCAACTCGGTGACCGCATTGGCCTCGGTCAGCGTGATCGAGCCGGCGGCGGTGGTCGGTCCGCCGCCCGGCCCGCGCACCCGCAGCCTGCCGCCGCCGGAACCACCGAGGTTGAGTGCCGCGGTCTGCGTCAGGTCGCCGGCGGCGATGACCGTGAGGTTGCGCGCCGTCACCGTGCCATTGATCGCCACGTCGCCCACGAAGGCCGTGAGCGTCGCATCGCTGCGCGCGGCACCGTTCGCCTCGGCCGTCACGGCTCCGGCGATGGTCATGGCGCGGCCGCGCAGGGCGATGCTCCCGTCCTCGGTCGTCGCGCCGAGCACCTGCAGCGGACCGTTGTTGCCGGCGAGGCTGATGGAGCGGCCATTGCCGGTTACGGTCACCGTCAGCGGCAGCTCGGCGGCCATGTTGGCGCCGCCGCCCGCTGCGCGGCGCGCCAGCACGGCGCCCGCGCCCTGCGTGACCGAGCCCTGCGCAGAGAAGGTCGCGCTATCTGCGAACAGGGACCCGTTCAGCGCCAGCGTATTGCCATTGCCCGTCACAGTCAGCGAGGCCGCCCCGGCGACCGAGAGCACCTCGCCCGCCGCGAGCTCGATGCCACGGAAACTGGAGATGCCGAGCGCCCCGTCCGCCGTGCCACCCGCGAGCAGTTGCAGCGTGCCGTTGGTCTGACCGAGCGCGACATCGCCCGTGCCGGTCACGCTGATGGAGAGCGGCAAGGCCGTGGTCGAATTGTCGCGATGCTCGATGTTGCCGGCGGTCTGGCTGATGCCTGTCGCGGCGGTCAGGGCGAGGCTGGTCACCCGGATGTCGCCGCCGAGCGATAGCGCGCCGTCCGTCGCGGTGAGCGCCGAATCCCCCGCGATGAGGTAGCCCGCCAGCCGGATTGCCGACCCCGACAGCGCGAAGCCACCTGGCGCGGTGCTGTCGGCGAGCGCGAACACCCCGTTGCCCGCGGCGGTGAGGTCGACGGCCGCCGTGCCGGTGCCGTTGACAGCCAGTGTCATCTCGCTGCCGTCGATGACGTGGGCGATGGTGCCGCCGGTCTGGGTGACGTCCCCGCCTTCGGTGGTGAAGGATGCGCCTTCCGCGCGCAGCGATCCGGCCAGGACGATCGGGCTGCTGCCGCCCGTCACCGACAGCGTCGCGGCACCGTTGACGGTCAGCGTCTGGCCGCTCGCGATCTCGATCCCCTCGGCGCTGGTGACCTGCATGTCACCCGCCGCGGTGCCGCCGCTGCGCAGTTGCAGGCTGCCATTGGCCCTGCCGAGCACGATGTCGCCGGTGCCCGACACGCTGGCCGTCAGGGGCAGGGCGGTCGCCGCGCTGGTGCGGTGCGCGATGGTGCCGGCGGTCTGGCTGATGCCGGTGGCGGCGGTCAGCGTCAGGTCGGTCGCCCGCACATTGGCGCCGAGGGTGAGCGCGCCGGTGGTCGCCGCGAGCGCGACGATGTCGCCGGCCAGCGCGCCGGTCAGCCGGATCGCGTCGCCCGACAGGGCGAAATTCGCCCCCGCGCTGCTGGCGGCCAGCGCGAAGCTGCCATTCGCCGAGCCGGTGAGGTTCACCGAGGAGGTGCCGCCCGAGGCGGTGACCGTCAGCGGCAATTCGGTGCCGGCGACGCGGTGCGCGATGCTGCCCCCGGTCTGGGTGATGTTGCCCGAGGCCGAGAGCACCACGCCGGTCGCGCGCAGATCCGCGCCGAGCGAGATGGCGCCCACGGTCGTCTGCATCGTCAGCACGCCATTGACCGAGACATTCGCCCCGGCCAGCTGGGTGATGTCACCGGTGCCGGCCGCGCCGGCGAGGCCCGCGGTCAGCGTCAGGTTGCCGGCGGTGGTGCGGTTGATCTCGCTGCCGATGATGATCTGGCGGGAGGCTTCGAGCGTGATGTTGCCGGCGGCATAGCCTTCGATGATGTCCGGGGTGATCTGCACCCAGTCGGTGTTGGGGCCGCTGACCGCACGGACGGTGCCGGGCGCGGTAACGCTGCCGCCGACGGTCGTGAGGTCGGTCGGTGTCTCGGAGATCGCATTGCCGGGCACGCCGAGCGACGTGCCCGTATCGGCGATGAAGATGTTGCGGGGGTCGAGCAGGAAGGTGCCGAGCTCACCGGCCGGCGCGCGCAGATCGACGATGCCGTCAAGCACGAAGGCGGATTGGCCAGAGACTTCGATGAAGCCGCCATTGCCGCCGGTCGCACCACCCTGGGCAGAAAGCGTGCCCCGCATCTCCGTGCGGTCGGTGCTGTTGACGACGATCTCGCCGCCATTGCCGTTGCGGGTGGCGTCGGCGCGGATCGTCGCGCCGCGTTCGACCGTGGTGCGCGCGGCCATGGTCTGGTTGCGCCCGCGCCCGGTGGTGCCGACCAGTACCTGCCCGCCGCCCGCACCACCTGAGGCATCGATCCGCGCGGCCGCGCCGACGGTGACCTGGCTGGTCGCCTGCAACGCGACGCGCCCGCCGCGCTGCGCGTCGCCGCCGGTCACGGTGATGGTGCCGTCCTGGCGCACGCCGCCGCCTTCGGCGCGCAGCACGACCTCACCGGTGCGGGCGCCGACGGACGGTGCCTCGATGCGGCCGGTGTTGCGGACCAGGTCCTCGACCAGGCCGGAGGCGGCATGGGCGGAGAGCAGCACGGAGCCGCCCGCCGCCTCGATGACGCCGCTGTTGGTGACGAGCGCCGCGCCGCCATCTGGTGCCGCGGTGACGGCGCGCGTCACGTCGATGCCGATCAGCCCGTCGCCGGCGAGGTCGAGCACGAAGGTCTCGGCCGCCCCCAGCGCGACGCGGCCAAGATTGGCGCGGATCACGCCGGAATTAGACACGCCCGGGCCGACCAGCGCGGCGAGGCCGCGATCCGCGACGGTAATGGTGCCGCGGTTCTCGACCCGCGCGCCGGGCCGCGGCGCGCCGTCGAAGACCATGCGCCCGGCCATGAAGTTACGGTTGGTGATGTTGGCCGCGGAGGCGATCAGGGAGCCGACATCGACCTGCGCGCCGCCGGCGAAGACCATGCCGGACTGGTTGACGATGGCGACGCCGCCATTGGCCTGGATGCGCCCGGCGATGACCGAGGGATCCGGCCCGACGACGCGGTTCAGTGTCCAGGACCCCTGGTTGGGCTGGACGAATTGCACGGTGGATTGCGCGCCGACGTTGAACTGCTGCCAATCGATCGCGGCGCGGTCGGTGCGCTGGGTGATGGTGGTGCGGTTGGCCGATTGGGCAATGCTGGCCTGGCCAGCCACCACCTGGCCGCCCGTGGGTGACTGCGCGAGCGCCGTGCCGGTGACCGGCAGCAGCGCCGTCGTCGC
>NZ_JBYCZL010000053.1:0-15261 GCF_057586215.1 Roseomonas sp. SRI_022
CGCGTGACCATCGGCGGCGCCCGAGTCGCGCTGCGCGCGGCCGAGGATGATCGCGGCCAGCTGCGCGAAATCTCATTCAGCCTGCCGCGTGAGAGTGCCGCGACCCGCGCCCTGCTTGAGGGCCTTGCCCAGGCGGTTTCGCTGGGCCTCGGCGCCGGTGTGCCGCTCGACGCCTTCGTCGATGCCTATGCCTATGCGCCCGGCGCGGGTGGGGCGGTCGAAGGTGACGCGGCGATCCATCGCGCCACCTCGGTGCTGGACTGGGCGTTCCGCCGGCTGGCGCTGGACTATCTCGGCCGCGCCGACCTACCTGATCCGGCAGAGGAGGAGGTGCCGGCGCCTGCGCTGGCGACGCAGCTGCCGCTGCTGCCGCTCGACCTCCCGGCACAGCCGGCGCCGCGGCGCGGCCGAGCGCTGCGCCACGCCGCCTGACGCCAGCCCGCCCGTTCGGCGGGCTGGCGCGGGGCTTTCATGGCGTCGCGGATGGCGCATTCTGGGGCGCGGGCGCGGAGCCCGCCCAGATGACATGAAGGACGACTGATCCATGGCCGGACGCATCGAACAGCGGCTCGCGGAACTCGGCATTGCCCTGCCGACTCCGGCAGTCCCGATCGCCAACTACGTGCCCTTCACCCTGGCCGGCTCGTTGCTGGTCGTGTCCGGCCAGATCCCGCTGCGCGATGGCACGGTTGCGTATGCCGGAAAGGTCAGCGTCGAGGTCAGCCTCGATGACGGCAAGGCGGCGGCGCGGTTGTGCTTCATCAATCTGCTCGCGCAGGTGAAGGCGGCGGCGGGGGATCTCGACCGGGTGAAGCGGGTGCTGCGGCTCGGCGGCTTCATCGCCTCACCGGCGAGCTTCACGCAGCATGCGGCGGTGATGAACGGCGCTTCGGACCTCGCCGTTGAGGTGTTCGGCGATGCCGGGCGGCATGCGCGTTCGACGATCGGCGTGCCGTCGCTGCCAGCCGACGCGGCGGTCGAGGTCGAGGGAATGTTCGAACTCGGCTGATACAACTCCTGGTCGCCGGGCGCTGTCCCGGCGACCGTTCGGGAAGGCGGTGCTTTGCGCGTACCCGCCGCCGCGCCAGGGGGGCGCCGATCCGATCCGGCGGTGTCCGCGTTCCGGCCGGGGAGGCTGCGGCGCCAAGCGCCCGCGGCGTTTTTCGGGCGGGTTGCTCAAGCAGCGTGATGCCTCACGGAAGCCGCGCCGCCGCGTCCTGACGCGCCGTCCGAGCCCATCAGGTGTCTTTGCGTGGGCGCCAATGCTTCGCGGATGGCATTCGCCAGGCAGGGTTCCGCCGCTCAGATGCTCTCTTTCCACGTGCATTGTCTCAGGAATTTTCGTGCACGCTCAGGCGCTTGATCAGGAATTCGGTTGCGCGAGACCGGTTTGCGCTGTTGCCGGGTTGCAACATTGCCCTGAGAATTCTCGTTAAAGGATTGCAAACGATGCTCACGATATGGTGATATATACTCAGGATTGTACAAGGGGGATTGGGCATGTCGGATATCGGGTTACGGGGGCATCGGGGCCACCCGCTCGTGCAGAACAGTGCACTGTCGCCGGAAGGGCGCTGGGCCATGGCGCTCGGCTTGGTTGCGCTGATGATCGGGCTCGGCGCCGCGGCGGGCGGCGCCTATGTCGGCTTCGGCACGACGGCGCGGCTGATCGCGCTGCCTGCCGGCCTGCCGGCGGTGGAACCGGAAACGATCGCCATCTTCATGTTCGCCTGCGGCGCCATCACGACGCTGCTCGGCGCCATCAGCATCTACAAGGCGCACGAGATCTGACAGGGGGCGGGAGGCCCGTCGTTCTGGGGGGAACGACGGGCCTCTGGGGCCAGCCAGATTGCGCGTGAATGCGGGAATGGTCCTGCGGGCACATTTCCAGGCGGGTTGCGAGACCCGCGCCCGGCGCGCCAGGCGCGTCCGGCGGTCCAGGTGACGACGTCAACACCACGCATCGACGAACCGCATTCGGATCGGCAAGCGAACGCACACGGCGGCTGACCATGCGCGGCAGGGCGCATGTGGCTTGCGCCCTGGCGCGGTCGCGCGACACTGGGGGCGATGGCCGACGGACCTGCCCCGCTTTCGCTTTCCCTGCACCGGCGTATCGCCGAGATCCCGGCAGCCGCCTGGGATGCCTGCGCCGGGGGCGACAACCCCTTCGTCAGCCATGCCTTCCTCTCGGTGCTGGAGGACAGCGGCAGCGCGGCGCCCGAACGCGGCTGGCTGCCACAGCATGCGGTGCTGCGCGATGAGGCGGGAACCGTACTTGCCTGCGCGCCCTGCTACGCCAAGTCACATTCCCAGGGCGAATACGTCTTCGACCATTCATGGGCCGATGCGCTGGAACGCGCCGGCGGCAGCTACTATCCGAAACTGCAGGTCTGCGTTCCGTTCAGCCCGGTACCGGGGCCGCGCCTGCTGATCCGCCCCTTCGCGGATGTGCCGGTCGGCGCGCTGGCCCAAGCGCTGGTGCAGGGCTGCGAGGCGGTGGGGGGATCCTCCGTCCATGCCACCTTCTGCAAGGTGGATGAATGGACGGCGCTGGGGGAGGCCGGCTGGCTGCAACGCCTCGGCACCCAGTTCCACTGGACCAATCCCGGCTACCGCTGCTTCGACGATTTCCTCGGCGCGCTGGCCTCGCGCAAGCGCAAGGTGCTGAAGCGGGAGAGGCGGGAGGTGCAGGCCGCCGGCCTGACATTGCGCTGCCTGCGCGGTACGCAGATCACGCAGCGGCACTGGGACGCCTTCCACCGCTTCTACCGCAGCACCACCGACAAGAAGTGGGGGCGCAGCGCGTATCTGACGAAGCGCTTCTGGCCGATGCTCGGCGAACGGCTGGGCGATGCGGTGGTGCTGATGATCGCCGAGCGCGATGGCGAGCCGGTCGCCGGTGCGCTGAACCTGGTGGGGCGCGACGCGATCTACGGCCGCAACTGGGGTGCGACGGTGGACGTGCCCTTCCTGCATTTCGAGCTCTGCTACTACATGGCCATGGACTTCGCGATCGCGCACGGCATCGGCCGCGTCGAGGCCGGCGCGCAGGGCGAGCACAAGATCCAGCGCGGCTACCTGCCGGTCCCGACCTATTCCGCGCATTGGATCGCGCATCGCGGATTGTCGGGCGCGGTGCAGGCATTCCTCGAACGCGAACGCCCGGCCATGCTGCGGGAGATGGAGATGCTGGCGACACTGTCGCCATTCCGCCGCGAGGACGACGCTTGACGCGGCAGGTAGGAGGCGACCGCATCCCGCGATAGGCTGCTGCTCGTGCGCCTCGCTTACCTGCAACTCGCCCTGTCGATGGTGCTGACCGGCGCCAATGTCGTCATTGCGAAGCTGCTGGCGGAGGCGCTGCCCGTCTCGCTCATCATCTTCCTGCGCTGCGTGCTGGCGACCGCTGTGTTGTGGCCGTTGGCGCGGGGGCTGGACGGGGCGGTGCGGGTGCCACCGGCCGTGCTCGGCAATCTCGCGCTGCAGGCGCTGTTCGGCACGGCGATCTACAACGCCAGCCTGCTGGCCGGACTGCGCCTGACCACGGCGCTGGAAGGTGGCCTGGTGCTGGCCAGCCTGCCGGCTGTCGTCGCGATCGGTGGCGCGGTGCTGCTGCGGGAGAGGTTGCCCGCGCGGCAGTGGATGGCGGTGGCGCTGGCGGCCTGCGGCATGGCGGCGATCACCGTGGCGCGCGCTGCGGGCGGGGGCGGCGGCTCGGTCGCCGGCAACCTGCTGGTGTTCGGCGCGGTGCTGGGGGAGGCCGCCTATGTGCTGCTGGCCCGACGCATCGCCGGGCGCGTGCCGGTGATCACCGCGACGCTGTGCATGCAGGGCTTTTCGGCATTGGCGCTGGCGCCCTTCGCGCTGGCGGAGATCGGCGCCGCCGGCGCGCTGGGCTCGCCGTCACTGGCCGCGCTGCTGATCCTCCATGCACTGACGGCAAGCGTGTTGAGCGTGCTGCTTTGGTATTCCGGGCTGAAGCGCGTGCCGGCGGGCATGGCGGGGATCTTCACGGGCTTCCTGCCTGTCACGGCGGCGCTGGTCGCGGTCAGCGTGCTGGGTGAGGCCTTCACCGCGACGCATGCGGCCGGCTTCCTGCTGATGATGGGCAGCGTGGCGGTGGCGACCTGGCCACGGCGGGGTGGAACGCATTGAAGGCCTGGCTGTCGCTCTCGGTTGCCGAATTCGCGGCGCTGTCGGCGCGCGATGTCGCGGCACGGCTGGCCTATGCCCAGGCGTCGCGCCACGCCACGCTGGAACTGGCGCAGCGCCATGCGTGGGAAGCCGAGGCCGCGCTGCTGCATGTCGCGCTGCGTGGCGCCGACCCGTCCTGGCGCGTGCTGTTCGAATGCGACCTGCTGCGGCTGGAGAAGCGTGCGGACGTTGTGATCGTCACCGATCGCGCGATCCTGGTTCTGGAATTCAAGCACGGCGCGCGCGCCTTCGAACCGAAGGATCTGCGGCAGGCGGAGGATTACGCGCTCGACCTGCATGATTTCCACGCCGGCAGCCGCGCCCATCCAGTGGTGCCGGTGCTGGTCGCCACCGATGCCGCGCCGGCGCGCTTCGATCCGCTGCTGATCTGGCATGGCGTGACGCCGGTGCTGTGCAGCAATGCGGCGCAGATCGGCGCGTTGGTCGCGGCCGTGCAGGCGGGCGTTGGCGTGCCCACAAGGCCGCTGGACGCGGCGGCGTGGGAGCGCGCGCAATACCGTCCGGTGCCGACGGTGCTGGAAGCGGCGACATTGCTCTATCGCCGCAATTCGGTTGCCGAGATCGCCGCCGCACGCGCTGATGCACCAAACCTGACACGCACCGCCGAGGCCATCGCCCGCGCGATCGGGAGGGCGCAGGCCGAGCGCGCGCATCTCGTCGTCTTCGTCACCGGCATCCCTGGCGCCGGCAAGACGCTGTGCGGGTTGAACGTGGTGTTCGGCGCGCTGCGTTCGCATGGCGCGGCCTTCCTGTCCGGCAATGTCCCGCTGGTGACGGTGCTGCGCGAGGCGCTGGCCCGCGACGCCGCGCCGACCGGCGGCCGCACGCTGCAGGCCGCTCGGCGGCAGGCGCAGACGGCGCTGCAGAACGTGCATCGCTTCCTCGAGCAGTACGTCGTCCACCCGCACCACATCCCCGAGGCGCGCGTCATTGTCTTCGATGAGGCGCAGCGCGCCTGGGATGCCGCGCAGGCCACCCGCGATACGCAGCGCCGCGTCAGCCGCCTGACCATGAGCGAGCCCGGCCACGCGCTGGAGATCATGGGCCGGCACGACGGATGGTCGGTCATCGTCGCCCTGATCGGCGGCGGGCAGGAGATCAATACGGGCGAGGCCGGTCTCGCGGAATGGGGCCGCGTCATCGCGGCCGATCCGCGCTGGCGCGCCGTCGCGGCGGAGCGCGCGACCATGGCGGCCGATCCGGCCCAGCGTCTCGCCGATGGTCCTCGCCACTGGTTGTCCTTCGATGATGATCTCGACCTGACCGTGCCGATGCGCAGCGTGCGGGAAGCCGCCGGCAGCCCCTGGGTGGATGCGGTGCTGCGCGGCGAGGCGGCGGAGGCATCGGCGATCGCGGCGGCAGCCGGCGGCGTGCCCTTCCTGGTGGCGCGGGGTCTCGACGAGACACGCGCCGGGTTGCGGATGCTCGGCCGTGGGTTGCGCCGCGCCGGGTTGGTCGCGGCCGCCGGGGCGCGACGCCTGCGCGCGGACGGCCTCGGCGTGCAGGTGCCCGAGGTCGCCGACTGGTTCCTCAATCGCTGGCCGGACATCCGCTCCTCCGAGGCGCTCGAGACCTTCGCGACGGAATACGACTGCCAGGGGCTGGAACTGGATGTGGTGGGCCTCGCCTGGGGTGGCGACCTGGTGCGCGACGCCGAGGGCTGGCGGCCGCGCCGCTTCGCCGGCGACCGCTGGTTCCGGGTGCGCAGCGCGGAGGAACGCCGCTTCATCCTCAACACCTATCGCGTACTGCTGACGCGGGCGCGCTACGAGACGGTGATCTGGGTCCCGCGCGGCAGTGCGGCCGGCGACCCCTTCCACGACGCGACGCGCGACGCGGCTGAGATGGATGAGATCGCCGATTACCTGCTGGCCTGCGGCGCCCGACCGCTGGAGCACGCGCCAGCCGCCCCCACGCGCGCGGCGGCTGCGACGCTGCTATGAAGGCGTCCATGCGCCGATTTCTGATCGCCCTGCTGAGCCTCTGCGCCCTGCCTGCCGCGGCGGGAGAACTGAAGATTGCGACCTGGAACATCGCCTGGCTGACCACCAAGCCGGCGGGACATCCCGATGTGCCGGCCTCGGTCCGGCCACGCACGAATGAGGACTACGCGCGGCTGCGCGTCTACGCGGACCGCCTGGCTGCCGATGTTGTCGCATTGCAGGAAGTCGATGGCCCGCTTGCAGCGGCGCGCGTCTTTGATGCCACGCGCTACGAGTTCCACTTCCCGGCCGAGACCGACGTGCAGCGCGCCGGTTTCGCCTGGCGGCGGGGGCTGAACGTCACGCGCAATCCGGACCTCGCGGCGCTCGACCTGGTGCCCAATGCGCGGCGGTCGCTGCGCCGCGGTGCCGACATCACCGTGCGGGATGGGGAGGGGCCGCCGCTCCGGCTGCTGTCCGTACATCTCGATGGCGGCTGCGCGCGGGATTCGGTGCGGCAGCCGGATTCGCGCGACTGCCAGAATCTCGGGCGCCAGGCGGCGATCCTGCGCGACTGGATCGCCGAGCGCCAGCGCGAGGGCATGGCCTTCGCCATCCTCGGGGACTTCAACCGGCGCATGGAACGCAACGACGAATTCCTCGCGGTGCTCACCGAAGCCGCACCGCTGACGCGCGCGACGCAGGGCTTCTCCAACCCCTGCGGCGGGCGCGACGGCCAGGCGCGGCCCTTCATTGACCACATCCTCCTCGGTGGCGCGGCGCGGGACTGGGTGGTGCGCGACAGCTTCCGCGTCATGGTCTATGCCGAACGCGATCCCGTCATCCGCGAGCGGATCTCCGACCATTGCCCGGTCAGCGTGCGGGTCGATCCGCGCTGATGGCCGGCACGCCGGGCTTCGCCCGCATCACGCTGCCACTGGCGGCGATCAACTTCCTGAACCAGGGCAACCGTGCGCTGGTCGCGACGATCGGACCGCTGCTCGCCATCGAGTTCGGGCTCTCGGCCTCCGAACTCGGCCTGCTCGCGGCCTGCTTCTTCGGCGCCTACGCAGTGGCGCAACTGCCGATCGGCGTCGCACTCGACCTGCATGGACCGCGCAAGGTGCAAAGCGCGCTCGCGCTGGTCTCCGCCGCAGGCTTCCTGGCCAGCGCGGCGGCGCCGGATGTCTGGGCGCTGGCGGTGGGGCGGATCATCTGCGGCCTTGGCCTTGGCGCGGGGCTGATGGCGATGCTGAAGGCGAACACGCAATGGTACCCCAAGCACCGCGTCGCTGCGGTGACGGGGGCCGGGCTGTTCCTCGCCGGCATGGGCGGGGTATCGGCGACCGTGCCGGTGCAATGGGTGCTGCCGGTGCTTGGCTGGCGCGGCATCTTCGTGCTGCTGGCTGCGCTGTCGGTGGCAGCCTCTGTCTGGATCAGGCTGGCGGTGCCCGACCGGCCGCCCGGCGCGGTGGTGCCGCAGCGGCGCAGCCTGGTGCATGAGATCGGCGAGTTCGGCCGCATCTTTCGCGACCGCGGCTTCCTGAGGTTCCTGCCGTCGGTGATGGTGCTCTCCGCGCTGAACTTCACCTTCCAGGGGCTGTGGGCGGGGCCGTGGCTGCGCGACGTCGGCGGGTTGGCGGATGGGCCACGCGCGGCCGCGCTGCTGATCTATGCCCTCGGTCTCGTGACCGGCAGCCTGGCGACCGGGCAGGCGGCGTCCTTCGCGCAGGGGCGCGGCCTGTCGCCGATGTTCGTGCCCTATATCGGCATCGCGGGCGTGCTGGCGGCGCAGGCGGTGCTGGTGGCCGCCACGCCATCCGGCTTCTGGCCGGTGGCGATGACGTGGTTCGCGTTTTCCTTCTGCGGGTCAGTGGGCGTGGCGGGCTATGCCGCGATGGGGCAGGGCTTTCCGCCGGAATTGCAGGGCCGCGTCGCCACCGCGATCAACTTCGCCATGCTGGTGCTGGTCTTCGCGCTGCAGACCGGGATCGGGGCGATCCTGGACCTTTGGCCCCGCATGAGCGGCGGCGGTTGGAACCCGGCGGGCTATGCCGTGGCGCTGACAGTGACGTTCCTGTTGCAGGCACTGGCCGCTCTGTGGATCGTGGTGGCACCAAGGGGGAAGGCCGCATGATCAGCAAGCGCGTCGAGAAGATCCTGGACCGCTACCGCGTCACATCGGGCAAGGGTTTCCGGCTCAAGGACCTCGATCCCGGCGACACCGCGGGGCTCGACGTCCAGAAGGACCACGCCGGCGAGCTGCTGCAGCAGGGTGTCGAGCAACTCGCCCGTCTGCAGGACATGCTCTATGCGCAGGATCGCTGGTCGGTGCTGTGCATCTTCCAGGCGATGGACGCGGCCGGGAAGGATGGCGCGATCAAGCACGTCTTCTCGGGCGTCAATCCGCAGGGTTGCCAGGTGCATTCCTTCAAGGCACCCACGGTCCTCGACCTGGACCATGACTTCCTGTGGCGGCATTCCACGGCCTTGCCCGAACGCGGGCGCATCGGCATCCACAATCGCAGCTGGTACGAGGAAGTGCTGGTGGTGCGCGTGCACCCAGAGTTCCTCGCCGGCCAGAAACTGCCGTCACGCCTGGTCGGCAAGCGCATCTGGGACGAACGGCTCGAGGATATCGCCGCCTATGAACGTTACCTGGCCCGTCAGGGCACGGTGGTGCTGAAGTTCTTCCTCAATGTCAGCAAGGGGGAGCAGAAGCGCCGCTTCCTGTCGCGCATCGAGGAACCCGAGAAGAACTGGAAGTTCTCCGCCAACGACGTGGCGGAGCGCGGACATTGGGATGCCTACATGGAGGCCTATGAGGCGGCGATCCGCGGCACGGCGGCGGCGCATGCGCCGTGGTTCGTGGTGCCGGCGGACAACAAGTGGTTCACGCGCCTCGCGGTGGTGGCGGCGATCGTGCATGCGCTGGAAGGGCTCGACCTGCATTATCCGCGGGTGACGAAGGCGGAGCGGGCAGGGTTGGAAGTGGCGCGGAAGGCGCTGGTCTGAAAGCCCATGCCGTGGCCGAAGGAAGGCCACGGCATGAACGTGCTCAGGACCTATTCGTTCGCGCGGTCCAGCGCATGCAGCGCATAGGTGAACGCCGCGCCCGCATTCAGCGCGATGGCGACGCCGAGCGCCTCGGCGATTTCCTCCTTCGTCGCGCCTGCCGCTTGTGCCTTACGCACATGCGCGTCCATGCAGCCTTCGCATTTCGTCGTGATGGCGACTGCGATCGAAATCAGTTCCCGAGTCTTGGCATCGAGGTGCTTGGTCTGCGCCGCGCCGTTGTTCAGCGCGACGAAGCCCTTCACGATCTCCGGGTGCAACTGGCCGAGTTCCTTGCCGCGTTCCCGCAGCCCCGCGGAGTAACCCTTCCAATCCTTGATCGCGCTCATGCCGGCGTCCCCTGACTGTGCGGCGCGGGATCGCGCCGTCAGGCGGGAAGGATATCCGCGACCCGTGCGCGCTGCACCCCCGCGGCCTCCATCGCATCCCAGGCCTTCGCCAGGCTGCCGTTGAGGTCGATGGCGCGGCAGGCATCCTCGATGACGGTCGCCTCGAAGCCGAAGCGCCGCGCATCGAGTGCCGTCCAGGCGACGCAGAAATCCGTCGCGAGACCACAGATGTGCACCGCCGTGATGCCGCGCGAGGTGAGCCAGCCATCGAGGCCCGTGCGCGTCACCCGATCGGCCTCAAGGAAGGCGGAGTAGGAATCGACGCCACGATGGATGCCCTTGCGCAGGATGAGTTGCGCATGCGGCACGTCGAGTTCCGGATGCAGGCGGGCGCCATGGGCCCCCTGGATGCAGTGGTCGGGCCACAGCACCTGTGGGCCGTAATGCATGTCCTTCATCTGGAAGGGCTCCTGCCCTTCGTGCTGGGAGGCGAAGGAGGCGTGATCCGCCGGGTGCCAATCCTGCGTCAGCACCACCTGGCCGTACCGCCGCGCGAGCGCGTTGATCAGCGGCACGACCTCATGCCCATCGGGCACGGCGAGCGCGCCGCCGGGACAGAAATCGCACTGAACATCAACGACGAGGAGGGCGGGCTCGCTCATCAGGGTATTGAAGCCCCCTCGATGCCCAGCGCCAATACTCCGCATTCAAAAGGCCCGCCGGCCTTTGGCGGGGAGGTCCGGAGGGGCGGCGCCCCTCCGGTTCCGTACGCGCTACTCGACCTGCTCGGGCTCGCGTTCCGCATCGCCTTCGCCTTCTTCCGGCTTGGGCAGGGCGGGCGGCGCCGCTTCCACCATGTCGAAGGTCAGCGCCCCGTCCTTGAGCCCGACCTTCACTGCCCCGCCCTTGGCGAGCTTGCCGAACAGCAGCTCCTCCGCGAGCGGCTTCTTCACGAATTCCTGGATGACGCGCGCGAGCGGCCGGGCGCCATACAGCGGTTCGTAGCCGCGTTCCGCCAGCCATTCCTTCGCGGCCGAGGAGAGTTCGATCGTCACGTTGCGGTCGGCGAGCTGTGCCTCAAGCTGCATGACGAACTTCTCGACCACGCGGCCGACGATCTCCGGCGTCAGGGCCGCGAAGCCAACGACAGCATCGAGCCGGTTGCGGAACTCCGGGGTGAACAGGCGCTTGATCGCCTCCTCATCCTCGCCGATCCGCGTTTCGCGCTCGAAGCCGATGGTCGGCTTGGCCATGTCGGCTGCACCCGCATTCGTCGTCATGATCAGGATGACGTTGCGGAAATCCACGGTCTTGCCGTTGTGGTCGGTCAGCTTCCCGTGGTCCATCACCTGCAGCAGGATGTTATAGAGATCCTGGTGCGCCTTCTCGATCTCATCGAGCAGCAGCACGGCATGCGGATGCTGGTCGATGGCATCGGTCAGCAGCCCGCCCTGGTCGAAGCCGACATAGCCCGGCGGCGCGCCGATCAGGCGGGAGACAGAATGCCGCTCCATGTATTCCGACATGTCGAAGCGGATCAGCTCGATGCCGAGGGTCTTGGCCAGTTGCTTGGCGACCTCGGTCTTGCCGACGCCGGTCGGGCCGGAGAACAGGTAGTTGCCGATCGGCTTCTCCGCGTCGCGCAGCCCGGCACGGGACAGCTTGATCGCTGCGGACAGTGCCTCGATCGCCTTGTCCTGGCCGAAGACCATGGCCTTGAGGTCGCGTTCGAGATTGCGCAGCTGCTCGCGATCGTCGGTCGAGACCGATTTCGGCGGGATGCGCGCGATCTTGGCGACGATGTCCTCGACATCCTTAAGCGTGACCGTCTTCCGCCGTTTGTTCTCGGGCAGCAGCATCCGCGATGCGCCGACCTCGTCGATCACGTCGATCGCCTTGTCCGGCAGCTTGCGGTCGTGGATGTACTTGGCCGAGAGCTCCACGGCGGCGCGGATCGCTTCGGGCGTGTAGCGGACCTTGTGGTGCTTCTCGTAGTTGGTCTTGAGGCCCTGCAGGATCTTCACCGAATCCTCGACCGTCGGTTCATTGACGTCGATCTTCTGGAAGCGGCGGACCAGGGCGCGGTCCTTCTCGAAGTAGTTGCGGTATTCCTTGTAGGTGGTCGAACCGATGCAGCGCAGCGTGCCCTGAGCGAGGGCGGGCTTCAGCAGGTTCGACGCATCCATCGCGCCGCCGCTCGTCGCACCCGCGCCGATCACCGTGTGGATCTCGTCGATGAACAGGATGGAACCGGCCTGGTTCTCCAGTTCCTGGACGACGGCCTTCAGCCTTTCCTCGAAGTCGCCGCGATAGCGCGTGCCGGCCAGCAGCGAGCCCATGTCGAGCGCGAAGATGGTGGACTTCAGCAGCACCTCGGGCACGTCGCCCTCGACGATGCGCTTGGCCAGGCCCTCGGCGATCGCCGTCTTGCCGACGCCGGGATCACCCACATAGAGCGGGTTGTTCTTCGTGCGCCGGCAGAGGATCTGGATGGTGCGCTCGATCTCCGAGTCGCGGCCGATCAGCGGGTCGATCTTGCCGGCCTGCGCCTTCTTGTTGAGGTTGACGCAGTAGTTGGACAGCGCGTCCTGGCCACGGCCGCCGCGCGGCTTCTCCTCCTTCTCCGGATTCTCCTCCGAGGACGGGTTGTTCGCGTTGGACGACCCCTGAACCGGGCGCGGTTGCGACCGGCCGGGCGCCTTGGCGATGCCGTGGCTGATGAAGTTCACCGCGTCCAGCCGCGTCATGTCCTGCAACTGCAGGAAGTAGACGGCGTGCGATTCTCGCTCGCTGAACAGGGCTACCAGCACATTGGCGCCGGTGACCTCGTCGCGGCCGGAGGATTGCACATGGATCGCGGCGCGCTGGACCACGCGCTGGAAGCCGGCGGTGGGTTTCGGATCGCCGCCGCGCTCGGTCACCAGCCCGGCCAGGTCCTTGTCGAGGAATTCGGTCAGGTCGCGCTTCAGCCGGTCGAGATCGACGCCGCAGGCGCGCAGCACCGTGGCCGCGTCCTGGTCGTCTCCCAGCGCAAGCAGCAGGTGTTCGAGGGTGGCGTATTCGTGTCGCCGTTCACTGGCCAGCGCCAATGCCCGGTGGAGCGTCTGCTCTAGGTTGCGGGACAGCATGTCAGTGACGCTCCCCTGTCGATGGTGCGCCGGCCTCCTCGAGGTCCGTGCCGCACCGGGTATCCAGTCGTGATGTGGGCTTCTCCCCGGGGTTCTGCGACCCCTTTCCCTGATCCTTCGAACGCTATTCCTTCTCGATCGTGCACTGCAAAGGATGCTGGTTCTGGCGTGCAAGGTCCATCACCTGGGTCACCTTGGTCTCCGCGACCTCATAGGTGAAGACACCGCAGACGCCGACGCCGCGACGATGCACATGCAGCATGATACGCGTCGCCTCCTCCCGGTTCTTCTGGAAGAAGCGCTCGAGGACATGCACGACGAATTCCATCGGCGTGTAGTCGTCGTTCAGCATCAGCACCTTGTACATGGCGGGCTTTTTGGTGCGCGGGCGTGCCTTGACGACGACGCCGGTCTGCGACCCGTCATTGCCTTGCCCGTTGCCCGTACGCTTGTCCGGATCGCTCATGGCTGCAGAAGTGGTTTCCCTAGGCGGTTTCGGCAACGGCCCCCCGCCGCATGCCAGGATATCGGACCGTGCGGCGGGAGGTGAAGGCCCGACCGCACCGGCGCCGCAGATTGTCCGCCGCATGGTGGCGACGCACCACGAAGGGCGCGATCGACCCTGATGGCATGCAACCCCCGAAACGCGGAAGGGCCCGGATCCCACCCCACCCGCCGGAGCGGGATGGGGCCGGATGCCGGGCCCTTCGTGTGGCCGCCCCGCCCAGGGAGGGGAGGGGGAAGTTCGGGCGGGGGCGGCCTAGTCCCGTTGGCTCAGGCCGCGAGCGGCTTCGCCAGCTTCTCCATGGCGACCGTCACGCGGGCGCTGATCGGCGCGGAGGCCTGCTCGGCCAGCTTGAAGACGGCTTCCTGGAACTTCGCGGACTCGGCGACGGCCTTCTCGAGCGCGGCTTTGGCGAACTTCGTCTGGATCTCCGCGGCCTCGTTGAGGCTCTTCACCGCGGCGAGCGCCTTGGCACCCTCGAGGGTCTGGTCGGTCAGGCCCTGGGCCAGCGCCATCGCCTGGCGGGCGAGGTCCTGCGTGCCGGTCGCCCAGGTCTGCGCGGCCTTGGTGAAGGCCTCCACATTGCCGCGGCCGAACTCGGTCGCTTCCTCGGCGGCCTTCATGAAGCCCTCGGCGCCCTTCGTCATCTGTTCCATACCCTTCTCCATCGCCACGCGGGCATTCGCCGCGCCTTCGGTCACGATCTTCTGCGCCTGGGCGGCACCCTCGGCGGCAATCTTCTTCACGTCAGCCTTGGTATCGGCCATGTCACTGTTCCCTTCGAGATCGGTCGCCGGAACCGTGATGGCCCCGTTCTGCCGGTTTGACCCGGCATTCCGGGTCGTCTTGCTGCGCTGCAACATGATGATCGTTTAGGCGGCGTGCCACTCGATACGCAAGAGTTTTTTGCAGTGCACAAAAATGAAATCGAGGGGTAACGGGACGGGGTGGTAACGGCGCCCCGCAAGAAGATTGGGTAAGCCTTTGCCCGGAAACGAACTCCTTGTGATTTGAAGTGGACGATGGGGCACGCGCTGACTATCCTGCGCGCGTTGTCACCCGCCGCGACCCGTGCGCGCCGGACCCAGGGGGATTCCGAATGACGTCATCAAGCGCCCGGTCGCGCCGGAAACCTGCCCCGTGGCGCGGCCTGGCGGCCCTGGTGGCTGGCTTTGCCCTTTGGCTCACGGCCGGTCCGGCCGCGGCGCAGATCGGCAGCGACCGCTACGCGGCGATCGTGCTCGATGCCCGCAACGGCAACGTCCTCATCGCCGCCAATGCGGATGAGCAGCGCTACCCCGCCTCGCTCACCAAGATGATGACGCTCTACATGCTTTTCGAGGCCCTGAGGGACGGCCGGGTGCAGCTCAGCACGCCGATCCGCATGAGCGAGGAGGCCGCCTCCCGCCCGCCTTCGAAGCTCGGCCTGCCGCCGGGCATGACGCTGACCGCCGAACAGGCGATCCTCGCCCTGGTCACCAAGAGCGCCAACGACGTCGCGTCTGCGGTCGGCGAGCACCTGGCCGGCAGCGAGGAGCGCTTCGGCCAGCTGATGACCATGCGCGCGCGTGCCATCGGCATGACGCGCACCACCTTCCGCAACGCTTCCGGCCTGCCGGACCCCGACAACGTCACCACGGCGCGGGACATGGCGACGCTGGGGCTTCGGCTGGTCCGCGACTTCCCCGACCGCTACCGGTATTTCAGCACCGTGCACTTCTCCTGGGGGCGGCAGTTGATCCGCAACCACAACCGCATGCTCGGCGACTATGACGGCGCGGACGGCATCAAGACCGGCTTCATCCGCGACTCCGGCTTCAACATCGTCACCTCGGCGATGCGCGACGGGGTGCGGCTGGTCGGCGTCACCATGGGCGGTTCCTCCTGGGTCGAGCGCGACCGGCACATGGGCGCGCTGCTCGACCAGGGCTTCGCGCAGGTCGGCGTGGCCGCCCGCCCGCCTTCGGGGCTGATGGCCGCCGCGGCCGGTGGCGTTGTCGGATCGGCCCGCGCGGCGACACGGGTTCCGGATCGCCGCGCGGCGGCGACCCGGGCCGCCACAGTTTCGCGCTTCGGCACCAGGC
>NZ_JBYCZL010000054.1:0-14503 GCF_057586215.1 Roseomonas sp. SRI_022
GGGTCGAGCACCCGGCCCAGCCAGGCGTCCGACACCGCCAGCGCCGGCCGCGGCGCCAGCACGGCGCGCACCCCATTCGACAGGCCGGCGAGCGGCCCCATCGCGATGGCCTCGGCCCGCCCGTCGCGGAAGGCGGCGATCTCGGCCAGCGCGGAGACGCCGTTCGGCCCTTCCAGCCGCACCCGGTCGCCGATCGCCGCCAGCGGGCCGAAGCCTTCCAGCGTGACGCAAAGCCCACCGAGGCCCGCGACGGAGCCGTGGATCATCTCGCGCGGCAATTGGTCGATGGCGTCGGCTGTGGCGCGAAGGTCGGGCGGCATGCCGCGATCCTCGCCCATGCGCCTTGGCAGCCGGTAAACGGCAGCGCTACTTCTTCAGGCCGCGCCCGCGCAGCACGGCCCCTTCCCCGAATTTCGCACGCAGGGCCTCCACCGCCGCCCAGCGCGCGGCGCGCTTCGGCGCCTCGGGGTCCGCGAGGTCGCCGAGATCCGCGGTATCGGCCGGCGCGAGCGGTTGCGCGCCGATGCCGATCAGGCGAAAGGCGGTGCCATCCGCCTCCCTCGCCAGCATCGGCCGCGCGGCGGCGAAGAGCACATCGGGCAGGCGCGTCGGCTGTGGCAGGCGCGCGGCGCGGGTGCGCGTGGCGAAGGCGGCGGTCTTCAGCTTCAGCGTCACGCCGGCGGCGGCGAGATCCTTCTCCTTCAGCCGCCGCGCGAGCTTCTCGCACAGCCGCCACAGCGGAGCCTCCAGCGCATCCTGCGCGGCGATGTCCGTCTCGAAGGTGGTCTCGGCGCTGATGGATTTCGTCTCGCGGTCGGGATCCACGCGGCGCGTATCCTCGCCCCGGGCGCGGGCGGCCAGCGCCGGCCCTTCCTCCCCGAAGCGACGCATCGCCTCCCGCGGTTCGAGCGCGGCGAGTTGCCCGAGCGTCGAGAAGCCGGCCGCCTGGAGGCGCTTCGCCATGGCCGGCCCGACGCCGGGCAGCAGCGATACCGGCTGCGGTGACAGCCAGCCGGCCGCCTCCGCCGCGCCGATCACCGCGAAGCCGCGCGGCTTGTCGCGCTCGGCGGCGAGCTTCGCCATCAGCCGGTTGGCCGCGAGGCCGATCGAGACGGTGACGCCGACCTCCTTCTCGACCGCCAGGGCGAAGCGCGCCAGCACTACGGCCGGTGGGGCGCCGTGCAGCGCCTCGGTGCCCGCGAGGTCGAGCACCGCCTCGTCGATTGACATCGGCTGCACGAGTGGCGTCAGCGCCTCCATCATGGTTCGGATGCGGCGGCCCTCGCGGACGTATTTCGCCATCTCCGGCTTGATCACCACCGCATCGGGGCAGGCGGCGAGCGCCTTGAACATCGGCATCGCGCTGCGCACGCCGCGCGTCCGTGCGATGTAGCAGCAGGCGGAGACGACGCCGCGCTTGCCGCCGCCGACGATGAGCGGCTTCGTCAGCAGTTCCGGCCGGTCGCGCTTCTCGACACTGGCGTAGAAGGCGTCGCAATCGACATGCGCGACGGTCAGGCGGAACAGTTCGGCGTGCGCGACCACGCGGCGCGATCCGCAGGCGGCGCAGCGCGTGGTGGCGGGCTCGGCGGCGTGCTGGCAGTCACGACACAGCGTCGGCATGGCGGTGGCCGTGCATCGGATGGCGCGCCGGAGGGGCGCCGCCCCTCCGGACCACCCCGCCAAAGGGCAGTGCCCTTTGGAATGCCATCTTCTGGCGCCGGGCGCGGCAGCCGGTCTGGGTGCCAAGTAAAGGTTTCCAAAGGCCCTTAGGCCTTTGGTGCGGGGCGCAAGGCGCTGCCTTGCCCGGAGGGGGCAAAGCCGTCCCCGGTTCCGGCCCGGCCATCATGTCGTGTCCCACAGCCGCGCGGCGCCGAAGACGCCGGAGGAATCCCCATGCCGCGCCTGCACGATCGGCGTGCGCGCCACGTCGCCGAAGACATGCCGCGCCATCAGCGGCGGCACATCGGCGTAGAGATGCCCCATGTTCGACAGCCCGCCCCCGAGCACGATCACATCGGGGTCGAGGATGTTCGCGATCATGCCGAGCGCGCGCGCCAGCCGGTCCGCATGCCGCGCCAGCGCCGCCGCGGCCGCCGCATCGCCAGCCGCCGCACGGGACGGCAGCCCGCCCGCATCGCGCGCGCCCGGCCCGTCACAATCGGCCGCAAGGCCGGGGCCGGACAGGAAGGTCTCGAGGCAGCCATGCCGGCCGCACCAGCAGCGCGGCCCGGGGAATTCCTCTGGCCGCATCCAGGGCAGCGGGGTGTGGCCCCATTCGCCGGCGGTGCCGTTCGGCCCATCCAGCAGCCGGCCGGAGGATACGATGCCGCCGCCGCAACCCGTGCCGACGATGACGGCGAAGACGGTGCGGTATCCGGCCCCGGCGCCGTCGGCAGCCTCGCTCATCGCCAGGCAGTTGGCATCGTTGGTGACGCGCACTTCGCGCCCGATCGCGGCCTGCAGGTCGCGGTCGAGCGGCTGCCCGTTCAGCGCCTGGGAATTGGCGTTGCGGACCAGGCCGGTGACGGGGCTGAGGCTGCCAGGAATGCCGACGCCAACCGTGCCGCGTGCGGCGGTCTCGCGCTCCGCACCGCGCACCAGGCCGGCGATGGCCTCCACTGTCGCGTGATAGCCCTGCGGCGTCGCGACGCGTCGGCGCAGCCGCACCGCGCCATCGCGGTCGAGGGCGACGATCTCGATCTTGGTGCCGCCAAGGTCGATGCCAAAGCGCATCCGTTCACCCCACCCCCGGCCGGGGGGCCACGCCCATCCACGCCGTCGCAGTCGAATCGGACATCGTTGCTCCTGCCATGGTGGTCACTGTGCACCGGCGGGGACAGGGCGCGGAACCCCGATCGCCACGCTTGCCCCGGGCGGCGGCGGGTGGTGCAATCGCGGGATGGGTGAAACGCTGCTCGACGTGAAGGGGCTGACCTGCCCGCTGCCGGTGCTCAAGGCCAACAAGGCACTGCGCGGGCTGCCGGCGGGGGCACGGCTGACGGTGCTTGCCACCGACCCGGCCTCGGTCGCTGATTTCCGCGCTTTCTGCAAAGAAACCGGGCACGCCTTGGTCGCCTTCGGGGAGGAAGCCGGCGCCTACCGCTTCGTCATCCGCAAGCGGGAGGATCCGCCGGCGTGAGTGTGCTGCTGCTGACCCATCGTGCGTGCCTGCATCACGATCCGGGTCCGCATCACCCGGAATGCCCGGATCGGCTGCGATCGGTGCTGAAGGCGCTCGACGCCGGCGAATTCGCCGATCTGATCCGCGACCAGGCACCGCTCGCCACGGTGGATCAGCTGACGCGGGTGCATCCGGAGAACTACGTCTCGGCGATCCTGGCGATCCGGCCGGAGCCGGATGAGCATGTCGCGCTCGATGGCGACACCATCATGTCCTGGGGCAGTGCCGAGGCCGCGCTGCGGGCGGCGGGCGCCGCGGTGGCCGCGGTGGATGCGGTGATGAAGGGCGAGTTCCGCCGCGCCTTCTGCGCGACGCGCCCGCCTGGGCATCATTGCGAGCCCGCCCGGCCGATGGGTTTCTGCCTGTTCTCCAACGCCGCCATCGCGGCGCGGCATGCGCAGGCTGAACACGGCGCGAAGCGCGTGGCGGTGGTGGATTTCGACGTCCACCACGGCAACGGCACGCAGGCCTGCTTCGAGACGGACGCGACACTGTTCTACGCCAGCAGCCATCAATGGCCGCTTTATCCCGGAACCGGCGACGTGAATGAGCATGGCGTCGGCAATATCCTGAACGTCACGCTGCCGCCGGGCGCGGACGGCGCGGCGTTCCGTGCGGCGTGGGCGGAGCAGATCATTCCGGCGGTCGAATCCTTCGCGCCGGACCTGCTGGTGATCTCGGCCGGCTTCGATGCGCACGCCGCCGATCCGCTGGCGCAACTGCGCGTGCGGGAGGCGGATTTCGCCTGGCTGACCGAGGCACTGTGCGGCGTGGCGGATCGCTGCTGCGAGGGCCGCGTGGTGTCGCTGCTGGAGGGTGGATACGACCTGGAGGCGCTGGGGCGGTCCACGGCGGCGCATGTGCGGGCGCTGATGCGGGCGTGAGCGCCTGGGACGGCGCCGGCCTACTGCGTCAGTTCCGCCGCCATCCCGATGCGCCCGGTTGCTGGCTCTACAAGGAGGAATGGCCGTTCCGCGCCATCCGGGCGCTGCCCGGCGGAACGCCCGTCGCGGCGGGTGACCGCCCGGCCTTCGGGCGCCATGCCCTGACCCGCTTCGAGGCCTTCGCCGATCCGCTTGGGGCCGTCGTTATGCTTTGGCTCGGCTGGCAGCGGCGCGGGTGGCTGCGGCAGAAGGCACGGCGGGCCGATCGCCGCCTGTGGGACCGCGCGATGCCATTGATGTGAGGCGGCCCCTTGCCCAGAAAGGGCCGCGCGGCCTATCTCCCCGCCGACCCTCGGGAAGGAACCGCCATGAACCGCCGCGCCCTGCTGGCCGCCTTGCCGGCCGCCACCCTGCTGCCTGCCGCTGCCGGCGCCCAGACCTGGCCCGACGCTCCCATCCGCGCCATCGTCCCCTTCGCCCCGGGTTCGGCCACCGACACCGTCTCCCGCGTGGTCGCCGAAGGCATGCGCCCCTCCCTCGGGCAGCCCGTGGTGGTGGAGAACCGCGCCGGTGCGAACGGCCTGATCGGCGCCGAGGCCGTCGCCCGCGCGACCCCCGACGGCAACACCGTGCTGATCGGCACCAATTCCACCAACGCGGCGGCCAACGCCCTGTTCCGCCGTGTGCCCTTCGACATGGAAAACGGCTTCATCCCCGTCTCCACCATCGCGACCGTTCCGCTGATGGTCGCGGTCAAGGCCGACAGCCCCTACCGGACGCTCGCTGACCTGATCGCCGCCGCCAAGGCGCGGCCGGAAGGGATCACCTACGCGTCGGCTTCCTCCTCCCAGCGCGTGGCGACGGAAGCACTCGCCGCGATGGCCGGCATCAAGATGCTGCATGTGCCCTACCGCTCCTCGCCTCTCGCGGTGCAGGATGTGCTGTCGGGGCGCGTCGACCTGTTCATCGCCGACCAGGCGGTGATCCTGCCGCAGGCCCAGGCGGGCGCGCTGCGCATCCTCGCCGTCACCTCCGGCCAGCGCTCCGGCGCGGTACCCGAGATCCCGACGGTGCGCGAGGCCGGCAACCTGCCGGACTACGAGGTCATCGCCTGGTTCGCCCTGTTCGTCCCCGCCGGCACCCCGGCGGACCGCGTCACGCGCCTCAACGCCGCCGTCACGGCTGCGCTGGCCACGCCCGAGTTGCGTGCCCGCCTCGGCACCTTCGGCATGGATATCCGCGGCTCGACCCCGGCCGAGGCCGTCGCCTTCGTCCGTGCCGAGACCGTGAAGTGGACCAACGCCATCCGCCAGGCCGGGATCGAGCCGGAATAGCCGGCACGGCCCCCGGCTGGTAAACTGCGCCAGACATGGCCAATGCACGGACCGAGGCGGGCGGGATGCCCGCCGATATCGAGACCCTTACCTTCGAGCAGGCGCTGGCCGAGCTCGAAGGCATCGTGAAAGCACTGGAAAGCGGGCAGGGGGCGCTGGAAGCCTCTGTTTCCGCCTATCAGCGCGGTGCCGCATTGCGGGCGCATTGCGAACGCAAGCTGGCGGAGGCCGAGCAGAAGGTGCAGGCCATCGTCGAGGGGCCGGCCGGCCTCTCCCTGCGGGATGTCGAATAGCATGGATACCGTCCCGGCCCCGGCCGAGGCGCTGGGCCTCGCGATGGCCGAGGCGGCAGCGGAAATCGACGTCGCACTCGATATGCTGATCCCGCCCTCGGAAGGCCCCGAGGCGCGGCTGTTCGATGCCATGCGCCACGCCGCGATGGGCGGCGGCAAGCGGCTGCGCGGCTTCCTGGTGCTGGAAGGGGCGAAGCAGTTCGGCGTCGGGCGCAACACTGCACTGCGCACGGCGGCGGCAATCGAGATGCTGCACGCCTATTCCCTGGTCCATGATGACCTGCCCTGCATGGACGATGACGACATGCGCCGCGGCAAGCCAACCGTCCACAAGGCGTTCGACGAGGCGACGGCGGTGCTTGCCGGCGACGCGCTGCAGGCCAACGCCTTCTACGTTCTTGCCGAACCCGACACCCATGCCGACCCGGCCGCGCGCGCCGAGTTGTGCCGCGGCCTGGCCCGTGCGGCGGGCCCACGCGGGATGTGCGGCGGGCAGATGCTCGACATGCTGGCCGAAGCCGCAGCGGAGCCGATGGAGGAGGCCGAGATCGGCCGGCTCCAGATGCTCAAGACCGGCAAGCTGATCGAATTCGCCGCCGAGGCCGGGGCAATCCTTGGCAAGGCGCCGCTGCAGCTGCGCCAGGCGCTGGCCGCCTATGGCCGCGACCTCGGCGCCGCCTTCCAGATCGCGGACGACCTGCTCGACGCCACCGCCTCGGCGGAGGAAGCGGGCAAGCGTACCGGCAAGGATGCGGATGCCGGCAAGGCGACGCTTGTCGGCCTGCTCGGCGTGCCGCGTGCACGAGGGCAGATGGAACGTTTGGCCGCCCAGGCGGCCGCGCATCTGGACGCGCTCGGCGATCGTGCCGATCTGTTACGGGCGCTCGCGCAATACGCGATCGCGCGGAGGAACTGATGACCCGCCCGGCCACCCCCCTGCTGGACCGCGTGAAGGTTCCGGCCGACCTGCGCAATTTCTCGACCGACCAGCTCAAGACGCTGGCCGATGAGCTGCGGGCGGAGACGATCGACGTGGTCTCGACCACCGGGGGGCATCTCGGCGCCTCGCTTGGCGTGGTGGAACTGACGGTCGCGGTCCATGCGGTGTTCGAGACGCCGGCCGACCGGCTGATCTGGGATGTCGGCCACCAGGCCTATCCGCACAAGATCCTGACCGGGCGGCGCGACCGCATCCGCACGCTGCGCCAGGGCGGCGGGCTGTCGGGCTTCACGCGCCGCTCGGAATCCGAATACGACCCCTTCGGCGCGGCGCATTCGAGCACGTCGATCTCCGCCGGGCTCGGCATGGCGGTCGCGCGCGACCTGAAGGGCGACGACCGCCACGTCATCTCGGTGATCGGCGACGGCGCGATGAGCGCGGGCATGGCCTATGAGGCCATGAACAACGCCGGGGCGTCGAAGGCGAACCTCATCGTCATCCTCAACGACAACGACATGTCGATCGCGCCGCCGGTCGGTGCGATGTCGGCCTATCTGTCGCGGCTGATCTCCTCCCGCCCCTTCCTGTCGATCCGCGACCTGATGTCTCGGCTGGCCAAGCGCTTCCCGGCACCGCTGGAACGCGCTGCGCGGCGCGCCGACGAATACGCGCGCGGCTGGTTCACCGGCGGCACGCTGTTCGAGGAACTGGGCTTCTACTATGTCGGCCCGGTGGACGGGCACAATCTCGACCACCTGCTGCCGATCCTGCGCAACCTGCGCGACACGGACCACGCGGGCCCGATCCTGCTGCATGTCGTCACGCAGAAGGGCAAGGGCTACGCGCCCGCCGAAGCGGCTGCCGACAAGTATCACGGCGTGCAGAAGTTCAACGTCGTCACCGGGGAGCAGGCCAAGGCACCGCCCGGCCCGCCTTCCTATACCAAGGTCTTCGCCAATGCGCTGATCGCGGAGGCGGAAAAGGATGCGCGCATCGTCGCGATCAATGCCGCCATGCCGTCCGGCACCGGCATGGACGCCTTCGCGAAGCGCTTCCCGAAGCGCTGCTTCGATGTCGGCATCGCCGAGCAGCACGCCGTCACCTTCGCCGCCGGCATGGCGACGGAAGGGATGAAGCCCTTCTGCGCGATCTATTCCACCTTCCTCCAGCGCGCCTATGACCAGGTGATGCACGACGTCGCGCTGCAGTCGCTGCCGGTGCGCTTCGCCATGGATCGCGCCGGGCTGGTGGGTGCGGATGGCGCGACGCATGCGGGCATCTTCGACATCGCCTATCTCGGCTGCCTGCCGGGCTTCGTGCTGATGGCCGCCGCCGATGAGGTGGAACTGATGCACATGGTCGCGACCGCGGCAGCGATCGACGACCGGCCTTCGGGTTTCCGCTATCCGCGCGGCGAGGGCCTTGGCCTCGACCTGCCGGCGCGCGGTTCGCTGCTGGAGATCGGGCGCGGGCGCGTGCTGCGCGAAGGCGCTTCCATCGCCATCCTGTCCTATGGCGCGCGGTTGCAGGAATGCCTCAAGGCAGCGGATGAACTCGCGACCCACGGGCTGTCCTGCACCGTCGCCGATGCGCGCTTCGCCAAGCCGCTCGATACCGCGCTGGTGGAACGCCTCGCGCGCGAGCACGAGGTGCTGATCACCATCGAGGAAGGCTCGATCCTCGGCTTCGGTGGGCTGGTGATGCAGCATCTCGCGATGCGTGGCCTGCTCGATGGCGGGTTGAAGATCCGCCCGATGTGCCTGCCCGACCGCTTCATCGACCATGAGGCGCCGCGCAAGCAATATGACGAGGCCGGGCTGAACGCGCCGCATATCGTGGCGACGGCGCTCGCCGCGCTGGGCCAGTCCTCGGCGGTGCGGCCGGCGCGGGCCTGACCGGCATGGCACTGGGGACCACGATCCGCTCGGTGGTGCCCCATGTGCTGATGGCCGATCTCGACGAGCCCTTCGCCTATTCTCAGGCCTGGTATCGCCGCCGCGGTGCGATGCTGGTCGAGATCACCACCGAGGACGGCATCACCGGCTGGGGCGAGGCCTTCGGCCCGCCAGAACTGACCGCGCCGATCGTCGCCTGGCTCGCGCCGCTGCTGATCGGCCAGGACGCCATGGCGCGGGAGGCGCTGTGGCAGGCGCTCTACAACCGCCTGCGCGACCACGGCCAGCGCGGCATCGTGGTGGAGGCGATCAGCGCCATCGACATCGCGCTGTGGGACATTGCGGGCAAGGCGCTCGGCCTGCCGGTTCACCGGCTGATGGGCGGCCCGCTGCGGACCGAGATCGAAGCCTATGCCACCGGCTTCTATCGCCGCGAGCGCGACGACCACCTCGCCTACCTGACGCAGGAAGCGGAGCAGCGCCTGTCCGAGGGCTTCCGGTCGCTGAAGCTCAAGACCGGCTGGGGCCTGTCCGAGGACATCGCGCTGACGAAGGCCTTCCGCGCCGCCATCGGCCCCGATGTCGGGCTGCTGGTGGATTGCAACCACGCCTATGACGCGCCGGCCGCCATCGCCTATGGCAACGCCGTCGCATCCTGCGACATCGGCTGGTTCGAGGAACCCGTGCCGCCCGAGGACATCGACGGCTATCTCGAGGTCAAGGCGCGCCAGCCCATCCTGGTCGCGGGCGGGGAGGCATCCTTCGCCCGCTGGGGCTTCCGCGAGATGATCACGCGCCGCGCCGCCGACATCCTGCAGCCGGATGTCGCGGCCTGCGGCGGCATCTCGGAACTGAAGAAGATCGCGGACATGGCCTCGGCCTTCGGCATCCGCGTCAATCCGCATGTCTGGGGCACCGGCGTCGCGCTCGCCGCCTCGCTGCATCTGCTCGCCGTCATTCCCGACAGTCCGCCGGGACTGTTTCCGCGCGCCCCGCTGCTGGAACTCGACCGCTCGCCGCATCCGGTGCGTGATGCGCTGCTGGCCGAACCCGTCGCGCTGCGCGGCGGCGGGCGCGTCGCCGTGCCGGACGGGCCGGGGCTTGGCATCACCATCGACCGCGCCGCGCTCGATCGCTTCCGCGCCTGACGTCGCGCGCCGCGGGCAGGAGGAGACAACCATGCGCCGTTCCGAAGGCCGCATCCTGACGACGCATACCGGCAGCCTGCCGCGACCGAAGCCGCTCACCGCGCTGTTTGCCCGCCGCAGCCTGGGCGAGGCGGTGGATGAGGCCGCCATCGCGCGCGAGGGTAAGGCGGCAACGCTGGCCATCGTGCCGCGCCAGGTCGAGGTCGGGCTCGATGTCGTCAACAATGGCGAGCAGGAGCGCGATTCCTTCGCGCTCTATATCCGCCACCGCCTGACCGGCATCGGCGGGCGCAGCGAGCGGGTCGGCTTCGGCGATCTCGACAACTATCCCGACTACAAGCAGGCCTTCGTCGGCGCGAATGCCGAGAAGGTCGCGGTCAGCAACACCGCGCATCTGCCCGCCGCGATCGGCCCCGTCGCCTATCCCGACAGCGCGGCGATCGATGCGGAGCTGATCGATTTCGCCGCCGCGCTGGCGCCGATGGCCGGACACTACGTGGAATCCTTCATGTGCGCGCCATCGCCGGGCATCGTCGGCTCCATCGTGCAGAACAAGCACTACGCGACGGAGGATGCGTATTTCGCCGCCCTCGGCGCGGCGCTGCGCACCGAATATGAAGCCATCCACCACGCCGGCCATGTGCTGCAACTGGACTGCCCGGACCTCGCGCTGGAACGCCATGTCTCCTATCGCGACCGGCCGCTGAGCGAGTTCCTCGGCTTCGTCGAGCGCATCGTCGCCACCATCAACGATGCCATCGCGAACATCCCGCGCGAGCGGATGCGCCTGCACGTCTGCTGGGGCAATTACGAGGCGCCGCACGACCTCGACGTGCCGCTCGCCGATATCTGGCCGATCATCAAGCAGGCACGCGTCGGCGGCTTCGTGCTGCCCTTCGCCAATCCGCGCCATGCGCATGAGACGCGCGTGATCGCCGCCGACCCGCCCGATCCCGACCAGATCCTGGTCGCCGGGGTGATCGATACGCTGACCAATTTCGTCGAGCACCCGGAGGTTGTCGCGGATCGCATCGAACGCGCCGCGCAGGCGATGGGCGACCCGACGCGCGTGATGGCCGGCACGGATTGTGGCTTCGACACCGCGGCCGGGCGTGGACGCGTCACCGGCGACGTGGTCTGGGCCAAGATGCGCAGCATGGCGGAAGGCGCGCGCATCGCCTCCGCCCGCCTGTTCGGGGGCTGAACCATGTGCTGGATCTGCCAGGCCCGCGGCATCGCGCACGCGGCACCACGGCCGGCGCCGGCCCCGCTGCCGCCCGCCGACGCGCCGCCGAAGCGCTGAGACCATGGCCAAGCAACGCGCGGACGTCGTGCTGGTGGAACGGGGCCTCGCGGAATCCCGCGCCAAGGCGCAGGCGCTGATCCTCGCCGGCAAGGTGTTCTCCGGCGAGAAGCGCATCGCCAAGGCTGGCGACCTGCTGGCGGAAGGCACGCCGGTCGCGGTGCGCGGGCAGGACCATCCCTGGGTCAGCCGCGGCGGCATCAAGCTGGCGCACGCGCTGGATTTCTTCGGCCTGTCACCCGAAGGGCGGATCGGCCTCGATGTCGGGGCATCCACCGGCGGCTTCACCGATGTGCTGCTGACCCGCGGCGCAATGAAAGTCTATGCCGTGGATGTCGGTCATGGGCAGCTCGACTGGAAGCTGCGCAACGACCCCCGCGTGGTCGTGCTGGAACGCACCAATGCGCGCTACCTGTCGGCGGAGCAGGTCCCCGAGGCGCCCGGCACGGTGGTCTGCGATGCTTCCTTCATCGGGCTGCGCACCGTGCTGCCGGCGGCCCTCGCACTGGCCGCCCCCGGCGCCTTCGCCGTCGCGCTGATCAAGCCGCAATTCGAAGCCGGGCCAGGGAAGGTCGGCAAGGGGGGCGTCGTGCGCGACCCCGCGGTGCATGAGGAGGTCTGCGCCACCATCCGCGACTGGTGGACCGCCCTGCCCGGCTGGCAGGTGCTCGGCATCGAGCCGAGCCCCATCACCGGGCCGGAGGGCAACCGGGAATTCCTAATCGCTGCCGCAAAGGACTGACGAACGGCGCTCAGCCACCGCGGAACATCCCCACCATGGACCGGATCGGCGCCGTCACGCGCCACGAGGTCGATTGACGAAGCGCGGCGATCTCCTCCTTCAGCGTCGCGACCTCGCTGTCTCGTTCGGCCCTCAGCGCCGCCACCTCGCCGTCTCGTTCGGCCTTCAGCGCCGCCACCTCGCCGTCCCGTTCGGCCTTCAGCGCCGCCACCTCGCCGTCCCGTTCGGCCTTCAGCGCCGCCACCTCGCTGTCCCGTTCGGCCTTCAGCGCCGCGAGCTCGCTGTCCCGTGCCGAACGTGCGCGCACGGACCAGGCATCATCCGCCCCGCCCCGATCCCACGGCGACTGCACAAGCGCCGCAATGTCCGGTGGAAGCGCCGCAACGCGCGTGTCCCTTGCGAGGAGCCGCGCACGGTCCCCGCCGAAATGCGGCACGTAGCTCTCGACGAAGCGGGCCACCGCCACATCCATCGCGCCGCTGGCAGGCCCGGCCTCGCGCAGCATCTCATAGGTCTGAATCAGGCGCCGGCCCTTCACTTCCAACGAATGGGTACCGCGGAGCGTGCCCGTCACCGCCGCCGCATCCGCCGCGTCGTAGCCGCTGATGGCGTCCGACAGAGCACGGAAGGTCGGCGGATGGACGAGCGCACCGACACCGCAATTCAGGTCCACGACGCGGTCGATCTCGGCCGCGCGGATCAGGCCGTGCATGCCCCCCCCGTCCACGAGCACCACCGCGCAGCCGGACGCCGCCGCCTCGAAGGCGCTGCGGCCGGAGGCGAAGACGATATCGGCGTCCTGGAACAGGCTAGGCAGGTTGGGCACGACATTGCCGACGGCGCTGCCGACCGTCGTGAGGTCGAGCCCATGGGCTGCACAGGCCTGCTGCACCGCCTCGACATGTCCGGGGAGCTTCGCCACGAGCACAGCACGCCGCGGCCGGTCCGGCAGCGCCGCGCGGCGTGGGAAGCGATCCATGTCCACCGGATTACGCAGGATGCCGATCCGGTCGATCGGAACTTCGCGGCTCGACCACCGCTCCCGCACCAGGCAGGACACGGCGAAGTAGCGCAGGATGTTCGGGTGTACCGGCGGGCGGTCGAATTCCGCGGCAACGCTGTGCGAGACGAAGAGAGCGGGCACCGCCGGGAAACCTGCCAGTGCCGTCATGGTCGGCCCACAATGGTGGCCATGAATGACGTCCGGTGGTTCCTGAAGCTGCTCTATGCGGTCGTGCACGCGGTGGCCCCGGCGCCGCATCTCCTCGCCAAGCGGACCGATCAACGGAGCGTATAGAACAGGCGTATGGCCCTGCTGCCTGAGCCAATCCGCCAACTGCTCCACGAAAACCTCAGTGCCCGATCTCATCGCAAGCATGATGTTCGTGATGAGGATGCGCACCCAATCTTCTCCCGGCAGAAAATAATATTGAACGACGCAATACGCATGGCGCCATCATCGGCATGAAATATTACTGTCAATATTGTAATTATTCGTATTCATATGTGGCGGGCGATGATGGCCCCGCTCACGGTCATGGCCGGCCGAACGGCCGTGCGTGCGACCTCCGACGTCGCTGCACTGCAGTGGTCGCCGTTCGCCATGGCTCACGGCAACCGCACGACCCTTTTGTCCTGACGCGCATCTTCGCCCGATCGGGTGCTTCCACCCGATCGGCATCTGCACTGTGAATTCGGTTGCGGAGGCTTGGGTCGATAACGGACGTCAGCACCCCGCCGGTGATGCCGGGCGTGCCGCGCCGCGGCTGAGCTCGGCCAGGATTGCCCAGACGCGTTCGGGATCCATCCGCGTTCCGGGGTCATTCAACAGGCGGTCCAGCTCCGCCATCCGCCGTTCGATCTCGGCTTCCGACATGCAACCCTCCAGGCCACGCAATGTTGCGGCACGATTCAGACAGTCGCGGTGAAAAGCGCCTGAATCATGGAAAGGTTGCGGCACAAGCCGGGCGGCGCGCAGTGATGTGCCGTACCAGCCGCGCCAGAGCAGATCCCAATCAGGTGGCATCACCTGATTGGGTGAAGATGCTCGCGAAAACAATAACCTGGAGACGTTACCGTCAGCCTGGGCGAACGGGAACGGCTCCAGGGATCGGCCCCTGCGCGCCGGGCATCACCCCCGGCAGAGGATCTGGAACACCGCCGGCGCCACCGCCGCGGACACCGCCCGCGCGCCAGTGCCGCCCGCACTCGATCCGCGTTCCGGCCGCACGCCCTGCTCGGTCAGGAAGCGTTCCACCTGATCCGCCCGGATGGCGAAGTTCACACCCTGTGGCAGGCTGCCGGTGGCACGCAGCACGGCGATGTCGTTCAGCCGGCCGACCGCCACGCCCAGCAGCAGCCCCGCATCATCGACCGCCGGCCCGCCGGAATTGCCCGGCTGCACCGCGGCGTTCATCTGGAAGCGGGACACATCGCCCCCCGGCCCCGCCAGCCCCGTGACGATGCCATTGGTCACGTTCAGGCCGGTGCCAAGCGCCTGGCCATAGGGAAAACCGAAGACCAGCACGGTCTCACCGAGGTCCACCGCCGCGCGGTCGCGGAACCGCACCACGGAGGGAAAGCCCCGCCCGACATCGATCAGCGCGAGGTCCCGGCGGCGATCGGCCGCGACCACGCGCACCGTCCGGCCGTGCTCATCCACCACGCTGCGGCAGCCTTGCACGACATGGGCGTTGGTGACGGCCAACCCGTTGCCGGTGACGGCGAAGGCGGAGCCGGTGCTGATAGGCCGCCCGGCGCGAGGATCGGCGGGCGTCGGC
>NZ_JBYCZL010000055.1:0-12330 GCF_057586215.1 Roseomonas sp. SRI_022
CGCGCCGGCAGGCCACGGTCGCGCGAATCCGCCGCATGGCGCGCGGCGATGTCGAGGTAGGGGCGCAGTTCCGGCACGTTGCGCGCCTCGGCTTCCCGCGCCACCACGCCGGCCTCCGTCGTCAGCGTCGCGCGATCGGCGGAACGGCCGAGATCGGCGACGATCCGCGCATAGCCGTCGAGCGCGAGCTCACGCTCCACACGCAACTGTTCCAGCGCCGTCGCCCATTGGCGGCGCATCTCGGGGCTGGACTGCACGACATCGGCGCCGGACAGCAGCGGCTGGATGCCATCCATCCGTCGCTGCGACTGTCCCGCCGCGCGTGCCAGCACCGCAGCGCCCTCCAACTGCGCGCGGATGCCGGCGCGTTCCTGTTCCAGGCGCTGACGTTCGGCCGCCATCAATCCGGCCTCCAGCCGGTCGAGGCCCTGGCGCAGGCGCGGATCGGCACCTTCCCGCATCGCGGCGATCTGACGACGAGCGTTCTCGGCTTCCGTGCCGCTCGCGCGGCTCTCGGCCTCGAAAGCGCGGTTCAGCGCCTCGGCCCGGCGCAGGCTGGTCGTGACATGCGCGGCCAGTGCGACGCGGAAGCCGACCGAGGCAAGCCGCGTCGGCTGCCCATCCGTCGCATCATAGGGCGGCACCTCGATCCGCAGGGATGACCGAAGTGCTGCCTCCGGCGTGCGGAAATCGCCACCCTTCACGACCACGCCGCCGGCCTGGCCGTGCAAGCGCCCGACACGCACCGCGCGGAATGGTTCCAGCACCAGTTCCCCGACATTGCCGAGCATGTCGTGCAGACCGAGCGGATTGGGTTCCAGCATTCCGACCGGCTGCGCACGCCCCGCCGCGGATCGCGGCCCTTGGAACCAAGCGTAGCGCGAGGTCCCCTCCGGCATCGGGAAAGTGCGGCCGAGGAAATCCAGCTCGCTGACCGCTGCACCACCGCGCGCGGCGTACTCCCACTCCTCCTCGGTCGGCAGGCGCACGAAGGCGGGCGTGCCGTCGGCCTGCGGAAGCCGCGCGGCGGCGTTGCGCAGCAGCCAGGTGGTGTAGCGCTGGGTGAAGGCGACGGCATCGAACCAGGACAGCGTGGCAGCCGGCAGCCGCCCATTGGCCGATGGCGTCGGGCAGCGTTCCTCCATCACCGCGGAATACTGGTCGCGTGTGACCTCGTACTTGCCGATCCAATAGACGGCGCCCTCGCGTCCCTGCTGGGCGAAGGGGCCGGCGACCGCCTCCCGCCGCGCGAATTCCGCGACGCCACCAGCCGGGTCGGTGGTACCGAGCGTGACCGGCCGGTCATCGAGCGCTCCGGGGCCTGTCGGTGTCTCGACCGCTCGGAACGCCATGGCACCGCCGCAGGGCATGGGCAGCACAAGGTCGCCATCGGCCGCGCGCGGATTGGTAAAGTCGGTGGACCACGGCGCCTGCGCCAGCGCCGGCGCGGCGATCAGGCAGGCCAGCAGGATTGCGAGAGAACGCATCAGCCTTCCGCCAGACCTTCCGCCGGCGCGACCGCCGCCGCCCGCAGCCCCGCCAATACCGCGGCGACCAGCGCCCCGGCCAATGTCACCCCGGCCGCCGCCATGCCCATCCCCGCCGTCAGAAGACACACCGGCCGATCCCCCGCGACGGTTCCCGCGAAGGCGCGGTTCAGCACGCCGGCGACCGCTGCGGCCACCCCGAAGGCGAGCAGCGCCCCCGCCAACGCCACCGCCGCCGCCTGCAGCAGCGGCAGCAACAGCAGCGCGCGGCGCTTCATCCCGAGCAAAGACAGCAGCGCCAAGTCCCGCCGCTTGCGCTCCACCTGCGCCCAGAGCCCGACGCCGAGGCTGACGAGATACCCCGCCCCTCCTGCCCCCGCGATCGCGAGGAACAGCAGTGCGAGGTTGCGGTCGAGCCTCAGCAGCCCCGCCACCGCCTCGGCACGCGAAGCGACCTCGATCCCAGCAAGGCGGAACTCGCGATCAAGCGCGGGCACGTCCTCAAGCCGCGCCGCATGCAAACGGAAGCCGGCGAAAGCGCGCCCGCGCGCATCCTCCACACTGCCCGGCCGCGCATCGACGGCGGCGTTGCCATCGAGGAAATCCTCCGCCAGCAGAAGCACCGGCACGCCGGCGAAAGCGGCGTCGCGCAGCGCCGCGGAGGCCGGCGCGATGCCTGTGACCGGCAGCGACAGGGTCAGCACCTCGCGTTCCGTCTCGCGACTGCGCGCGACCGAAGCGAGGGCCGTGTCGCCGGGCGCCAGACCAAGCCGTTCCGCCGCGGTCGGCGACAGCACCAGCCCCTCTCGCGCCGCGACACCCGGCAGCAGCGGATCGCCGGGCCCGGTCGGCAGCAATTCCATCCGCACGCCGCGTCCAAGCCGCGTCGGGTTCTCCAGCACGATCGTCGCCGACAGCGCGCGCGTCCGCGGCACCAGGAAGGCGATGCGCGGATCGGCGGCAAGCCGCGCGAACAAATCCGGTTCCAGCGTGCGGTTCACCACCGAGGCGATCTCCCGCGCCCGCGGGTCCTCCAGCAATTCGGCGCGCAGCCCGGCGACGACGCCCTGCCGCAGCCCGAACAGCACGATCAGCGGCGCCAGCACCGCCGCACAGCCCAGCGCCGAGCACAGGAACAGCACCCGCTCATGCCAAATATCCGCGAGCGCGAGGCGCAGCATCGTCAGGCCGCCTGCGCCAAGGCAGGCCGCGCGAATACCGATCGCGCGATGCCATCCGCACCCGGCGCATGCGTCGTGCAGGCCAGCACCGGATAGCCGGCGCGCGCGGCGCGATCCGGATCATGCGTCGCGACCAGCAGCGCCGCGCCGGAACCCGCGCATTCCCGCCGCAGCAAGGCCAGCACCGCATCGGCGAGTTCCGGATGCACCGAGGCCGTCGGCTCATCCGCCAGCACCAGGGCGGGGCGATGCGCCAGCGCCCGCGCGATCGACACGCGCTGCCGCTGCCCGACCGAGAGTTCCGCCGGCCGCTTGCGCAGTTGCGCGGCGATGCCGAGTTCCTCCGCCAGCATCCGCACCCGCGCGGCGTCCTCGCAACCCGCGATGCGCTGCGTCAGCGCGATGTTCCCCGCGACGGACAGATAGGGCAGCAGCCCGCCGGTCTGTGGCACCACGCCGATCCTGCGCGCGCGCAGCGCCGCCAGCGCATCGCGCCTTCCATCCCGCCACAGCCGCGCGATGTCGGCGCCGGCAAAGGCGAAGTCCCCCGCATCCGGCGGTGAGGCGAGTGCCAGCATCATCAGCAGCGTGGACTTGCCGCTGCCCGACGGCCCGGCGAGCGCCAGCGCCTCGCCCTGCACCAGGTCGAATTCCGGCACCTGCAACGCGAAGGGCGCCGCATCCCCGCGATAGGCCTTGGTCACACCGCGCAGGGACAGCAGGGGTGTCACGGCAGGGCTTCGAGCGGCACGGGGAAGAACGCCTCCCCACCCGGCCGGCCATCAAGCGTTACCCACAGGTCCGGCCGCGCGGCGAACTCCTGGTAGAGCCGAAGCTTGGTCTCGATGCCGTTGATCAGCTCGCGCTGCGCCGCCGCGCCCATGGCGAGCCATTCCTGTTCGGAGAGCTCCATCACCTGCGACTGATACGGCAGCCCGTCGAGATACTCACCGAGCGCTTGGCCGACGCGCGCGAGGTTGCCCAGCCGCGCCGGATCGCGCGCCGTCGCCGCGAAGGCCGCGCGCAACTGACCGAAGAACGACCGCGGATCGGTGCGGCCGGCGAGGCCCGCATCGAGGATCCGTGTCAGTGCCTGCGACAAATCCGACAACTGGTTGCGCGTCAGCAGCACGCGGATGTCGAGCGCCGCGACGGTCGGGTCGCGCAGGTCGCGATCCGTGGTGAAGGACCGCACCACATCGGGCGCCGTCGTCCCGCCTTCCCGCCCCAGATAGGCGAGCCGCATCGCGGTCGCGACGATCTCGACCTGCTGCGCCATGCGCTCGGCTTCGGGCGTGCGGGCCGGTTCCACGCCGCCGACCGGGCGGCCGACGGTGTCCGCCACCTGGCGGAACAGCGCGTTGGTCAGCCCGTTCACCACGCGCTCGAAGGCCTGCGGGCTGCCGCCCTCCACCGGGAAATACAGCGAGCCCGCCGCGCCGTAGCGCGTCAGTTCCTGGTACTGCGCGCGGGCATGGGCGTGGTTGGACCGGCCCTCGGGCGTCTGCAGGTGGATCGCAAACAACGCGATGCCGCGCGCTTCCGCCAGCGCCTTGATCTCAGGGATGCCAAGCCGCGTCTGCGATTTCGGGTCGGTGGCTTCAAGCGCGCCGGCATCGGTGATCAGCACGACATAGCGCCCGCCGAAGGCCTGCCAATCCACCTGGTCGATGGCGACGCGCAGCCCGGCGATCGCATCCTCATCGAAGCGTTCAGTGGGCACCGTCGCCGCGCGCACCGTCTCCAGCGCCGGCAGGATCGCGGCGGGCGGCTGGGACAGGTCGGGTGCCGCCACCAGCCGCGTGACGTATTCCAGCTGCGGCCGGGCCGAGATGTCGGCCCGATAGGCCACCATGCCGAAGCGGAAATTGTCGCGCACCGCGCTATCGCCGATGCGCCCGATGATGTGGCGGATCGCGTCCCGCGTGCGGTCGATATAGGCCTGCATCGAGATCGTGCTGTCGATCACGAAGACGATGCCGCCGCGGAAGTCCCGCAGCCGCGACGGGTCCGCCTGCTGCGGCGCCTGCCGCAATTCGGCGGGGGCCGAGATCACCTCCAGCAGCCGCATCTGCGTGCCGTCGCGACGCTGGATGGTCTCGGCCTCCAGGATCGGCAGCAGGTAGAAGTTGCGCTGGATGTCGACGAAGGTCTCGGGTTCCAGCGCCAGCACGGGGCTACCGGGTTGGCCCGCCGCCGCGCGAAGTGCGACCGCATCCTGCGTCATGGATGGCGAGGCCAGCAGCCCGCGCAGCGCGGTCGCGTCGCGCAGAAACATGGTGCGCTCCCGCCCGGCGGGATTGGTGAAGGCGCCGACCATGGTGTGGCGCCAATCGACCGCGCGGTCCTCGCGCACCCAGCCCTCGGTGCGGCCATCGGCCTCGCGGCCGATCTCGATCCAGCCGTCGCGGCGGGCATAGACGTGCATCACGCTGAAGCCCGCGACCGGCCGGCCCTGCGCCGCCCCGGGCTGGGCATGCAGCGTCGCACCCGGGCGCAGGATGACGCGCTGGAACAGCGTCGTCTTGCCCGGGATCAGCAGCGGCTGCCGGGCGACGCGCTGCGCCTTTGCCGCGAGGGGCAGCAGCGCGGCAGTGCCGAGGAGGAGCAGGCGGCGCGGCGTCATTGCCAGAAATCCCTGATGGTCAGCGGCGCGTTGAAGTCGCCCTCGCGCGCCCGGTCCTCGAGCCATTGCCGCAGCCGCGCACGCGGTTCGGCCGCCCCGGCATCGCCGCCCGTCGCCGCATCGCGATAGTGCCGCGCCGCCTGGCGCGGGTCGGGGTCGCGGAACGGCCGGCCCGGGACGAAGCCCACGGGATCATACAGCCGTGCGAGCCGCGTCAGCGAGGCCGCATTGCCCGCCCGCGCCGCCGCTTCCCACAGCAGCAGCGCATCGTCGTAGCGGCCGGCATCGTAGCGGCGCGTGGCCTCGGCCGTGATGGCGGCGGGGGATGCGGCGCGGGCGATGACCTCCGGCACCGACAGCCCGTCGAGGCTCGCGGGCGCGCCGGATTCTGCCTGCGGGCGGACCGGCGGAAGGTCGGGCTGCGGCGGCGGCGTGCGCGGCAAGGGTTCGGGCGCGATCTCGATCGGGTCGGTCGGCTGCGGTGGCGGCGGTGCGGGGTGCTCGCGCAGCACGAACCACCAATAGGCGCCGCCTGCCGCTGCGAGAACCAACAGCAGCGCCAGCAGGATCCAGGGCAGCGCGGAGCGCGACGCCGCCACCGGTGCAGGCTCCGGCACCGAAAGCGGCGGCGGTGCGGCGGGGCGCGGCGGCGGCACCGCGATGGTCGCGTCCGGGTCCTCGATTGGCAGTGGCGGCAGCGGGGGCGCCGGCGCAGGGCGTGTGATGGGCGGCGGCACCGCGATGGTATGCCCCGACCCGCCATGCAGCGGCGGCACGTCGGGCCAGAAGAGCGGCGCCTCGATGCGAGCGGCCGGCAGGCGGAACTGAACCGGCCCGGCTTCCAGCCAATCCACCACCTGCGGGCCGAGATAGAGTCGCACGCCCTGTGGCGACGCCTCGACGCGATCCGGGCTGATCAGCGCGTCGCTCACCTGCCAGCCCTCGGCGCCGAGCGTGCCCTTGGCCCAGCCCTCGCGCAGGATGCGGAAGCGCGGATCGGCGGGCAGGTCCATCACCCCCTGCAGCAGGATGATGGCGTGCCCGCCTTCGGGATGGGCGGGGTCGACGGCGGCGCGCACGCCACTCATGCGGCCGCGCCGAGCGCACCCAGGATCTTCCCGAGGCGCGCATTCTCCGCGACGTCGACCTCAAGCCCGCCGGGCGCGGTCACGTTCTCCTCCGCGAGGCGGGAGAAGGCGCTGATCCAATCGACGTGATACTGCTTGTCGTAGGATTCCGGCTGCGGGCCGAGACGCGGCATGCCGTTGACCGGCGTGCGCGGCGCGAAGACGGGACGGTCGGTTCGCCCGGCGCGCGGGCGCGCATCTGGCGCGACATCGCCATAGCCGAGCGTGAAGACGTAGCGGTTCACCACGCCTTCCGCGACCATCACGGGCTTAGACGCACTCTCCGACAATTTCTGGCGATAGGACGCAGCTTCTCGCAGGCGCTGCGCGATGCGCGCGGACAGGCCCGTGCGGCGCGCGCCTGCCCCGATCTGCGCGACCAGCGCGGCGGCGGCGTCGCGCGGCAGCTTGAGTTGCTCAGCCGTCTCGGGTTCGGCGGCCGCGCGGTGCATCTTCTCCATCCACTCCGACACCGCCATGTCGGCGTAGCGTTCGAATGCGTCGCGCGCGCGGTGCTCGCCCTGCGCGGCGGGGGCCACGAGGTCACCTAGCTCGGCGAGGTAGTCCGCCTCGCCCGCACGCGCGCCGACAGGGGCTTCCTCGGCCGGCTCGGTCTGCATGCGCCACCAGGCGGAGGTCAGTTCCTCCGGCGTCACCTGCAGGGAACGGATCATGCGCCCGAAAGCCTGGGCAGAGGCGCAGGCGACCAACGCGCGGCTGACCACACGCGCTTCCTCGCGGCGCTTGTTCAGTTCCGCAGTGAGATCACCAGAATGCCAGTACGGCGACAGCCGCCCTGCCATGTCAAGCCGCAGGGCTTCGAGCCGCGCGGCAATCTGGCCACGCTTGATCGCAGGGTCGCAGACCGGCCGCAGGCTCTCGGCAAGATGCGAGATGCCGCCGTCGTTCAGCGTCATCGCCGCATCCCAGGCGCGCTCGGGATCGGCGAAGTGGCGGCGGCAATCCTCGTTCGTGATGAACTCCTCGCGCAGCCGGGCGATGCGCGGGGCCTCGGAGGCGCGCGGCGCGGCCTCCCTGCCCTGCTCGTCGTAGTCGAGGATGTGCTTCGCCGCGACATTCGGATTGCGCAGCCAGTAGGTATTGGCGAAGGGCCGCCCGGAAGCCCAGTTGCGCGGCCAGTCGTATTCCTTGCCGAAGAAGTCGAGCAGCGAGGCGTTCAGCCGGATGGTCCAGCGGCTGCCGGTGCCTTCCGTCGCGCCCTTCTTCTCCTCGAATTCCGTGTCGAACTTGGTCAGCACCAGGAACAGCGCGTTGCGGTGGCGCGCGCGTTCCTCCGGCGTCACGCCGAGCGTGCCATCCACCCAATCCTTGATCATCCGCGGCAGGGTACGGACTTCCTGGTTGGACGGGCCGATGCAAAGCAGCATCGACGTGATCTCCTGCTCCGCGCAGTAGCGTTGATACAGGTACGCCACCTTGCCGCGCAGGAAGAGGCCCGGCAGCTTGCCCTTCTCCGACAGGAAACGGGCCGGCTGGGTCAGCTTCTCGCGCGATCGTGCACCGGGGAAGTCGAGCAGGTCGGTGACCTCGAAGAAGTCCCAGGGCTTGTCGCGCAGCGCGATGGTCAGCTCGGCGACCAGCGCGGCGAGTGCCGCGCGCGGCAGCATCGCCTGGCGGCCGGAGCGCGTCCGCACCGCGAGCTTGCCATCCGCCGGATCGCCCAGCATGCCGAGCGTGCGGACGTCGATGATCGAGGTCTCGCGCGGGGAGAGCGCGTCGAGCGGCGCGAAAGCCTCGTCCGGGAAGTCGAGCGCGGCGAGCGCGGTCAGCAATTCCTTCGCCGCGGATGTGAAGGCGTCATGCCCGTTCCACAGGATGGAGAAGAACGCCGCGCGTTCCGCCACAGGCAGGCGCGGCGCGATCGATGCCGCCTGCACCCAGAAGGCAGAACCGAGGCCGGGGATCAGCGGATGGCCGCGGAACAGGCCTTCGAAATACTCGCGCAGGTCATCGATATCGTCATCCGTCAGCCGGTCGACCGGCTCGCTGCCGGCGCGGCCGGCGAAGCGCGCGCAATGGGACTGCACGAGCTCCGGCGAGGGGATGTCCACCTCCGCCGGGTCGAAATCCTCCAGGAAGGTGTTGCCGAGGATCTTGATGACATCGGTCTGCGACAGCAGCCGCAACGCGACCGGATTGCCCGGCACCGTTGCGGGCGGGCGCAGGGTGAAGCGAGTGACGAGGCCAGTCGCCTCCTGCCCGCCTTCGGGGTTGATGTCGCGGACGAAATCGAGCGCGGCGCCATCGAACATGGCCGTCACCGAATCCTGGCCGCGCCGCGCCAGCGCCGAGATCAGGTAGGACTTGCCCGACTGCGACGGGCCGAATACCGCGACGCACATCGGTCGTTCGGCGGCGGCTTCCAGCTTGCGCGCGCGGCGGGCGAATTTCCGGAAGTCGCGGGCGATGGCCTGCGCTTCCTCCCGCACCTTGCCGCGGTTGTCGGCGAGCCAGGTCACCGCCTCGCCGGCGGCCTCGGCGGTGCCGCGGGCGGCGGCGGCGAGTGCGACGTCGGTTGACGTGTCGAGCCTCATGCCATCCCCACCACGCCGGTATCGCGCCAGTAGCCCGCTTCGGATTTCATCGTCTGCAGCCGTATCTCCACATCGGTGCGCCGCAGGGCGGTGCCTTCGGAATCCTCGATCTCCTCGACCCGGAAATCCTCGCGCTTCTCCTCCTGGCCCGGGGCGTCGGGGTCCATGTCGGCGCGGCGGATCTTCACCCGCAGCGGTAGCGCCATGCGAGGAACGCTTTCAGGGTTCGCGAATTCCAGGGCGTAGAGCGGTGTCGCCGGCCAGCGTTCGATCGGTAGTTGCCGGAAGCCGAGGAAGGTGGGGGCTGCGAAGGTCATGGTGAATTCGACGCCATCGCCGGCATTGGACCGCTTCTCCAGATCCACTTCCGACAGCAGCACGCCCTGCTCGCGGATCTGGCCCGAGATTTCCATCCGGCCGATGAATCGCGCCGTCGATTTCATCGACAATTGGCTGGTCCGCATCAGGAAGGATTCCAGCCGCCCTTCCGCCAGCGCGCACAGCATCGCGCCGACGGCCGCGCTGGTCTTGGGGTCCTCGATGCGCGCATTGGCGTCGCGGAAGGGATACCAGCCGCCGACAGCATAACGGTGCATGCCGATCATGCGATGCGGCGGCACCGGGGATTTCGCGAGCACGATATCCGTCACCGCACGCAGCCGCGACGGACGGCCGGACAGCAGCAGCACGTCGCAATCGTAATGCCAGACGACCTCGCACAGATCAGCCAGCACCGGGCCGAGGGTCGCCTGGATCACCGCCTCGACGCGGCGCGCATCGGCGGCGACCTCGACATCATGGATCGCGAAGCCGCGAGCGCCGGCCTGGCGTGCCGCCGTCTCGAAGAAGGCGACGGCGCGGGGGTTGGCGGGCTGCGCCTCGGCGTCCAGCACGGCGCGGATGGCGGCGCGGAACACCTCCCCCATCTCGCGGCCTTCGATGCGCTCATAGGCATGCAGCACGGCGAGCCCGACCGGTTCCAGCACCTGGCTGACGAATTGCCGGCGGAGGTGGCGTTCCACTTCGGATTGCCCGCCGCGATCCCCGCCGAGCGTCTGGCGCAGGAAGGCATTGGGATCGGACATGCCGGAAGCCCGCAGCGCATCGGCCACCTGCGGCAGCACCAGATGTGTGATCAGCCCTTCCAGCACCTCGTCGCCCGCGATCTTGAAGCCCTCGCGGAACTCCTGGCGGGGCACGATGGTGTCGCGGTTCTCCACGGACCAGGTCACCACCATCAGGTCCGTGGTCCCGCCGCCGATATCGATGGAGGCCACGCGCAGGCAGGGATTCGGCCCACGTTCCGGCCGCACCCGTCCGGCCAGTTCGAACATCCCCTGCGCATCGCCCTGCAGCCGCTGGGTGATCTCGGTATAGAGCCAGACCACCTGCGTCGCCGTCGCCTCATCGAGGTTCAGCAGCACGCGCGGTTCGGGCGGCGCCGTGGCACCTGCCTCGGTCCAGCCGAGCAGATCCCAGGCGAGCTTGATCGCGCCTTCCGCGCGTTCCCGGAGGATCTTCTGTTCCGCGAGCGGCATCGCCGGCGGCAGCGTAAGGATCACGCGACGCAGCCGGCGCGGCACATCGGCGAAGCGGCGCGCCGCGCGCGTCGCCGGCGCGTTGATCTGGCTCACCGCCTGCATCAGCAACTCGGCCAGCAGGAAGGTGAACATCGACGACCGCGAGAAGCGCGCGCGCACCGCCGGCTGGCCGCGCCCGCGCAGCATGCGCAGCGCCTCGCCGGTTTCCGTCACATGCGCCATGAACGGCCCGGACACGGGCGGTTCCGTCGTCACGCCGTCGCTTGCGCGCCCGTTGAACCGCCAGCCCTGCACATTCGGCCGCCGATCCCAGAGGTACCGCTTGGGCGAGGAAATCCCAGTCGCGCCCTCATTGCCCTGGGTCGCGGCGGCGAGGCGCATCGCCTCCGGCCCCACCCGCACCGGCGACGGCCAGCGGAACGCATTCGCCCGGCCCGACCGGCGCGAGATCGCATCCCGCCCGAAGGAGCCGACCGCGAATTCCACCCGGCTTTCGAAGGGCCGCGCATAGATCTGCTCAGGCCGCGACAGGTCGCGCAGCGCGAGCACGGAGGAATTGTTCAGCGACGGCGCGTCCTGGCTTTCCTCGACCAGCAGCCCGCAGGTGCGCGAATTCCCGACATCCAGCACGAGATCGACATTGATCGGCGCATAGCCGCGATTGTCGGAGACCACATCGACCAGACGTATGCGCGGCAGGATGCCGATCCCTTCCAGCAGGCCCAGGAAGGACAGGTACCGTGCCCAATGCTCGCAGGCATGCGGGAAGTCCTCGGGCCGCAGGGGCCGACCGCCGCGCTGCGCCTGGCGCAATTCGCGGAAGCCTTCCTCCAGCCACTGCCCGACCCAGGATTCGTTCAGGAACCAAGCATTCTCGGCGTGGCTGAAGACCGGGGCGAACTCCTGCTGCCGCGCGCTGTCCTCCGGCGCCGGGGCGACATAAGGCCGCGCCGGGTCGCGCTGCATCAGCGCCGTGTCGAAGGCCAGCACCAGCCGGTGCGACCGCCCTTCTCCGTCCCGCTGCGCAAACTCGGCGACATAGGCGCGCGCCCAGTTGGACGGGCCGCGATCATACACTTCCTTGCCATCCGCCCCGCGCGCATGGACTCGGAAGAAGGGCAGCGGCACCCATTTGTTCAGGAACGCCTCCAACGCCTGGGCGCGGGAGATCGCGTAGGTCTCCTCCGGCGGCGGCACCTGTCGCGTCACGGGATCGGCGAGGTTGCCGTCCTCATCCTGTTCCAGCACGCGCAGGATGGTGGGGGACTTGCCCTCATGGTCCACCTGCTCGCGCAGCATCTCCTCCCAGTAGGAACGCGAGCCGCGCGGCAGCCGGTCGATATCGAAATCGATATCGACGAACTGGATGCCGGAGGACGGCACCAGGCTCATCAGCCCGGCGGTGGTCGAACTGGTCATGAACACCCCATCTCGCGCGGCCGAGTGTGCCGCAGCGCAGCGCCGCGCGCCAACGTGGCCGTGTCGGACCCCGCGCGCATCAGTTCGGGCAATTCAGGCGATACCGCCAACGGGTGTTCGCGAAGGGTCCGATCACCACCACCTCGACGACATTGTCCCCGCCCTGCGGCCGCCAGTCGAAGCCGATGCGCCCCCGCCCACTCACCATGCCCGGCGTGCGCGCGACCACCTGGCCGCGATACCGCACCTCGATGCTGTCCGGCACCGTCTGCGTGTCGTAGTCGAGCGTCACCGGCCCCGGCGTCGGCCCCAGGAAGTGCCGTGTCCGCGTCTCCCCCGCGCCACCCGACTGGGTGTCCACGTTGCAGGGATGCGTGCCGGGCGGCGGTCCGGG
>NZ_JBYCZL010000056.1:0-11654 GCF_057586215.1 Roseomonas sp. SRI_022
GGCGAGCGGCGCCTGCGCGACGTCCCGCAGCCGCTTCGGCGCATCGAGGCCGAGCTGGTCGCGCAGCACCTTGGCGTTCACTTCCTCCACCGCGCCGCGCGGCAGCGCGCCGAGCTGGAAGGGGCCATAGGCCGTGCGGATCAGCCGCGTCACCTCAAGCCCGAGATGCGTCATCACGCGACGCACCTCGCGGTTCTTGCCTTCCTTGATCGAGACGGTGAGCCAGGCATTGGTCCCCTGCCGCGCATCGAGCCCGGCCTCGATCGGACCATAGACGACGCCATCGACCGTCACGCCGCGGATCAGCGCGGCGAGCGCCTTCTCATCCACCCGGCCATGCACGCGCACCCGATACCGGCGCAGCCAGCCATTGGATGGCAGTTCCAGCTTACGGGCGAGTTCCCCGTCGTTGGTCAGCAGCAGCAGCCCCTCGCTGGTCAGGTCGAGCCGGCCGACCGAGACCAGGCGCGGCAGGCCGGCGGGCAGCTTCTCGAAGACGGTCGCGCGGCCTTCAGGGTCGCGATGCGTCGTCACCAGGCCATCGGGCTTGTGGTAGCGGAACAGCCGCGTGCGTTCAGGTGCTGCGACCGGCTTGCCATCGACGGTCACATGGTCACCCGGCGTGATGAAGGTGGCGGGTGTCTCCACCACCTTGCCGCCGAGCTTCACCCGGCCCTCGGTGATCATCTTCTCCGCATCGCGGCGGGAGGCGACGCCGGCGCGCGCCAGCCATTTCGCGATGCGCTCGCCGCGCTTCGGATCGTCGCTCTCCTCGGTCATCGCGCGGCCTCCACGAAGGCGGTGAAGATCGCGGGATCGCGGGGATCGACCGCATATTCCGGGTGCCACTGGACGCCGAGCGCGAAGCGATGGCCGGGATGCTCCACGCCTTCCACGACGCCATCCGGGGCGAGCGCATTGACGATGCCGGAACCCGCCGTCGCCACCGCCTGGTGATGCGCGGAGTTCACCGCCATGCGCGGTGCACCGACGATCCGCGACAGCAGCGTGCCCTCGGCGATGCGGACCTCATGCCCCGCTTCGGTGCGCGGGTTGGGCTGCTCATGCGCGAGCGCGCCGGCGACCTCGTCCGGGATGTGCTGGATCAGCGTACCGCCGAATGCGACCGCCAGCAGTTGCTGCCCGCCGCAGATGCCGAGCACCGCCTTGTCGCGCGCAAGCGCCGCACGCGTCGCGGCGAGTTCGAAATCGGTGCGGCCCGGCTTCAGCGTCACCTTCGGATGCGGTGCGCCGCCGCCCCACAGCGCCGGATCGACATCGAAGGCGCCGCCGGTCACCAGCAGCCCGTCGATCTCATCCATGTAGGCACTCGCCAGCGCCGGATTGTGCGGCAAGGCGACCGGCAGGCCGCCGGCAGCGATCACCGCGTCGAAATAATTCTGCCGCAGGGCGTACCAAGGCAACTTCGACCAGCCTCCGGCCGGTTCCGAATCCAGGGTGACGCCGATCAGGGGACGGGTGCGCATGGCGCTAGGTAGCGAGCGCAGCCGCGCCGCGTCCAGCACGGCGCAGCGTCATTGGAGAGGCGCTGCTCCTCCAAACCACTCCGCCTAGGCACTCTGGGCCAATTCCCCGTGGTCCAGGGGGCCGCTGCCCCCTGGCGGGGAGAGTCCGAGAGGGGCGGCGACCCTCTCGGTTGCGCGACGACGCGCGCAATGCAAATGATCCTCACATGTCCCGGTTCGGCGAGCGGCGCGGCTACCATCACGGCAATCTGCGCGAGGCGCTGGTTGCCGCCGCCGTCGACCTGATCAGCCAGCACGGCCCCGAGGGCTTCACCGTGGCCGAAGCCGCGCGCCTGGCCGGCGTGTCGCCCGGCGCCCCCTATCGCCATTTCCGCGATGCCGAGGCGCTGCTCGCCGAGGTCGCGCTACGTGGCTTCGAACGCTTCGCCGAGGCGCTGTCCGTCGCCTGGGCCGGCGGCCAGCCGGACGCGCTGCGCGCCTATGAGGCACTGGGCCGCGCCTATCTCGGCTTCGCCCGGCGCGAGCCGGCCTATTACGCCGCGATGTTCGAGACACGCATCACGCATGAGCTGCACCCCCCGCTGCTCGCCGCGTCCGACCGCGCCTTCGGCGTGCTGCGCGAAGCCACGGAGGCGCTGATCGCCCGCCTGCCCGAGGGCCGCCGCCCGCCAGTGCTGATGGTGGCGCTGCATGTCTGGGCGATGTCGCACGGTATCGCCTCGCTGTTCTGCCGGCCGGACCGGTCGCGCCGGAAACTGCCCATGGCGCCCGAGGAACTGCTGGAGGCCGGGCTGCTGATCTACCTGCAGAGCCTGAGCCTTTCGCCGGGCGGCTGAGGAATCGTTCGGCTGGCGTCGCTTTTCCCTTGACCGGTCCGGCCATGGCCCCCAATGTAAATGTCGCTTGCATTTACATCCCGCAGGCCGAACCATCCCCAAGACCGAACCATGAGGAGCACCATGTCCGCCTCCGCCTATCCCGACGCCGCCGACTACCCGAGCCGTCGCGAGCGCCGCGAGCGCCGCTGGCGGGACGACCGCTTCGAAGCCGGCCCCTGCGCCGCGTGGAGCCCCTGGACCGCGCCCAAGCCCCTGCTGATCGGGGCCACGATCCTTGGCTTCATCCTGTTCTGGCCGATCGGCCTCGCCATGCTGTTCTTCATGATCGGCAGCGGGCGGCTCGGCCGCCGCTGGGCGCGGCGCTACGGCATGGGGCCGGGCGGCGGCGCGCCGATGGATCAGGGCGGTTGGCCGCGCTGGTGCCGCGACGAACAGCCTTCCTCCGGCAATGCCGCCTTCGACGAATACCGCGTCGAGACGTTGCGCCGGCTGGAGGAGGAGCAGAAGGACTTCGCTGCCTTCCTGGAACGCCTGCGCTTCGCCAAGGACCGCGCGGAGTTCGAGCAGTTCATGACGGACCGCCGGACGCGCCCGCCGGAACGACCCGAGCCGCAGCAGGGCTGATCGCCCCGGCTTCGCCGCCCGGCTGGTTTCCAGCCGGGCGGTTTCCGTTCTAGGGGTCAGCCATGACCCCGATCGAGATCGCCCTCGCCGAAGCCGCCGCCGCCGCCGCGCGCGGCGAGGTCCCGGTCGGCGCCGTCGTCACCGATGCCGCCGGCGCCGTGCTCGCCAGCGCCGGCAACGAGGTCGAGGCCCGCAGCGACCCCACCGCCCATGCCGAGATCCTGGCATTGCGCGCCGCCGCCGCGCGCCTTGGCTCCCCGCGCCTGCCCGATTGCACCCTGACCGTGACGCTCGAACCCTGCCCGATGTGCGCCCAGGCGGCGTCCTTCTTCCGGGTGAAGCGCATCGTCTTCGGCGCCTATGACCCCAAGGGCGGCGGGGTGGAGCATGGCGCGCGCATCTTCGCCGCACCCTCCTGCCACCACATCCCCGAGATCGTCGGCGGCGTCCGCGAATCCGACTGCGCGACGCTCCTACGGGACTTCTTCGCCGCGCGGCGTTGACCCTCGGCGCGCGGGCAGCCATTCATCGAACCGCAGCACGGGGTGAAGCGGAACGTCATGCGCGAAGTGAACGGCAACGACCTGCTCGGCGGCAGTGACCACGAGTTCGTCGTCAACCTCTACACGGTGATCCTGAACCGCTGGCCCGACGAGGATGGCTACCGCCACTACCTCCAGCGCGCGGAGAACCGGCCGGAGATGCGCCGCCCGCTGATCGACGAGGTCGCCAGCAGCCAGGAGGCGCGGAACCTCGGCGTCGATGTGCGCTGGCCCGATGCGGCAGCACCGGCGGCGGTACCCGTGGCCGTGCCGCTGGCTGCGACCGCCGCGCCGGGTGACCTGGCCGGGACACTCGCCCGGCTGCGCGATGGGCTCGCCACGATGGAAGCTGCGGCCCTGGTGGAGGCGCAGCGCCTGCTGGCCGAGACGCTGGCGGCGGTCGCGACGCACCAGGCGGCGCAGTTCGAAGCCCGCATCGCGCGGCTGGAGCGGAAGGGCGGGTGAAGGCCGATTGGAGGGGCGCTGCCCCTCCAAGCCTCCCCGCCAGGGGCTAACGGGCCCCTGGACCGCGGGGACTTGGTGCCCTGCGGCGATCCTAAAGCGGAACTGATGATTCCGGCGCCCGCAGGCATGCCTTCCGCCGGGCAGGACGCAGTTTGCCCATCCTCATCCGACCATCGCGCCCGGCACCAGGTCGAGGTGTCCAGAGGCCTTTAGGCCTTTGGTGGGGTGAGGTCCGGAGAGGGGCAAAGCCCCTTTCCGGCATCAGTTCGTCCGCGCCCCCGCCCGCCCGACATGCTCACCGGCATTCGCCAGCGCGCCGGCACGCTGCGCGTCCTCGATGGTGCGGAAGAAGGTGTAGGACAGCGTGATGGTGGTGACCTCGCGGGTGTTGGGGTCCTCCGCGATGCGAGGGTCCACCCAGAAGGACACCGGCATGTCCACCCGCTGGCCAGGCATGAGCGTCTGTTCGTCGAAGCAGAAGCAGGCGACCTTGTGGAAGTATCGCCCGACCTTCTCCGGCGTCACGTTGTAGACCGAGATGCCGGTGACCGGCGTCGCCGCCTGGTTGGTGGCGGAATAGAAGGCGAGCCCTTCCTCCCCCAACCGGACGGTCATCGCGGCCTGCTCGGGCCGGAAGTTCCAGGGCAGGTTGCGGTCGGTCTGGCCGGCGAAGCGGATGTTGATTGTGCGCTCGGTCGCACCCGGCGCGGCCTGCCCGGTCTGCACCGTGCCGTTGTATCCGGTGACGGCGCAGAACAGGTTGTAGAGCGGCACCGAGGCGAAGGAGAGGCCGACCATCCCCACCGCGACGGCGGCGATGCCGAAGCCGGCCCGCCTGTTGCGGCGCTTGATCGCCCCGGCGCGTGTCTCATCCATGGCGTCCATCTGCCCCTGGGGAAGCGGCTTGGCAAGGGCGATGGCGACGCGCCTGCCGCACGCGTAGCGCACCCTTCGCAAAGCATCGGCCTCGGGTCAGGAGCGCACAGCGCGACCGCGCCCAGACCGGCAGCGGCCGCCAACGCACCAGTGCTTGGCGCGCAGCCAAGGCCCGCGGATGCGGGCCGCCCGGCGTTTGAGGGACAAACAAAAGCAGCCCGAGGCGAACGCCTCGGGCCAGGAGCGCAAAGCGCGACCGCGCCCAGACCAAGCGTCGTCCCCGGCGCAACAGTGCATGGTGCGAAGGCAAGCGGCCCGGATGGGCCGTGCCCGCGGTCTGAGGGCAAAACAACGACTCATCATCGGCGGCCTTCAGCCGCCGATGATGATGATCTCAGCCGCGCAGCAGCCGCGCCATGCCGACGAAATAGAATAGCGCCGACAGGCCGATCAGCAGCAGCAGGATCGCGATGTTGCGGCCACGGCGGCGCTTCTCGAACACGCTGCGTTCGTCGGGCGTCATGTGCCGAGCACCAGGCGGTCGATCGCCAGCGCCGCGAACAGCACGGACAGGTAGACCAGCGAGAAGCGGAAGCAGGCGCGTGCCGGGGCGTCGCGCGTCAGGCTGCGCCCGGCCTCATCCTGCGCATCGCGCAGCACCGCGACGGCGTGGCGCAGGAACATCGCACCCAGCACCGCCGCCACCACGGCATAAGCGGGCCCGGAGAAGCCGACCAGCCACGGTGCGAGCCCAAGCGGGGCGAGCAGCACGGCGTAGATGACGATCTGCCGGCGCGTTTCCTTGGCCCCGGCGGTCACCGGCAGCATCGGCACACCGGCCCGCGCGTAGTCGTCATGCGCCCACAGCGCGAGCGACCAGAAATGTGGCGGCGTCCAGAAGAAGACGATGGCGAACAGCAGGATCGGCACCAGCGTCACATCGCCCGTCACGGCGGCCCAGCCGATCACCGGCGGGAAGGCGCCGGCGGCGCCGCCGATGACGATGTTCTGCGGCGTCCGGCGCTTCAGCCACATGGTGTAGACGAAGACGTAGAAAGCGATCGACAGCGCCAGCACGAAGGCCGCCGCGACATTGGTCGCCATCCACATGACGGTGACGGACGCGACCGACAGCCAGATGCCGAAGGCGAGCGCCGCACCCGGCGCGATGCGCCCGGCCGGGATGGGGCGCTTGGCGGTGCGGCGCATCACCGCGTCGATGTCGCGGTCGTACCACATATTGATCGCGCCCGCGGCGCCGGCGGCCACGGCGATGCACAGGATGGCGGTCACCGCCAGCACCGGGTGCATCGCGGTCGCACCCGGGGCGACCAGCATGCCCACCAGCCCCGAAAAGACGACGAGCGACATCACGCGCGGCTTCAGCAGCGCGATCCAGTCACTCACCTCGGACATGTCGTAGGACGCAGGAAGGGGGGCTGAGCCCCCCTGTCCCGGTTCCATGGCGGCGTCGCTCATGGCTACTCCATTGGATAGCGCACCTTACCGGATGCGCGGCAGCTCATCGAAGGTGTGGAAGGGCGGCGGGGAGGAAACCTGCCACTCGAGCGTGGTCGCGCCCTCGCCCCACGGGTTGGCCGCCACCTTCTCGCCGGAGCGGAAGGTCAGCCACACCACATAGAGGAACAGGATCAGCGAGGCAGCCGAGATGTAGGCGCCGACCGAAGCGATCATGTTCCAGGCGGTCAGCGCCTCGGGGTAGTCCGGGTAGCGGCGCGGCATGCCCTGGTTGCCCGAGAAGTGCATCGGGAAGAAGGTCAGGTTCACGCCGATGAAGGTCAGCCAGAAGTGCACCTTCCCCCAGAACTCGGGGTACTGCTTCCCGCTCATCTTGCCGATCCAGTAGTAGAAGCCGGCATAGATGCTGAACACGGCGCCGAGGCTGAGCACGTAGTGGAAGTGCGCCACGACGTAGTAGGTGTTGTGCAGGACCTGGGTGATGCCGGCATTCGCGAGCACCACGCCCGTCACGCCACCCACGGTGAACAGGAAGATGAAGCCGATGGCGAACAGCATCGGGGTCTTCAGGTCGATCGACCCGCCCCACATGGTCGCGATCCAGGAGAAGATCTTGATGCCGGTGGGCACCGCGATCACCAGCGTCGCCGCCATGAAGTAGGCGCGGGTGTCCACGTCGATGCCCGACTGGAACATGTGGTGCGCCCACACGATGAAGCCGACGAAGCCGATCGCGACCATGGCGTAGGCCATGCCGAGGTAGCCGAACACCGGCTTGCGGCTGAAGGTCGAGATCACGTGGCTGACGATGCCGAAGCCCGGCAGGATCATGATGTAGACTTCGGGGTGGCCGAAGAACCAGAACAGGTGCTGGAACAGCACCGGGTCGCCGCCGCCTTCCGGCTTGAAGAAGGCGGTGCCGAAGTTGCGGTCGGTGATCAGCATGGTGATCGCGCCGGCCAGCACCGGGACCGCGAGCAGCAGCAGGAAGGCGGTGACCAGCATCGACCACACGAACAGCGGCATCTTGTGCAGGGTCATGCCCGGCGCGCGCATGTTCAGGATGGTGGTGATGAAGTTGGCCGCGCCCATGATCGACGACGCACCGGCGAGGTGCAGCGAGAACAGCGCCAAGTCCATCGCCATCGACGGGTGGAACTGGTTCGACGACAGCGGCGGATAGATCGTCCAGCCCGCGCCCGGCCCTTCACCGATGAAGGCGGATGCGCCGAGCAGCAGGAAGGCCGGCACCAGCAGCCAGAAGCTGATGTTGTTCATGCGCGGGAAGGCCATGTCCGGCGCGCCGATCATGATCGGCACGAACCAGTTGCCGAACCCGCCGATCAGCGCCGGCATGACCACGAAGAACACCATGATCAGCCCGTGGGCCGACACCAGCGCGTTCCACATCTGGCCGTCGGCGAAGAACTGCATCCCGGGCTGCTGCAGCTCAAGCCGCATGAGCACGGAGATGCCCACGCCGATCAGCGCCGCGAAGACCGAGAAGATGATGTAGAGCGTCCCGATGTCCTTGTGGTTCGTCGAGAACAGCCAGCGGGACACGAAGCCCGGCTTGTGGTCGTGGTGATCGTCGTGATGCGCGTCGGTTGCGGTGGCCATCGTTCTTCCTCCGGATCGCGCCTTAGCGGCGCGCCTCCGCGATCTGGACAGTGTCGGTCTGGGCGGGGGCGGCGAGCGCCGGCGCGGCGGGCTCGTCGGCGCGGGCGAAGCGCGTGCGCGCCTCGGCCACCCACTTGTCGAAATCCGCACGGCTCACGGCACGCACGGCGATCGGCATGAACCAGTGGTTGGTGCCGCAGATCTGGTTGCACTGGCCGTAGAACACGCCTTCACGATCCGCACGCATCCAGGTCTCGAGCGCACGGCCCGGGATGGTGTAGCGCTGCACGCCGAGCGCGGGGACGAAGAAGGAGTGGATGACGTCATAGCCCTGCGTGATCACGCGGACATTGGCGTTGGTCGGGATCACCAGCTCGTTGTCCACCGCGAGGCGGTACAGGTGGCGGCGCTCCGGCGGCAGCTGGTCCTCCGGGATCGGGTAGCTGTCGAAGGCGAAGTTGCCATGGTCCGGATAGGTGTAGTGCCAGTACCACTGCCGGCCCTGCACCGTGATGGTGATGTCGGCGTTCGGCGTGCGGTCTTCATAGTAGATCAGCCGGAAGGACGGGATCGCGATGACCAGCAGGATCACCACCGGCACCACGGTCCAGGCCACTTCCAGCAGCGTGTGATGGCTGGTGGTGGACGGGGTCGGGTTCACCTCGGCGCGGAAGCGCCAGACGCACCAGGCCAGCAGCGCGAGCACCAGGACGGTGATCACCACGATGATGGCGAAGATCAGGTTATTGAAGTCGTGGATCGCTTCCTTGATCGGCCCGCCGGCCTCCTGAAGGCCCATGCCCCAGGCGTGAGGCGCACCCACCATGCCCTGCGCGAATGCCGGCGTCGCCGCCATCGCGGCCATCAGGCCGCCCATCGCCGCCCCGAAGCGCTTCCCGTCGCTCAACCGCATCACCATTCCCCGTGCGCGTCGCCGCATCAGCATTGCCCGTGCGCGTCACCGCGCACTCCTAACCCGTGCGCGTCACCGCGCAACCCCAAGAATTCCGCACCCGCGTCACCGGCCGCCGAACTGGCCATGAGCGCGCGCACGCCGCCGGTCCCAAGGCCCGGCGCCGCGCGCGGACCATAGTCGCGCCACCCCGCACCGCACAAGTGAGCACGCCCGTTTGCCGGGCAATCCTGCGCAGTCGAAACGTTGCCCGGCATCAATGGCACGGAGGCGACCGCCGCCGGCCTTCCGCAGCACGGTCGCGATGCATGCGCCAGGCGCCGTGCCGGCCGCCTATTCCGCGGCGAGCGCCTGCGGCAGCGCCGCCGGGTTGCGCATCTGCACCAGCGTGAAGATGCCGACCGGCGGGCAGGGTTCGATGCTCTCGACCGTGGTCGTCCCCGGATCGAACAGGTCGCACAGGGCGAAATCCGGATGCCAGCCGAGTCGGCGCGACAGCGGCGCCATGGCGCGCTCGATCCACCAGCGCGGCCCGCCCTCGGCGGCGAAATGATTGACGAACAGCAGGTGCCCGCCAGGCCGCACCACGCGCGACATCTCGGCGAACAGTTTCTTCGCGTCCGGCACGACGGATGCCGTGAACATCGCCACAGCGATGTCGAAGGCGCCGTCCTCGAAGGCCATGCGCTCGGCGTCCATCTCGACCAGGCCGCGGACATTGGCCAGGCGCTCGGTGGCGACGCGTTCCTGCGCCTTCTGCAGCATCTCCCGCGACAGGTCGATGCCGACGACCTGCAGGTCGCGCCGGTATTGCGGCAGAGCGAGCCCGGTGCCGACACCGACTTCCAGCACGCGCGCGCCGGACAGGCGGTTCACCGCGGCCACGGCGCGCCGGCGCCCGACGCCGGAAACGCCGCCGAATACCGTGTCGTAAACGCCCGCCCAGCGGCGATAGGCCTCGCGCACCCCGGCGGCGTCGAGCGCCGCGCGGGCATGGCCGCGTTCCTCGGCCCCTTTGGCCAATCCGATGTCCGCCATCGATCCCCTCACGCCCGCGCCCCGTGCGCCGGGGCCGCAGCAACCCGGCTGGCCCAAGGGGCGCCGAAACCATGCAAGCGATGCGTCACTTGGCTAGACCACCAGGGGCGACGGCGCAAGCACGCGCTCGCGCAGCACGGGAGAATGCGGCGGACAGCGCGACCGCCCACCCTTCGCCGGACGGCGCAAAGGCCGGGGACTCGGCCCGGACCAGCGGCACAGACCTGCCGGACGGCGTCCGGCTCAGGCGTTGCGCCTGCGATCGGGCAGCGCCACCAGGATGCCGCCGACCGCGACGATGGCCATGCCGACCATCGTCAGCGCATCCGGCACGTCGCCGAAGACCAGCGCTCCGGCGAGCACCGCCCAGATGATCTGGGTGTAGGACATCGGCGCCAGCAGGCTGGCCGGCGCGCGGGTGAAGGCCATCACCAGCAACCCGTGCCCCGCGCCGCCCAGCACGCCAAGCAGCGCGAGCGCCCCCCAACCCCCGGCCGAGGGCCATGTCCAGGCGACGGGCGTGGTCGCCGACATCACCACCGCGGCGGCGAGGCTGGTATGGAAGATGGTGGTGCGCGGATCATCCAGCCCGGCGAGCCGCCGCGTCAGGATCTGGTACACCGCGAACAATGCCGCGGTGCCGAGCGGCAGGATCATCGCCCAATGCACCGGCGCGCCCGCGAACAGGAAGGGCGGCCGCAGCAGCACGATGACGCCGAGCAGCCCGATCGCGACCCCGGCCCAGCGCCGCCAGCCGACAGCCTCCTTCAGCACGATCGCCGCCAGGGTGATGGTGAAGAGCGGCGAGGCGAAGCCGACCGCCGTCGCATCGGCGAGCGGGATATGCACCAGCGCGCTGGTGAACAGGAAGTTGCAGGCGGCGAGCGTCAGGCTGCGCAGCGTCTGCCAACCCGGCGCCCGGCTGCGCCAGGGGAAGTGGCCGGTGGTCAGGCGCAGCGCGATGGCGACGGTGAGGAAGCCGAACAGGAATCGCGCCCACATCAGCTGCGTCACGGGATACCCCGCGGTCAGCAGCTTGATGAGCGTATCCATGGCGACAAAGGTCGCCAGCGCCGCCAATTGCAGCGCCACCCCGGCCAGGCGCGATTGCATGTCCGGTCCAGTCTTGCCGCATTGCGGCATCGGCGGAAGCCATCACGGCGCGCATCGGCACCGCGCCGCGCGCACGGCGCATGCCTCAGACCAGGAGCGCAAGCGCGGCCGCGCCCAGACCTTCAGTCGCCGCCAACGCACCAGTGCACGGCGCGAAGGCAAGTCGCGCGGATGCGCAGCGCCCGCCATCTGAGGGTCAAGAAACAGGCCCGAGGCAAATGCCTCGGGCCAGAAGCACACAACGCGACCGCGCCCAGACCTGCAGTCGCCGCCAACGCGCCAGTGCACGGCGCGAAGGCAAGTCGCGCGGATGCGCAGCGCTCGCCGTCTGGGTCAAAAAACAGGCCCGAGGCAAATGCCTCGGGCCAGGAGCGCACAGCGCGACCGCGCCCAGACCGTCAGCCGTCGCCAACGCACCAGTGCATGGCGCGAAGGCAAGCGGCCCGGATGGGCCGCGCCCGCCGTCTGAGGGCCTCAAAAAACTACGCAGCGTCCTCGCGGCGATCCCGCGGCTTCACATAGGCGAGCGCCGCATGCTCGGTGCAATAGGGCTTGCCAGCCATGGGCTCGCCGCCGCAGAAGCGGAAGCCGCTGGTGCCCGGTTCGCCGATCGGCCAGCAGCAGCTGCGCGAACCGATCCGCGGCCGTGCGGCCGGGA
>NZ_JBYCZL010000057.1:0-8570 GCF_057586215.1 Roseomonas sp. SRI_022
GCTGCCGCGACGCTCACCTCCACCGTGCCCGGCCTCGATCCGCCGGAACCGATGGGCCGGGACTTCGCGACAGAAGAAGCGTTGCGCTCAGACCTGCCGGGCGTCGCTTTCCGCGTGCCGGGCACGGATACGCAGGTGCGCCTGTATGGTTTCGCCAAGCTGACCGGCTACTACGACCTCGGCCCACGCAACCAGACCGACGCGCCACCGCCCCAGACCATCCCGCTGGCCGACAGCCCGAACGACCTGCAGGGCGGTGACTTCGCGATGACCGCGCGCTTCAGCCGCTTCGGCATCGACACGCGGACGCTGACGAACTGGGGCACGCTGGAAACACGACTGGAAGGCGATTTCGGCGGCGGTGCGCCGAATTCCTCCAATGCGGTGTTCCGCCTGCGCCAGGCCTGGGCGGAACTCGGCGACGAACGCATCCGCGTGCTGGTGGGCCAGGCCAACAGCCTGTGGAACGAGGGCGTCTTCGAGACGCTGATCGACGCCACGAACCTCAACCAGTCCTTCGTGCGCCAGGCGCAGATCCGGCTGACCCGCCGGCTCGCCGAGGGGCTGACCGGCATGGTCTCGCTCGAGGCACCCGAGACCACCTACACCTCGGTCGCCGGCATCTTCACGCCGACGACGAACCTCCAGGGCGGCGCGAGCCCCGCCTTCAGCTCGGTGCCCGACCTGCTGGCGCGGCTGACCTGGCGGCAGGACGGGATCGAGCTCAACCTGCGCGGCCTGTTGCGGCAGATCGAGATCCGCACCGCCGGCACAGCCGCGACGCCCAACGTGTCCGACACAACGCCGGCCTGGGGCCTCGCCGGCATGGCCCGCCTGCCGATGCGGCTGCTGTCGGAGGCGTTCGGCCAGGACGACATCGCCGCCATGGCCTACTATGGCGAGGGCATCGGCCGCTATTTCGCCGGCCAGACCTCGGGGCAGGATGCGGTGACGAATCTCGGCCTGCCGGAGGTCACCTCGCCCAGCCTCGACGCCATCGCATCCTATGGCGCGACGATCGCCTATCGGCGCTTCTGGACGACGCAGCTCCGCAGCAACTTCGCCTATTCCTATTCGAGGAACGACTATCCGTCCTACGCGCTTGGCTTCGCGCCGGGCTCGGCTTCGGCCGTTTCGCTGAACCAGGAGTACCAGCAGGTCTTCGCTAACCTGATCTGGAGCCCCTTCGCCGAGGTCCGCAACGGGGTCTTCGGCAGCGGCTGGCTCGATCTCGGTCTCGAATATTTGTTCACCCGGCGCGACCTCTATGGCGGTGCGACGGCGGCGGGGCTGGCGGGGGCCGGGCACGGCATCGCGAACCGCGTCCTGTTTGCGGCGATTGCGCGCTTCTGATGTCGGCAGGCGGGATACGAAGCCAAGTGGCGGGATGGCGAAACTCCATGCCATGCTGCCGCGGCGCGCAATCCGCGACGGGAAGGAAACCTCATGGGCAGCATCCGGCACGCGGCGACCGCGCCATGTGGCATCGCCGCGCGGCATTCTTCCCGGTTCACCGAACGCTGAACTCTCACCTCGGGACCTGTCATGGATAAGCTCGACGCCGTCCTCGCCCGCATCGATGCGAATGCCGATGCGGCACTCGGTCGCCTGTTCGCCCTGCTACGCATCAAGTCCATCTCGACCGACCCAGCCTATGCGGCAGAGTGCAAGGCCTGTGCGGATTGGCATGCGGCCGATCTCGCTTCGATCGGCTTCGCGGCCGAGGCGCGCGCCACTCCAGGCCATCCCATCGTCGTCGCCCATGACCGCAGTGCGGCCGGCCCATCCGCCCTGTTCTACGGGCACTACGACGTGCAGCCGGTCGATCCGCTGGAACTGTGGGACCACGACCCCTTCGAACCGAAGATCGAGACACGTCCGGACGGTTCCAAGGTGATCCGCGCGCGCGGCGCCTCGGACGACAAGGGCCAGGTGATGACCTTCATCGAGGCATGCCGCGCCTGGAAGGAAGTCAACGGCGCCCTGCCCATCCCGGTGACGGTGCTGCTGGAAGGCGAGGAGGAATCGGGCGGGGTGAACCTGCCGTCCTTCCTCAAGGCCAATGCCGCCGAGCTGAAGGCCGATATCGGCCTGATCTGCGACACCAACATGTGGGATGCCAGGACCCCCGCGATCCAGACCATGCTGCGCGGGCTGTGCGGGGAGGAGATCATCATCACCGCCGCCGACCGCGACCTCCATTCCGGCTTCTACGGATCGGCCGCGGCGAACCCGAACCACATCCTGGCCCGCATCATCGCCGATCTGCGCGATGCGGATGGCCGCGTCACCCTGCCCGGCTTCTATGACGGCGTGCCGGAATTGCCCGACGCGCTGAAGAAGCAATGGGACAGTCTGAACTTCGACGCCGGCGCCTTCCTCGGCGCCATCGGGCTGTCCGTGCCGGCCGGCGAGAAGGGGCGCAGCGTCCTTGAGATGACCTGGTCGCGCCCGACCTGCGAGGTGAACGGCATGGGCGGCGGGTATCAGGGCGCGGGGTTCAAGACGGTGATCCCGTCCGTCGCCTCGGCCAAGATCTCCTTCCGGCTGGTCTTCGATCAGGATCCGCACAAGGTCCGCGCCGCCTTCCGCGAACATGTGCGCGCCCGCGTCCCGGCCGATTGCAAGGTGGAGTTCATCGAGCACGGGTCAGGCAGCGCCATCCGCTTCCCGATCGAGGACGCCGCCTTCGCCAAGGCGCGCGACGCCCTCACCGCCGAATGGGGCACGCCGGCGGTGTTCATCGGCGGCGGCGGGTCCATCCCCGTCACGGCGGAACTGAAAAAGGCGCTCGGCATGGATGTGATCCTCGCTGGCTTCGCGCTGGAGGATGACCGCATCCACAGCCCGAACGAGAAATACGACCTGCATTCCTTCCGGAAGGGCATGCGGTCCTGGGCGCGCATCCTGCACGCCCTGGCAGGCTGAGAGGCGCGCCATGAGCGAGACCGTCGCGCCGAAGACGGCGATGCAGAAGATCCTCGATGCGGTGGAGCGCGTGGGCAACCGCGTCCCGCACCCGGTGATGATCTTCGTCTACCTGATCGCCATTGTGATCGTGCTGTCGGCCGTGCTGGCCGCGTTCGGCGCACATGTCTCCTATCAGGCCTACAATCCCACGACCGGGGACATCGAACCGGCCAGCACCGCGGCGCGCAGTCTGCTGACGGTGGACGGCATCCGCTTCATGTTCACCGGCCTCGTCCAGAACTTCATGAACTTCAACGCCGTCGGCGTGATCATCGTGGCGATGGTTGGCGTCGGCGTCGCGGAGGAAGCGGGCCTGGTCAAAGCCCTGATTCGCAAGCTGGTGGTGGTCGCGCCGCCCAAGGCGCTGACCTACATCCTGGTCTTCGTCGGCATCATCTCCTCGATCGCGGCGGATGCGGGCTACCTCGTGCTGATCCCGCTCGCCGCGGCGGCCTTCATCAGCGTCGGCCGGCATCCGCTGGCGGGCCTCGCGGCGGCCTTCGCGGCGGTCGCCTCGGCCTTCCTGGTCAACATCCTCATCGTGCCGGTGGATGGCATCCTCACCGAGATCACCAACGACGCCATCCGGCTGGTGAACCCGACGCGGTCCATCGACCTCGCCGCCAATGTCTGGTTCTCGATCGGTTCGGTCGTGCTGCTGACCATCCTGATCACCGTCATCACCGAGCGGATGATCGAACCACGCCTCGGACCCTATACCGGCGACTATCAGGTGCCGGGGGAGACCGGGCTGTCGGATGACGAGCATCGCGGCCTGCGCTTCGCGCTGTACGGCATGCTCGGCGTCTTCGCCTTCCTGGCGCTGCTGACGCTGCCGCCGGGTGCGCCGCTGCGCAACCCGGAGACGGGCGCGATCATCGGTTCCTCCCCCTTCATGAACAGCCTGATCGTGTCCATCGCGCTGATCTTCCTGGTCTGTGGGGCGGCCTATGGCATCGGCGCCAGGACCATGGCGGGGGCCAACGACGTCATCGGCGCGATGCAGAAGGCGATCGCCGGGCTGGCCGGGCTGATCCTCCTGCTACTCGTGATCAGCCAGTTCATCGCCTATTTCAACTACACGAACATGGCGACGCTCGCGGCCGTCTCGCTCGCCCGCGTGCTGCAGCAGATGAACCTCGACGCGCTGTGGCTGCTGATCGGCTTTGTGATCGTCGTGTTCCTGCTCGACCTCATCATCACGGCCGCCATCGCGAAATGGGCGATCTTCGCGCCGATCTTCGTGCCGCTGCTCATGCAGCTGGGGGTGGAGCCGGAGGCAGTGCTCGCCGCGTACCGCGTCGGCGACAGCCCGATGAACTCGATCACGCCACTCAACGCCTATTTCGCGATGATCGTTACCTTTGCGATCAAGTACCAGAAGGATGCGGGGGTCGGCACCGTCATCGCGCTGATGCTGCCCTACGTGCTGGTCATCTCGGTGATCTGGACGGCCTTCCTGGCAGCCTGGCACCTGCTGGCCCTGCCCTGGGGCTTGTGATGACGGCGCTGGGAGGGGTGCGGCAGCGGCGCCGCATGCCGCCGCCCCGGCCCCCGCGGCAGGGGCGACGCGGCGGCGGCAATCGTGCATAAGGGGCGGCCCTTGCCGGTCGCCCCCGCCGCTGACCGGGCCGGTCGGCGAGGCGACACGGTGGTGGAGTGGCGGTTTGACGAGTCGTCGCCTTTTCGCGGCATGGCCAGCCCTGGCGGTGCTTGCCGCCGCGCTTCCGGCCCGCGCGCAGCGGGGTCGGTCCGACCCCAATCCGGATGGCTCGATCGAGATCGAGCAGGTGCGCGTCGGCGTGCTGGCGGTGGGTGCCTCGATCGGCGGTGGAAGACTGCATTTCCGTGGCGAGGAACACCGCTTCACCGTCCGCGGCATCGAATTCGGCAGTGTCGGCGTCTCCACTCTCTCCGCGCGCGGGGAGGTGTTCGGCCTCCGCCGGTTGGAGGATTTCACTGGCCGCTACACGGAACAGGTCGTCCCGCGCCAGCGCGTGGATGGCCAGTCTGGGCCGGAGACGCGCTGGCTGCGCAATGCCGCCGGCGTGGAGCTGCGCCTGCGCACGGAACGCGCCGGCGGTCAGTTCCGCATCAACGATGCCGGAGTGACCATCGAGTTGCGATGAGGAGGACGGCCCGCCAATGATCGACGGCTTCCTCTTTGCCAAGCTGATCTCGCTGTGGCTGTTCGGCTTCTCGACGATGCTGAGCATCATCAACCCCTTCGGGATCGCCTTCGTCTTCCACGACATGACGCGCTGGCTGACGCCGCGCGAAAGGTCGCGGCTGGCGCGGCAGATCGGGATCAATTCGTTCATCGTGCTCATGGTCGCGATGTTCCTCGGATCCCGCGTGCTGTCCTTCTTCGGCATCTCGCTTGAGGCCCTGCGGATCGGCGGGGGGCTGGCCGTCGCCGCCTCGGGCTGGACGATGCTGCGCGCGGAGCCGGAGGCGAAGGCGGCACCCACCGCGATGGACACCGCACCGATCGAGCGCATGGCCTTCTTTCCCCTGACGCTGCCGCTGACGACGGGCCCCGGGTCGATCGCAGCGGCGATCGCGCTCGGCGCGGAACGCTCGACCAGTTCGCAGGACATATTGCTGGTGAGCGCGCTGTCGGCCCTGATGGTCGCCGCCTCGGTCGCGGCCTGCGTCTGGGTCGCCTACGCCTATGCTGAAGCGATCGCCAGGCGCATCGGCCCGCAAGGCACTTTGATCGCCACCAAGCTCACCGCCTTCCTGCTGCTGTGCATCGGGGTGCAGATCATCCTGACCGGGGCGTCCGACGCGCTCCGTCCGCTGCTCGCCGCACGCGGCTGATGCAGCATCCGCTCCGCCGCCCCAATCCGATGGCATGCCCATGACCACGCAACTGCTCCTGGTGCTGGCGCTGCTCGGCGCGGCGATCGCGATGTTCATCCTGAACCGGCCGCGCATGGACGCCGTCGGGCTGCTGATGATCGTGCTGCTGCCCTTCACCGGCGTGCTGACGATCAATGAAGCCCTCGCCGGCTTCTCCGACCCGTCCATCGTGCTGCTGGCGGCGCTGTTCGTGGTGGGGGAAGGCCTGGTGCGGACCGGCACGGCGCAGCGCATCGGCGACCTGCTGAACGAACGTGCCGGCAACAGCGAGACGCGGATGCTGGTGATGCTGATGATCGCCGGCGCAGGGCTGGGTGCCTTCATGAGCTCGACCGCAGTGGTGGCGATCTTCATTCCCGTCGTGTTGCGCATCTGCCGCAACAGCGGCGCCGCGCCGAGCCAGCTGATGATGCCGCTGTCCGTCGCCGCCCTGATCAGCGGCATGATGACCCTTGTCGCGACAGCGCCGAACCTTGTGGTCAACGCCGAGCTTGCGCGCCAGGGGATTGCCGGGTTCGGATTCTTCGCCTTCACGCCCTTCGGCGTGCCCATCCTGGTGCTGGCCATCGGTTACATGCTTTACGCTCGCCGCCTCCTGCCGGATCGCCGCCCGCCTGGCACCGACAACCACCGCGCGCCGAGCCTGCGGGACTGGGTGACCGCCTACGGGCTCGCCGGCCGCGCCCGGCGTGTCCGGATCGGCACCAGCTCACCCCTGGTCGGCCGCCGTCTCGACCAGCTGTCGCTGCGCAAGGAAGGCATCAACATCCTCGCGATCGAAAGGCGAGGACACTTCGCGGTCGAGGTCATCCGCCCGGCTGGCACCACTGAACTCGGCGTCGATGACGTCCTGCTGCTGGATGTCCGTGTCGCCGCCGAACGCGTCGAGGAACTGCGGCAGGAATACGGGGTCACGGAGTTGCCACTGGTGGACGGGGACTATTTCCTCGATCGATCCCAGGAGATCGGGATGATCGAGGCGATCATTCCGCCGGACTCCCCGCTGGTCGGCAGGACGGTGCTCGAAGCCCGCATCCGTGGCGAGTACCGGCTGACGGTCATCGGGTTGCGCCACCGGCAGGAAGCGGCCGGTGTCGACTTGCTGGAGGAGAAGCTCAAGGCCGGCGATACCCTGCTGCTGACGGGCTTCTGGTCCGACATACGAAAGCTGCAGGCCGACAGGCGCCTGCTGGTCGTCCTGAACCTGCCGGCCGAACATGCCGAGGTCCTGCCGGCGGCCGGTCGCATGCCCCAGGCCGTGGCAATCCTGGCCCTGACGGTCGGGCTGATGATCAGCGGCTGGGTGTCCAATGCCCATGCGGCGCTGATCGGCTGCCTGCTGATGGGACTGGCGCGTTGCGTGGATCTCGACAGCGCCTATCGGTCCATTTCGTGGAAGACGCTGGTGCTGATCGTCGGGATGCTGCCCTTCTCGATCGCGCTTCAGCGCACCGGCGGTGTCGATCTGGCGGCGGAGGGTGTGCTCGCGCTGGCCGGCGCGGCGTCCCCGCGCGTGCTGCTCGGCGTCATCTTCATCATCACGGCGCTGCTCGGGCTGTTCATCTCCAACACCGCGACAGCGGTGCTGATGGCGCCGGTCGCGCTCGCCGTCGCGGCCGATGTTGGCGCGTCGCCCTATCCCTTCGCCATGATCGTGGCGCTGGCGGCGTCGGCGGCCTTCATGACGCCGGTTTCCTCGCCGGTGAATACGCTGGTGGTGGGACCCGGCAACTACAGCTTCGGCGACTTCATGAAGCTGGGCGTGCCCTTCACCATCGTCACGATGGTGGTCTGCGTGCTTCTCGTCCCGGTCATCCTGCCGCCATAGGTGGAGGCTGCGGGTTTGCAGGAGGGCTTCCTGACCAGGTCGCGCGGTATCGCGTGATTCGGAAGAAGTTGTTGCATTCGGTTGGAGTGAAGGCGTCGATCCATCTACCGATGGAGCACCGGAGACACTCGATGGTTCGTGCGGCGGTTTTGTGCAGCATGGACTTGAGCTTGGCGAAGGCGTTTCGACCGGGTCCAGGTTGAGGCTGTAGGGCGGCAGGTAGAACAGGCGGGCGTCCGCTGCTTCGATCGCGGCCCTGATGCCCGCGCCCTTGTGACTGCCGAGGTTGTCCATGATCGCGATGTCCGCCGGGCGCGGGTCGGGAGCGAGCACCGATCGACATAGACCTGGAGGGTGAGGCCATACATCGGCCCGCCGAGCACCATCGGCGCAACCATGCTGCTGTTGCACAGGCGGCGACGAAGGTCGCGGTATTCCAGCGGCCATGCGGGGTGGTCATGCACACCGCTCGCCGCTCGGATCACGCCAGTGGATGCGGGCTATGCCCGTCGAGGTCCAGCTTTCGTCAACGAACACCAGGCAGTCGAGGTCGAAGTCCCGCTGTGCCTCGCGCCACTCGGCGGATCGCGTCACGACGTCGGGGCGTTCCTGCGTGGCCGTACGTGCCGATTCCTTTGACCGTCAGCCCATGACGGTCAAGACGCCGCCACACCGGGGCGATGCCGACAGACATCTGCCTTGGCCAGTTCCTTTCGGATCTCCCGCCAGGGTGATGTTCTTGTGCCTGCCACATCGCGAGCTCTCGCCGGATGGATACAACTTGGCGCGATCCTGCGGCTTGCGCAGGCTGCGCAGGTGGCTGGCGCTGTTCGGGTCGAAGTCTCGGGGCCTGGAAACGGCAAACGCCCCAGCGATGATGCTGAGGCGTTCATGTCGCAGGTCAAGC
>NZ_JBYCZL010000058.1:2500-5889 GCF_057586215.1 Roseomonas sp. SRI_022
TGCGTCGTGATGGCGTGATGGCGTGATGGTGACGGTTTGATGCTTGGTGCGCTGCCCTTGGGGCGGTGGCACTTCCGAAACCTGTTTCGTTCCGCGCTGGCGGTCCGGGATCCTCGAGAGGGAACCGGGTGGCCTGCGGAACGGCATGTTCTTTCACATGGTGAAGATGATCAGTTGTTGTGTGTGTGAGTGACGCACATCGTCCGGGGGCAAGACTTGACCGCGCCCTGGGGATGGAGCGGGCGCTGCCGCCCGATAATGGTAAGCAGCATGGGGCGTGGTTTGGCCCTGTGCGCGGGCGGTGGTGTGGATATGGAGTGAGAGAAGGGCATTCGGTGGATGCCTTGGCGCCAAGAGGCGATGAAGGACGTGGCACGCTGCGAAAAGCCGCGGGGAGATGCGAGCGATCGTTGATCCGCGGATGTCCGAATGGGGAAACCCACCCCTTTGGGGTATCCCGGCCTGAATACATAGGGTCGGGAGGCGAACCCAGGGAACTGAAACATCTCAGTACCTGGAGGAAAAGACATCAACAGAGATTCCGCTAGTAGTGGCGAGCGAACGCGGAGCAGGCCAGTGGTTGCTGCAAGAGAAGCCGAACAATCTGGAAAGGTTGGCCGCAGTGGGTGATAGCCCCGTAGGCGTAGTGCTTGCAGTGATCCTTGAGTAGGGCGGGGCACGTGAAACCCTGTCTGAACATGGGGGGACCACCCTCCAAGCCTAAATACTCCTTGGCGACCGATAGTGCACAAGTACCGTGAGGGAAAGGTGAAAAGCACCCCGACGAGGGGAGTGAAAGAGACCTGAAACCGGATGCTTACAAGCAGTCGGAGCTCGCAAGAGTGACGGCGTACCTTTTGTATAATGGGTCCGCGAGTTCGTGTTGGCAGCAAGCTTAAGCCGAGAGGTGTAGGCGCAGCGAAAGCGAGTCTGAATAGGGCGCATAGTTGCCGGCATGAGACCCGAAACCTGGTGATCTAGCCATGGACAGGTTGAAGGTGGGGTAACACCCACTGGAGGACCGAACCCACGCCTGTTGAAAAAGTCGGGGATGATCTGTGGTTAGGGGTGAAAGGCCAATCAAACCAGGAAATAGCTGGTTCTCCGCGAAATCTATTGAGGTAGATCGTCCGTCGATCACCGTCGGAGGTAGAGCACCGGAAGGGCTAGGGGGGCCCAAAGCCCTACCAAACCCTACCGAACTCCGAATGCCGATGAGTGCAGGCGGGCAGACAGACAGTGGGTGCTAAGGTCCATTGTCGAGAGGGAAACAACCCAGACCACCAGCTAAGGCCCCCAAATGATGGCTAAGTGGGAAAGCATGTGAGACGGCCAAAACAACCAGGAGGTTGGCTTAGAAGCAGCCATCCTTTAAAGAAAGCGTAATAGCTCACTGGTCTAATCAAGCTGTCTTGCGGCGAAAATGTACCGGGGCTCAAGCCATCTGCCGAAGCTGTGGGTGCGTAGCAATACGCGCGGTAGCGGAGCGTTCCCTAGGCCTGCGAAGCGGTACCGGTGACGGGCCGTGGAGGTATGGGAAGTGCGAATGCGGACATGAGTAACGACAAACAGAGTGAGAAACTCTGTCGCCGAAAGTCCAAGGGTTCCTGCGCAAGGTTAATCCGCGCAGGGTGAGCCGGCCCCTAAGGCGAGGGCGAGAGCCGTAGCCGATGGGAACCAGGTGAATATTCCTGGGCCCGCCAGAAGTGACGGCCGTGAAGTTCTGTCATCCCTTATCGGATTGGGGTGGCAGTTGGATCGGTCCGGGAAATAGCTCTGGCATATGGACCGTACCCGAAACCGACACAGGTGGACTGGATGAGTATTCCAAGGCGCTTGAGAGAACCATGCTGAAGGAACTAGGCAAATTGCCCGCGTAAGTTAGCGATAAGCGGGACCCATCTGTGGGCAACCATGGGTGGGTGGCACAGACCAGGGGGTGGCGACTGTTTAGTAAAAACACAGGGCTCTGCGAAATCGAGAGATGACGTATAGGGTCTGACGCCTGCCCGGTGCCGGAAGGTTAAAGGGAGGAGTGCAAGCTCCGAACTGAAGCCCCGGTAAACGGCGGCCGTAACTATAACGGTCCTAAGGTAGCGAAATTCCTTGTCGGGTAAGTTCCGACCTGCACGAATGGCGTAACGACCTCCCCACTGTCTCCAGCATGGGCTCAGTGAAATTGAATTCCCCGTGAAGATGCGGGGTACCCGCGGTCAGACGGAAAGACCCTATGAACCTTTACTGCAGCTTGGCAGTGGCGCCAGGAAGGGGCTGTGTAGGATAGGTGGGAGGCTTTGAAGCCGGGGCGCCAGCCTTGGTGGAGCCAACCTTGAAATACCACCCTGCGCCTTTCTGGCGTCTAACCGAACCCCGTCATCCGGGGTCGGGACCCTGCCTGGTGGGCAGTTTGACTGGGGCGGTCGCCTCCCAAAAGGTAACGGAGGCGCGCGATGGTGGGCTCAAGCCGGTCGGACATCGGCTGTTGAGTGCAAAGGCACAAGCCCGCCTGACTGCGAGTGCGACAGCACGAGCAGGGACGAAAGTCGGCCTTAGTGATCCGGTGGTCCCGCGTGGAAGGGCCATCGCTCAACGGATAAAAGGTACTCTAGGGATAACAGGCTGATCTCCCCCAAGAGTCCACATCGACGGGGAGGTTTGGCACCTCGATGTCGGCTCATCGCATCCCGGGGCTGGAGCAGGTCCCAAGGGTTCGGCTGTTCGCCGATTAAAGCGGTACGTGAGCTGGGTTTAGAACGTCGTGAGACAGTTCGGTCCCTATCTGCCGTGGGTGTTGGAGACTTGAGAGGATCTTTCCCTAGTACGAGAGGACCGGGAAGGACGCACCTCTGGTGCACCGGTTGTGGCGCCAGCCGCATCGCCGGGTAGCCAAGTGCGGAATGGATAACCGCTGAAGGCATCTAAGCGGGAAACCAGCCTCAAGACGAGGTCTCCCTAAGGGCCGTGGTAGACCACCACGTCGATAGGCCGCAGGTGGAAGCTCCGTAAGGAGTGCAGCCGAGCGGTCCTAATCACCCGATAGAACTCCATATCCCACACACCACCGCATGGTCACGCAAGTGACCACCGCGCACAGCGCCAAGCCACGCACGCACACACACATCCTGATCATCCCATCCATCATCCAGAGGATCCGGCCCGGTGGCCTGGTGGCCATCGCGGGGTTGATACACCCGTTCCCATCCCGAACACGGCCGTGAAACACCCCAGCGCCCATGGTACTGCGTCTTAAGGCGCGGGAGAGTCGGTCGCCGCCAGGCCACCAGGCCGGATCCTCTGGACATCCCTTACCCCCGCGGGGTGGAGCAGCCCGGTAGCTCGTCAGGCTCATAACCTGAAGGTCACAGGTTCAAATCCTGTCCCCGCATCCA
>NZ_JBYCZL010000060.1:0-2659 GCF_057586215.1 Roseomonas sp. SRI_022
ACCGGTGGCCTAGGTTTCATTGGTTCGGCCGTGATGCGGCGGCTGTTCGTCACGACCGATGAGGTGGTGGTGAATGTCGACCGCATGACCTATGCGGCGAGCCCGGAGAGCCTCGGCGAATGGCAGCGCCACCCGCGCCATGTCCATGTGAACGCCGACATCTGCGACATCGGCGCGATGCGCGCGGCCTTCGCCACGCACCGGCCGTCCCGCGTCATGCACCTCGCCGCCGAATCCCATGTCGACCGCTCCATCGACGGCCCCGCCGAGTTCATCCGCACCAATGTCGTCGGCACCCAGGTGCTGCTCGAGGCGGCGCGGGAATACTGGGCGTCGCTGGACGGCGCGGCGAAGGCCGATTTCCGCTTCCACCACGTCTCGACCGATGAGGTGTTCGGCTCGATCGAAAGCCGCGACGAACCGCCCTTCGACGAGCACACTCGCTACGACCCGCGCAGCCCCTATTCGGCGTCCAAGGCGGCGTCCGACCACCTGGTGCGCGCCTGGCAGCACACCTACGGCATGCCGAACTTCGTCTCCAACACCACGAACAACTACGGCCCCTGGCAGTTCCCCGAAAAGCTGATCCCGCTGGTCACGCTCAACGCGCTCGAGGGTCGCACCCTGCCCGTCTATGGCGACGGGTCGAACATCCGCGACTGGATCCATGTCGAGGACCATGCCGAGGCGCTGGTCCTCGCCCTGTTCCGCGGCGTCCCCGGCGCGACCTACTGCCTCGGGCCGCGGCAGGAACGGAGCAACCTCGAGGTGGTGCGCGCAATCTGCGCGACGCTCGACCGACTGCGCCCGGACCCGGCGGGACCGCGCGAGCGGCTGATCAGCTTCGTGAAGGACCGCCCCGGCCACGATTTCCGCTACGCGATGGACCCCTCCGCCGCCGAGGCCGCGCTGGGCTGGCGGGCGAAGTACGACTTCGAGGCCGGGCTGGCGCAGACCATCGCCTGGTATCTCGACAACGAGGCCTGGTGGCGCCCGATCCGGGACAAACGCTATGCCGGGCAGCGCCTTGGCGGAGCGAAGGCATGACCAAGGCCACCGCGCCTGGCCCGGGGCGCAGCCTCGGGCCACGAGCGCACGGCGCGACCGCGCCCGGACCAACAACCGCCCCCGGCACGACAGCGCAGGGCGCGAAGGCAAGGACCGCGGATGCGGTCCGCCCGCCGTCTGAGGGACAAGCACAATGAAGGGCATACTGTTGGCAGGGGGATCCGGCACGCGGCTGCATCCGATGACGCTCGCGGCGTCGAAGCAGCTGCTGCCGGTCTACGACAAGCCGATGGTCTACTACCCGCTGGGCACGCTGATGCTCGCGGGTATCCGCGACATCCTGCTGATCTCGACCCCGGCCGACCTGCCCTCCTTCCGCCGGCTGCTCGGCGATGGCAGCCAGTTCGGCATCACCATCACCTATGCCGAGCAGGCCAGGCCCGAAGGCATCGCCCAGGCCTTCCACATCGGTGCCGAATGGATCGGCGGGCAGCCCTGCGCGCTGGCACTCGGCGACAACATCATCTACGGCGACGGGCTGTCGGCGCAGTTGCAGGCCTCCGCCCGGCGCGCGGAGGCGGGAGAAGCGACGATCTTCGGCTACCGCGTCGCCGACCCCGAACGCTATGGCGTCGCGGAGTTCGACGCGTCGGGCCGGGTGCTGTCGATCGAGGAGAAGCCGCTCCAGCCGAAATCCGACTGGGCGGTGATCGGGCTGTATTTCTACGATGCGCGGGTGACGCAACTGGCGCGCGACCTCGCGCCGTCCGCGCGCGGGGAGCTTGAGATCACCGACCTCAACAGGGTCTATCTCGACCGCGACGCGCTGCGCGCGGAACAGCTCGGTCGTGGCTGCGCCTGGCTCGATGCCGGCACGCCGGGCTCGCTGCTGCAGGCGGCGCTGTTCGTGCAGACGGTGCAGGACCGCCAGGGGCTGCAGGTCGGCTGTCCCGAGGAGATCGCCTTTCGCATGGGCTTCATCGACGCCGCCGCACTCACACGCCAGGCCACCGCTCTCGGAAAGACCGCCTACGGCGCCTATCTGCGCGACCTCGCAGGGGGCAGGCTCGCGTGAAGGTCGAACGCCTGGCCATCCCCGATGTGCTGTTGATCGAACCCGCCCGCCACGGCGATGCCCGCGGCTTCTTCAGCGAGGTCTGGTCGCGCCGCGCGCTCGCCGCCCATGGCGTCGACCCGGACTTCGTGCAGGACAACCACGCCGCCTCGGCGCCGCGCTTCGTGCTGCGCGGGCTGCATTTCCAGCGCCCGCCCTCGGCGCAGGGCAAGCTGATCCGCGTGCCGCGCGGCGCCATCCTCGACGTCGCAGTCGATATCCGCGAAGGCTCGCCAACTTATGGACAGCACGTCTCGGAAGTGCTGAGCGCCGAGAACTGGCGGCAGATGTGGGTGCCGCGCGGCTTCGCTCATGGCTACTGCACGCTCGAACCCGACACCGAGGTGCAATACAAGACCGACGCCTACTATGACCGCGAGGCCGATGCCGGCATCGCCTGGGACGACCCGGCGCTTGGCATCGCCTGGCCGGTCGCCTCGCCGATCCTGTCGGAGAAGGATCGCTCCGCGCCACGGCTCGCCGAGATCACGCCGCCCTTTCCGTCGGGCAGCTGGTGATGCGGCGCATCCTGGTCAC
>NZ_JBYCZL010000061.1:0-2580 GCF_057586215.1 Roseomonas sp. SRI_022
CCTACGGTCGAGCGAAACAGCGGGCCAAAATCATAGTTCTGCCTCATCGCCATATCCTCCTTGCGAAGCAACATGGATCGCCAATGGCACCAAGGCCGGTGCCGGACGTCGGGTCCACTGAGGGCCCCCGACGGCGATTGGTTTTGGGTGCCGGCCCGCGGCCGTTCAAGCCCCCGTCAATCGGCTCAAACCAGAAAATCTGCTGTCAGAGGGAGCGCGACGGACCAGGCGGCGGAGTTGGGCCCCTGCCTGCGTCGCGGCAGCGCTGTCTCCAACGCCCGGGTCGGCACGTAAACCGCCCGCGCCCGGCATCGCCATCGGATCGTGCTGAATTCGACCTCGAACCACGGCGCCGTACTCAAAGCATGTTCGCCACCGAGCAACGGTCGTTGGTCGGTGTTGAACAGATGCGATTGGCGCGGGTCAGGTGATCGGCTTCGGCGCATAGGTCGCGAGCCACTCGTCCTCCGATAGCACCGGCGGCGTTGCGATGACGTAGCTCCGCCGATGCTCCGCGCTGATCTCGACCTCCTGCTTCTCTCGCCAACCCGCTCTCGCCTTCATCCAAAAGATCGCTGCGGCGACGTTGTTCTTCTGCGTCGCCATGGTGAACAGCGCCTTCGCCACCTTGCTGTTCACATCCGCCTCGGCCTGGTCCAGCTCATCGCCCAGCAGGATCTGCAGCTGCGTGTCGTCGATGCGCAGGTACTTCGCGATCTGCCGGCGCGACACCCCGAGCCCCGCCATCGCTCGGGCGGAGCGACGCTGGTCCTCCGTCAGCGGAGCCTCGTCAGCGTCCACCGTCGCCGTCCGCATCATCATCGCGACCGCCGCCGATCCTGCGCCGCCCGCCGGCCGCGATGCGCATCAGCTCCTGATCGGTCATCTCATCCATCGCCCGCGGCACGCCGGTCACGATATGGATCGCACGGGTATCCGCCCGGACGTTGGCATCGACCTCCTGCTTCTCCCGCCAACCGGCCCGGGCCTTCATCCAGAAAATGGCCGCCGCGACGTTCTTGCCCTGCGTCGCCATCTGGAACAGCGACTGCGCCACCTTGGCGTTGGCTTCGGTCATCCCCCGGTCCAGCTCCTCCCGGAAGTGCTTGCGCAACGTCTTGGTGTCGATGCCGAGGAACGGTGCGATGTCGGTGTGCGGGATGCCGAACCCCGCCATGGTCTTCACCGTGCGGCGCTGGTCCGGTGTCGGTTCATACCGGCGCATGGCTGCCCTCCTGGGGCGCCGTGGCCCCGAGACCGCTGAACACGGCCCCATCCCCCTCCCTGACCGCCTGCTGCCCCGTGAACGCCTCCCACCGCGCCACCGCCACGTCCACGTAGGCGGGCGACAGCTCGATGGCGTGGCAGGCGCGCCCCGTCATCTCGGCCGCGATGATGGTGGTGCCGGATCCCGAGAACGGCTCGTAGACCGCCTGGCCGGGCGAGGAATTGTTCTCGATCGGCCTCCGCATGCACTCGACCGGCTTCTGGGTCCCATGCACCGTCTCGGCATCCTCGCTGCGGCCGGCGATCTGCCACAGGGTCGTCTGCTTGCGATCACCGGACCAATGGCCCTGGCCGCGCACGGCGTACCAGGCGGGTTCGTGCTGCCAGTGGTAGTGCCCCCGGCCGAGGACCAGACGGTCCTTCGCCCAGATGATCTGGGCACGGATGTCGAAGCCGCAGGCGGTGAGGCTGTCGGCGACGGTGGTGGCATGCAGGGCGCCGTGCCAGACATAGGCGACCTCGCCGGGAAACTGCGCCCAGGCCTCCCGCCAGTCCGCGCGGTCGTCATTCTCCACCTTGCCGGTGCGGCGCGTGGTGCTGAGCCCCGCCCGGTTGCGCCAGTCCGGATCGTACTCGACGCCATAGGGCGGGTCGGTGACCATCAGGTGCGGGCGCACCCCACCCAGCACGGCGGCGACCACAACTGGGTCGGTGCAGTCCCCGCAGGCCAGGCGATGGCGACCCAGCAGCCAGACGTCGCCCGGCCGCGTCACCGGCACCTCGGGCAACGGCGGGATATCGTCCGGGTCGGTCAGGCCGGTGGTGGGTTCGGCGAGGAAGCCCGCGATCTCGTCAGCGTCGAACCCGGTCAACTCCAGGTCAAAGCCCAGATCCTGCAGCTCGGCCAACTCCAGCCGCAGCAGCTCCTCGTCCCAGCCGGCGTTCAGCGCCAGTTTGTTGTCGGCCAACACGTAGGCACGCCGCTGCGCCGGGCTGAGGTGCGCCAGCTCGATCACCGGCACCTCCGCGAGGCCCAGCTTGCGCGCCGCCAGCACTCGGCCGTGGCCGGCGATGATGCCGTTCGCGCCGTCCGTCAGCACCGGGTTGGTGAAGCCGAACTCGTGGATCGAGGCGGCGATCTGCGCGACCTGGTCATCGCTGTGCGTTCGCGCGTTGCGGGCGTACGGGATTAGGTCTGCTGTTCTGACCCTTTTGTAGGCGGGGACGTGTGCCTCGGCGGCGGGCAGCTCAGGCACCTCGAAACCCTCCGTGCTGGAGTGGCGTCGGGCACCTTGCCGCGACCTCCATTAGATACCGGATCGGGATTCCTCGGCACAATCGACCGCAATTGCG
>NZ_JBYCZL010000062.1:0-1248 GCF_057586215.1 Roseomonas sp. SRI_022
CGCTCCTTCTGCGCCATGGCTGCGTAGATCCGCAGCATCAGGTCGTCCGCGCTCGGCATGTCCGCCGCGCGGATCGAGACGCCGTCCTCCAGCAACTGGGACAGTGTGTGCGCGCGGCGGGTGATCCGATCCAGCCGCGCCGCCACCCGCACCGCGCCCAGCTGCCGGCAGCGGGCCAATGCTGCCTGGAAGCCGGGTCGCCGGTCGTCCTTGCCGGAGGCGACGTCGGAATACTCCGCGACCAGCGTCCAGCCCTGCGTTGTGATGAAGGCGCGGATGCTGGCCTGCTGGGCCTCGAGGCCCAGCCCACTGTTGCCCTGCTCGGCGGTCGAGACCCTGGTGAGCCCGACCGCGAGACGCGGAACCTGTGTACCGACGCGCATCAGCCGACCTCGGCCGGCGCCGCGGTGGCAGCGACCGCGATGCGGTAGATGGAATAGGAACCCTTGGCGCCCTGCTTATCGGGCCCGACCTGTCGGACGCGCTCCAGAACATCGACGGTGACACCTCGGCGCTTGAGGCCGGCGAGGAAGCCCCGGACGGTGTGCTGCTGCCAACCCGTGGCGTCGATGACCTGGGCGATGGTGGCTCCCTCGTCGCGGCGCAGCAGGGTGAGCACCGTCTCCTGCTTGGTGCCGCTGCGCGGCTGGCGCGATGGGAGCGTCTCGCGCACCGGGCTATCTGGCTTCGAGGCGAGGGCGGCGCGCAGCATGGCGATGGCGTCGTCCAGTCCCGTGCGCTCCGGCACGTCCCAGGCTGCCGCCACCCCCCGCCGCGGCCATCCGCAGGGCCGCCGCGCGGCCGTTGCCGCCGTGCTGACTCACAGGCTGGCGCTGAGGGCCCTGAGCGGCTTCGCCGCTGGTCGAGGGCGGCGGAGGCGCAACCCCCGCCAGTGAATCTCCCTGGCCCGCCACGGACACAGAGGGCGCCTGCACTGCCATGGCCGGGCTCGGTGCCGCTTGATCAGCGGTGTCACCTTCCGGCTCCACGCCAATGGCCCGCAGCCCGGCCTCGGTGATGCGGAGCAGTCGAGGTCGCCCGTCGATCTGCCAGGCGTCCCGCGCGTTGTACGCGCTGGCGGGCTCGTCGCGGACGAGGCCCTGCTTGATCAGGGACTTCGCCACCGCCTGCCGCGCCGCGGCCGGTAGGCGCTCAGGCGGGATTGCCAGCTGGTCGTCGCGCTGGCTGGCCTGGCTGAGGATGATGCGCTGGGTGTCGGAAAGCTTCGTCATCGTCGGGCTCCGGTTC
>NZ_JBYCZL010000063.1:0-929 GCF_057586215.1 Roseomonas sp. SRI_022
ATGCTCTACGCTGCACTACGCGGGCTCGATTTTTCTTTATCCTGCGCCGAGCGGCGTCGCCGGCAGTTCGAGCAATTCATCTCGCCTCGCCCTCCTACGGAGCGAGCCGGATTTCCGGTTCCGGCTCCTCCCCGTAGGGGAGAAACTCCGGGAATGCGGGAATGCGGCAGAAAGCCGCCATTTTTTCGCGTTCCCGGGCTCGCGGGAACGACATCGGCCGGGAACGCTCTAAGTTGCTGAAATGGCGAATGATTTGCGTTCCCACGACTTCGCCGTTCCCGCCGGGAACGCGGGAACCGGGAATGCCGCGGGCTCATCGCTCCGTCTTCCGGTTGCGGTACTGGGCCAGCGCCTCCTGGCGAGAGCCGTGAAACATCTCCACCTCCGCGCCCTTGGCCAGCGGACCATTCGGGACGTCCAGGAACTTTGGCGAGGCCTGCGTGTGCGCTGTGCGCGCCTTCACGAGTAGCCCCGCCTCGAGCGCCCTGTTGCCAAGGAGCTCCAAGCGATGCTTGCTCATGCCGGCCAGCGGCTCGGGGAGATCCGCACGACCTGTGTACAGCCCTGCCATCCCAGAGACGGTGAATGGTAATCCGGCAGCCGCGCATTCAGCGCATGCGTCGACCAGAAGCTTCAGCAGATGCTCGTCCTCGGCGTCCTGCGATGCAAGTCGCCTCGTTCGGTCCTGCAGCTCGCCTGATACCGCGCGGGTGAACAGCCGGCGCGCGCCGATCGGCGCTCCGGCATGGTTCGCCTTGACCAGGTTACCCCAGACGAGGGTCTCAGCGGGCTCGTCGACCTCGCGTGCCAGGCGCTCCGCCTCGCTCCTCTCCGGCTTCCAGAGGGCATAAGCAAACCGGCTGTTGGCGATCCAGGCGCTGCTGCCGCGCATCGTCGGGCTCTCCAAGTCCATGCCCTTCGCCGTGTGA
>NZ_JBYCZL010000064.1:0-928 GCF_057586215.1 Roseomonas sp. SRI_022
CCACACGGCGAAGGGCATGGATCTGGAGAACCCGACGATGCGGGGGAGCAGCGCCTGGATCGCCAACAGCCGGTTCGCCTACGCGCTGTGGAAGCCAAGTCACGACGAGGCGAAACGTCTGTCAAAGGAGGTCGATGACCCACCCGAGAGCCTCCTCTGGGGGAACCTCGTCAAGGCGAACCACGCCGGCGCACCGGTGGGCGCGCGCCGTCTATTTGCTCGCTCGACCGCGGGGGAACTGCTCGATCGCACGAGCCGACTTGCGTCGCAGGGGCCGACAGAGGAGCAGTTGCTGAAACAACTGGTGGATGCCTGCGCCGAATGCGCGGCTGCCGGCCTTCCCTTCACCGTCACCGGAGTGGCAGGCCTGTACACCGGGCGGGCGGATCTGCCGGAGCCGCTTGCAAGCATGGGTAAGCACAGCCTGGAGGCGCTGGGAAACAAAGCTCTCGACCGGCGGATGTTGGTGAAGGCGCGGACCGCCGCCACGCAAGCCTCGCCGAAGTTCCTCGACGTTCCGGATGGGCCACTTGCGAAGGGTGTCGAGGTTGCGCTGGTCCACGGATCTCGCCAGGAGGCGTTGGAGCAGTATCGCGCCAGGCAAGGCCAATAGATGCATTCTCAACGTTCCCGGTTCCCGGCTTCCCGGTGGGAACGCTGAGGCTCGGGAACGCAAATTACCGCGTCTTATCATTGAGTTAGAGCGTTCCCGGAAGATGTCGTTCCCGAGGCCCCGGGAATGCAAGAAAATGGCGGTTTTCTGCCGCATTCCCGCATTCCCGAGATCCTCCCCTACGGGGAGAACCGGACTTGGGAATCCGGCTCGCTCCGTAGGAGTGCGAGGCGAGATGAATTCTCCGACCTGTCGCGGGGTTCGATGGGTGCGAACGAAAAGAAAATGCACGGATCGTAGTGCAGCGCAGTGCCG
>NZ_JBYCZL010000065.1:0-727 GCF_057586215.1 Roseomonas sp. SRI_022
CCAGGCTGCCACCTTCGTCGACGGGCTGCTGTCGATCGACCTCGTGCGCGAGATTCCCGAGGCGATGCGGCCACGTCGCGTCGAGATCGCTCGGGCCGGCGGGACCGCGCGGAATCAGATCGAGGGTGACCAAGCCGCTTGATGCGGTTTGTCTGAAGGCCCGTGCCGCCCAACGGCGGCCGGGCGCTTCGGCTTGATCGGACAACCGCGCCCGTTGGCAGCGCAGGCACGTATGCCAATCATTCTCCACCTGTTGCTTGGCCTGGCCGTGGGCGCGCCCTTGGCTGCGCTCTTGCTTATCCTCACCGAGTAGCGCGCCTGAGCCTAGATGCCCTGGCACGATAGATCGCGGCGGGTGTCGTAACCGACGATGGCGTGCGGGTCAGGCAGTGCGCATCGGCTAAGGAACGCCCTCGCCTACGAGAGATGTGCCAGCACACGGGCAACGGTGGTGTGGGTCCAGGCGCCCCGACCGCGCGGCGTCGCCACGCCGCGCTGGCTGAGCGCTCGCGCCATCGCTGCTAAGCCGAGGATGCCCTCTGCCCGCAGCCGCTCCACCTCCAGCGCCAGCCGGTGAGCCGCTCTCTCGGCCGCTGCTCGCCGCGCCGTGCCGGCTGCCGCGCTGTCAGGGCCAGCGACCGGCCGATAACCCCTGTCGCCGCCCAGGGCCTTGCCACGGGCCTTGGCGGCTGCCAGAGCGTCTTTGGTCCGCTCGCTAATCAGCTCG
>NZ_JBYCZL010000066.1:0-688 GCF_057586215.1 Roseomonas sp. SRI_022
GGAGCTGATCAGCGAGCGGACCCGGGCGGCGCTGGCGGCCGCCAAGGCGCGCGGGAAGATCCTTGGTGGGGACCGGGGCCATCGGCCAGTGATAGGACCAGACGCTGCCGTCGCTGCTGCGGCGCGGCGAGAAGCCGCGGAGCGGACGGCGCATCGGCTGGCGCTGGAGGTGGAGCGGCTGCGGGCAGAAGGCATCCTCGGCTTAGCAGCGATGGCGCGAGCGCTCAGCCAGCGGGGCGTGCCGACGCCTCGCGGTCGGGGCGCCTGGACCCACACCACCGTTGCCCGTGCTCTGGCACATCTGCCTGACACCCACGCCATCGTCGGTTGCGACACCGGCCGCGATCTACGGTGTCAGGGCATCTAGGTTCAGGAGCGTCAGAGGATAAGCAACAGCACAACCAAAGGAACGCCCACAGCCAAACCAACCAACAAATAGAGAATGATTGGCATACGTTCCTCCGCTGCCAACGGGAGCGGTTGTCCGATCAAGCTGAAGCGCCCGGCCGCCGTTGGGCGGCACGGACCTTCCGACAAACCGCATCAAGCGGCTTGGTCACCCTCGATCTGATTGCGCGGGGTGGTCCCGCCGGCCCGAGCGATCTCGACGCGACGTGGCCGCATCGCCTCGGGAATCTCGCGCACGAGGTCGATCGACAGCAGCCCGTCGGCGAAGGTGGCAGCCTGG
>NZ_JBYCZL010000067.1:0-282 GCF_057586215.1 Roseomonas sp. SRI_022
GTTCGACCGGGTGTTTGATCTGCTACAGAACGCCACGAGGGCCGACCAGCTAGAGAACTACCCCCCCTACGATATCGAGCGCACAGGCGACGACTCATACCGGGTCACCTTGGCTGTTGCAGGGTTTGCAGCAGATGAACTGTCGGTAACATCCGAGCGCAATCTCCTGTTCATCAGCGGAGAGCGCCGCGAGCCCGACAACCGGCAGCGGGAATTCTTGCACCGCGGCATTGGCGCCCGCGCCTTCGAACGTCGGTTCCAGATCGCGGACTACGTGAAGGT
>NZ_JBYCZL010000068.1:0-216 GCF_057586215.1 Roseomonas sp. SRI_022
CTACGACATCGAGCGCACAGGCGACGACTCGTACCGGGTTACCCTGGCTGTCGCAGGGTTTGCAGCAGATGAACTGTCAGTAACATCCGAGCGCAATCTCCTGTTCATCAGCGGAGAGCGCCGCGAGCCCGATAACCGGCAGCGGGAATTCCTGCACCGCGGCATTGGCGCCCGCGCCTTCGAACGTCGGTTCCAGATCGCGGACTACGTGAAGGT